>NZ_LOWC01000011.1:0-1013 GCF_001522845.1 Burkholderia sp. BDU5 | reverse complement strand
GGATCTCGAAGTGCTGAGGACGGGCGCGCGCTGGCTCGGCGACGGCCGCCGCGCGCTGCTCGTGACGGTCGTGCGGACCTGGGGTTCGTCGCCGCGGCCGGAGGGCGCGATGCTCGCGGTGCGCGACGACGGGCTCGTCGTCGGCTCGGTGTCGGGCGGCTGCATCGAGGACGATCTGATCGCGCGCGTGCAGGCGTCGGGCGTCGCGAGCTGGGCGCGGCCCGAAGCGGTCAAGTACGGCGTGACGGCCGAAGAAGCGCATCGCTTCGGCCTGCCGTGCGGCGGCACGATCGAGCTCGTGCTCGAACCGCTCGCGCCGAAAAGCGGCATCGCGGCGCTGTGCGACGCGCTCGAACGCGGCCGGCTCGTCACGCGCACGCTCGATCTCGCGACGGGCGAAGCGGCGCTCGCGCCCGCAATCGCGACCGACGGGCTGTCCTTCGACGGCGCGCGCCTCGTGACGATTCACGGGCCGCGCTACCGGATGCTCGTGATCGGCGCGGGGCAGTTGTCGCGCTATCTGTGCCAGATCGCGGTCGGGCTCGACTATCAGGTGACGGTCTGCGATCCGCGCGAAGCGTACACGGACGCGTGGGACGTGCCGGGCACGCGGCTCGTGCGGACGATGCCCGACGATACCGTGCTCGACATGCAGCTCGATCGCCGCTCGGCGGTGATCGCGTTGACGCATGATCCGAAGCTCGACGATCTCGCGCTGATGGAAGCGCTGAAGACGCCGGCGTTCTACGTCGGCGCGCTCGGCTCGCGGCGCAACAGCCAGGCGCGGCGCGAGCGGCTGCGCGAGTTCGATCTGGGCGCGGCGGCGCTTGCGCGGCTGCATGGCCCGGCGGGCATCTACATCGGCAGCCGCACGCCGCCGGAGATCGCGGTGTCGATCCTCGCCGAGGTGACGGCGGCGAAGAACGGCGTGTCGCTGCCGACGATCCTGCAGATCGAAGGGGCGAAAGCGGCGCGGGAGGTCGCGGCGGGCGGCGGCGCGGTCTGCGGGATTT
>NZ_LOWC01000010.1:0-2256 GCF_001522845.1 Burkholderia sp. BDU5 | reverse complement strand
GGCCGCGCAGCATGCAATTCGGGAGGCAGCGTGAGAGAGGACATCGAGAAGTATCTCGCCGCGACGTCGGAAGCCACGGCGAAGGCCGTGGCGACCGGAACCGGGCTCCCGCATCTCGACGTGACGAAGGAGCTGAACCGGATGCTCGGCGAGGCGATCGTCGAGCGCGAAAAGCGCGTGGGAGGCGGCAACGAGTATGTGTACTGGCTCGCGCGCGGCGCTGCGTCGGTCGCACCATCCAACGCCATGCCGGCGCCGGCCCCCGCTCTGTCGCTCGCAGAGGCCATTGCCAGCTTGCCGCCTCCGGCCGTCGCGTCCGACAGCACCCAGCGTGTCATCGCGGCCCTGCGCGCTGACGTCGAGCGCCTCACCGCCGAGCGCGACGCCGCGCAGCAGCGGGCCGACACCTGGCGCGCGAATGCCGCGGCACTCGAAGCGCGCATCGACGAACTCACGCTTGGGCCCGTCGGAGCGCGTACGCCGCTGTTCGTGACGGTCGGCAGGTATTGCAAGCCGAGGCGTCACGCGTCGCTCGAGAAAGCCCAGCGGCGCGGCAGCGCGCTCGTGCGCAGCGAAAAGGAATCCGAGGTGCTCGTGCTCGAACCGATCGGCCGGATCGTGCGCGGCACGGAGTGGATGCCGCGATAGCAGTATCGCCGCGCGCTTTCTGTGCCCCGGATTGCGCGGCGCACTCGGGCGGCCCGCACGGCGCCCATTTTTTCTAGATCATGCAAACGACGAAGACACCGTGGAACCCGTCGCGCCGAGCGACCGCCCGCGTCAAGAACCCTCTTCCGGCTCCGACGACCTGCCCGTACGACGGCGGCCCCGTCGAGATCGTGAACAACTCGGCGATCTACGGCCGCGCGTACGGCGAGTATCCGTGGGCGTTCCTCTGCCGCACGTGTCGCGCTTACGTCGGGCTGCACCCCTTCACCGCGATTCCTCTCGGCACGCTGGCCGACGGGCCGACTCGTGAAGCGCGGAAACGCGCGAAAGTTGCCTTCAACCCTCTCTGGCAGTCCGGCGCGATGACGCGCACTGATGCGTACATCTGGTTGGCCCGACAGCTCGACATCGCGAACCACGAGGAATGCCACATCGGCTGGTTCGACGTCGCGACGTGCGATCGCGTCGTAGCTGTAATCCAAAAGGAATTCCCCCAATGACCGATACGCAAGACCCGCTCTGGCGCGCGCTCGCGCGCCTCGAAAACGCCGATCTGAGCAACGACGATCGCAACCTGTTTCGGCCGGCGTTCGCGGCGATGCACGGCAGCCACGCCATGCGCATCCCCGAGGACATCGTGAAGCTGATCCAACGCCTCGACGCAACGCTGCCGAAAGCAATGGAGACCTGACATGGTCCGTGCCCTCCTCTTCATCATCAGCGGCCGACTGCCCTGCCGAATCATCAGCGACGCAGGCCGGCCCTACCTCGAGCGCTACTACTTGTTCACGCTGCTCGGCGTGCGCGTGTACCTGCACCGCTTCGTCGACAGCGATCCCGATCGCGGCCTGCACGATCATCCTTGGCCGTGGGCCTTTTCCCTGATCCTCACCGGCTGGTACTACGAGCAGACGCGCGCCGGCACGAAGATCGTTCGCTGGTTCAACGCACTGATCGGCGACTCATTCCACCGCGTGATCCTGCCGCGCGACCACGGCGTGCACGAGTGCTGGACAATCTTCGCGCACCGCGCGCGCCGCTCGAAGGAATGGGGTTTCCTGCGCGACAAAGGACAGTTGGGCCACGTGTACACCGCCCACAAGCCCGGCACCGACGATCAATGGTGGAAGCGCGCCGCGCGCGGCCGCGCCGAACCGCAGCGCATGCCTCGCTGAACAGACAGAGCATCACCGCGCGGTTTACCTCGGTCCGCGCGGCATTCGAAGGGCGCCGCAATTCGCGGCGCCCTTCTTTTTTCCGACTTTCCTGTGACACCCATGGACAATCAGCGCGTATACAACAGCTTCGGTTTCTGCTGCGGCCTCGGCGGCGGTGCAAAGGGATTCACCAAGGCCACCTCCCGCGTCGGCAATCTGACCGCGACGTGGCGCTGCATTGGCGGCATCGACAACGATCCGGCGGCCGCACGCGACTTCGAGATGCTGGTCGGCACGCCGTGCACGGTGATGGACCTATTCACGTGCGAGCAGTACGCGGCGTTCCACGGCGTCGAGCCGCCGGCCGGCTGGCGCGAGGCCACGCCCGAAGACGTTCGCCGCGCCGCCGGCTACCAGCATCCGCACTGCG
>NZ_LOWC01000009.1:0-186333 GCF_001522845.1 Burkholderia sp. BDU5 | reverse complement strand
CGCCGGCTTGCCGCCCCCGCCAACATGCGGACATTTCATTTGCTACAAAACCGGACATTTCTATTTGTCCGCGACAGCGCGGGCCGCATCTTGCCGCATCGCCCACGCCGGTATGCCCGCCCTTTTCCTCAGGCCTACCGGTTGCCGACGCCCGAGGTCCGTATAATAAGCGCCCCATGAATCTATTCCGAGCCCTGCTGACGGTCAGCGGCTTCACGCTGCTGTCGCGCGTGACCGGTCTGGCCCGAGAAACGCTGATCGCCCGTGCGTTCGGCGCCAGTCAATTCACCGACGCGTTTTACGTCGCGTTCCGCATTCCGAACCTGCTGCGCCGGCTGTCCGCCGAAGGCGCGTTCTCGCAAGCGTTCGTGCCGATTCTCGCCGAGTTCAAGAATCAAAAAGGGCACGATGCGACGAAGGCGCTCGTCGATGCGATGTCGACCGTGCTCGCGTGGGCGCTCGCGCTCCTGTCGCTCGTCGGGGTCGCCGGCGCGTCGTGGGTCGTGTTCGCGGTCGCGTCGGGGCTGCGCACGGACGGGCAGGCATTCCCGCTTGCCGTCACGATGACGCAGATCATGTTCCCGTACATCGTGTTCATCTCGCTGACGACGCTCGCGTCGGGTGTGCTCAACACGTACAAGAGCTTCTCGCTGCCCGCGTTCGCGCCCGTGCTGCTGAACGTCGCGTTCATCGTCGCGGCCGTGTTTGTCGCGCCGCATCTGAAGGTGCCCGTCTACGCGCTCGCGTGGGCGGTGATCGCGGGCGGCGTCCTGCAGTTCGCGGTGCAGCTGCCTGGCCTGAAGAAGATCGACATGGTGCCCGCGATCGGCGTCAATCCGCTGCGCGCGCTCGCGCATCCTGGCGTGAAGCGCGTGCTTGCGAAGATGGTGCCCGCGACGTTCGCGGTGTCGGTCGCGCAACTGTCGCTCATCATCAATACGAACATCGCGTCGCGGCTCGGGCAGGGCGCCGTGTCGTGGATCAACTACGCGGACCGGCTGATGGAGTTCCCGACCGCGCTCCTCGGCGTCGCGCTCGGCACGATCCTGCTGCCGAGCCTGTCGAAGGCGCACGTCGATGCCGATTCGACCGAGTATTCGGCGCTCCTCGACTGGGGGCTGCGGGTTACTTTCCTGCTTGCCGCGCCGAGTGCGCTCGCGCTGTTCTTCTTCGCCGAGCCGTTGACCGCGACGCTCTTCAACTACGGCAAATTCGACGCGCACACGGTCACGATGGTTGCGCGCGCGCTCGCCGCGTACGGGATCGGCCTCGTCGGCATCATCCTCATCAAGATCCTCGCGCCCGGCTTCTACGCGAAGCAGGACATCAAGACGCCCGTGAAGATCGCGATCGGCGTGCTCGTCGTCACGCAGTTGTCGAACTATGTATTCGTGCCGATCATCGGCGCGGCGGGCTTGACGCTCAGCATCGGCGTCGGCGCGTGCCTGAATTCTTTCCTGCTGTTCGTCGGGCTGCGCCGCCGCGGCATCTATCAGCCGTCGCCCGGCTGGCTGCGCTTCTTCGTGCAGCTCGCGGGCGCGTCGCTCGTGCTCGCGGGCGTGATGCACTGGCTCGCGCTCAACTTCGACTGGACCGCGATGCGCGCGGTGCCGTTCGAGCGGATCGCGCTGATGGGCGCCTGCCTCGTTCTGTTCGCCGCACTATATTTCGGTATGTTGTGGCTGATGGGCTTCAAATACGCGTACTTCAGACGACGCGCCAAGTAACGGATTCCATGACTCGCGTTCTCGACTATTTCAGTTCGCTCGTCGCCGAAGACGATGGTCTGCCGCTCACCGAGGCGGCGCTGTCGCTCGCGCAGGACGCCTATCCCGACGTGGACCTGCAAGGCGTGCTCGCCGAGCTCGACGCGCTCGCGGCGCGGCTCGTCAAGCGCCTGCCGCACGGCGCCGGCGCAAGCGACAAGCTCGCGCTGTTGAACGACTTCTTCTTCCGCGAACTCGGCTTCGCGTGCAACCACAACGACTACTACGACCCGGACAACAGCTATCTGAACATGGTGCTGAAGCGCCGCCGCGGGATTCCGATCTCGCTCGCGGTGCTGTATCTGGAGCTCGCCGAGCAGGTCGGCGTGCCGGCGCACGGCGTGTCGTTCCCTGGGCATTTCCTGCTGCGCATCGCGCTGCCCGACGGCGACGCGATCCTCGATCCGACGACGGGGCGCTCGCTGTCGGAGTCGGAACTCGTCGAGATGCTCGAGCCATACGTCGCCCGCGCCGACGGCGGCGCGACGAGCGTGCTGCGCGCGTTGCTGCAGCCGGCGACCGATCGCGAGGTCGTCGCGCGGATGCTGAACAACCTGAAGGCCGTCTATCTGCAGACGGAACGCTGGCAGCGGCTGCTCGGCGTGCAGGAGCGGCTCGTGATCCTGCTGCCGGGACAGCTCGACGAAGTGCGCGACCGCGGCTTCGCGTATGCGCGGCTCGATTACCTGCGGCCCGCGCTCGAGGATCTGGAGACGTATCTCGGCGAGCGGCCCGACGCGGCCGATGCGACGATCGTCGAGGCGCAGGTCGGCGAATTGCGGCAGCGGATGCAGCGCGACGAAGACGATTGATCGACGGGCAGCGGCAGGGGGCTCGACGCCGTGCTCAAACGCAGACGATCGATCGAGCGAGCGGGCGCGACGCGCTTCGAATGTCCGCTCGGATCTGACCATACAATGTAACGACGTCCGCGAATGCCGATGCATCTCGCGGGCGTTTCTTCGTTCGGCGGGCGATGCGGCGATGCCGCGACGCCCGCGCAGCGCCGTCTCTGCACGCGGCCGCTTTTACTTCGGTTGCATCCGGATCGCGCCGTCGAGGCGGATCACTTCGCCGTTGAGCATCGGGTTCTCGACGATCTGCTTGACGAGCATCGCGTACTCGGCCGGTTTGCCGAGGCGCGGCGGGAACGGCACCATCGCGCCGAGCGCATCCTGCACTTCCTTCGGCATCCCGAGCAGCATCGGCGTTTCGAAGAGGCCGGGCGCGATCGTCATCACGCGGATCGCGTTGCGCGACAGGTCGCGCGCAATCGGCAGCGTCATGCCGGCGACGCCGGCCTTCGACGCCGCATACGCGGCCTGGCCGATCTGGCCGTCGAACGCGGCGACCGACGCGGTGCTGACGATCACGCCGCGCTCGCCCGTTTGCGTCGGCTCGTTCGCGGCCATCGCGGCGGCGGCGACGCGGATCATGTTGAACGTGCCGATCAGGTTTACGGCGATTGTCTTCGCGAACAGGTCGAGCGGGTGCGGGCCGTCCTTGCCGACCGTCTTCGACGCGGGCGCGATGCCCGCGCAGTTGACGAGCCCGCGCAGCGTGCCGAACTTCGTCGCGGCCGCGACGGCCGCCTGCGCGTCGTCCTCGCGCGCGACATCGCACTTGACGAACACGCCGCCCAACTCGCGCGCGAGCGCTTCGCCCGCGTCCTGATTGAGGTCGGCGAGCACGGCCTTGCCGCCCGCTTCGGTCAAGAGGCGCGCGGTGCCCGCGCCGAGCCCCGATGCGCCGCCCGTGATCAGAAAGACGTTGTCGCGAATCTCCATGATCGCTCCTTCTCCTGGATTGGAATGAATGTCGTTCGAATGTCGTGACGCGCCACGCGCCTTGCGACGATTGTACGAGCGGCCGCCCAAGCGCGGCGCGAAGCGAACGACCGGACGAAAAAAACCGCCCGTGGAGGGCGGTTTCCTTGTCGTCATGGACGGGCGGCGTGCGCCGCGCTTCGTCCCGGCGTGGTTACTTCAGCGCATCGAACACGCGCGCGCGGATTTCGTCGACGCTGCCGAGGCCGGAGATCTTCCGGTACGCGGGCGCCTTCAGGCCGTTCTCCTCGCCGCGTTGCGCCCAGTCGCCGTAGTACGTGATGAGCGGCTTCGTCTGCGCTTCGTACACTTCGAGGCGCTTCTTCACCGTCTCTTCCTTGTCGTCGTCGCGCTGGATCAGCGGCTCGCCCGTCACGTCGTCCCGGCCTTCGACCTTCGGCGGATTGAACTTCACGTGGTACGTGCGGCCCGACGCCGGGTGCGTGCGGCGGCCGCTCATCCGTTCGATGATCTCCGAGAACGGTACGTCGATTTCGAGCACGTAGTCGATCGCGACGCCCGCTTCCTTCATCGCGTCAGCCTGCGCGATCGTGCGCGGGAAACCGTCGAACAGATAGCCGTTTGCGCAGTCCGCTTCCTTCAGGCGCTCCTTGACGAGGCCGATGATCAGCGAATCCGGCACGAGCTTGCCTTCGTCCATGTAAACCTTCGCCTCGACGCCGAGCGGCGTGCCGGCCTTCACGGCGGCGCGCAGCATGTCGCCCGTCGAAATTTGCGGGATGCCGAACTTTTCCTTGATGAAGTTTGCCTGGGTGCCTTTTCCCGCGCCGGGCGCGCCCAACAGGATCAAACGCATGGTGATATCTCCGGTATGTGAATGCTTTGGCGCGAGACGCTATGGCATCGGCTGCGCGGCTCGGCGGTTCTGCTGCAAGCGCGGTCGGCCGGTCTGACTGCGGCGCGTCGGAAGCAACGCGCGGTGGCCGGCGAATGACGGCGGGCTTGGGGCGAATCTCGGTGAGCGGCGCGGGCGGATCGCTCGCACAATCGCCCGATTATGCCATGGGTTATTTGGCGCGAGACCGAAAAAGGGCCTGCACGCGTTCGAGATCGGCCGGCGTATCGATGCCGGCTTCGGGCGCGTGCTCGGTGACGAGCACGGCAATGCGCTCGCCGTGCCACATCGCGCGCAGTTGCTCGAGCTGCTCGGCCGCCTCGATCGGGGCTTGCGCGAGCGTCGGATACGTGCGCAGGAAGCGCGCGCGATACGCGTAAAGGCCGATGTGCCGATAGACCGGGCACGTCGGCGCGGGCATCGCGGCGACGTTCGGCCAGTGCGGCAGGTACGCGTCGCGCGACCACGGAATCGGCGCGCGCGAGAAGTACAGCGCGACGCCGTTCGCGTCGAGCACGACCTTCACGTAGTTCGGGTTGAACACGTCCTGCGCGTCGTGCAGCGGGTGCGCGGCCGTCGCGATCGCGCACGACGGATGCGCGGCGAGGTGCGACGCTACGTCGCGGACCAGTTGCGGATCGATCAGCGGCTCGTCGCCCTGCACATTGACGACGATCGTGTCGTCGCTAAAACCGAGCTTCGCGGCGACTTCCGCAAGACGGTCGGTGCCGGACGGGTGGTCGGCGCGCGTCAGCACGGCGTCGAAGCCGTGTTCGCGCACCGCGTCGAGGACGCTCTGCGCGTCGGATGCGACGAGCACCTGCTGCGCGCCCGCTTCGCGCGCGCGTTCGGCGACGCGCACGACCATCGGCTTGCCGCCGAGATCGGCGAGCGGCTTGTTCGGCAGGCGGGTCGACGCGAGGCGGGCGGGAACGACGGCGACGAAAGGGAGCGGGGAGGTCATCGGACGTGCGCGAAGCGGATAGGGTTCGGAACATGCGCCCGCCTGGCGAGGCGGGCGGCGGCGTTGTGCCGAGCGGTCGGCGGTTCGGCGCCGGCGCTCGGGCGGAACGACGAAGGCGCGCGCGATGCGAAACGATCGGCGCGCGGCGCTTTCGTCAGCGGCCCTGGGCCGGGCCGGCCGGATCGACCGGCGTGCCTTCGACCGTCTGGCGCGCTTCGTCGACGAGCATCACCGGGATGCCGTCGCGGATCGGGTACGCGAGCTTGTCCGCGTTGCAGACGAGCTCCTGCGCACCGCGGTCGTAGTGGAGCGGGCCCTTGCAAATGGGGCATACAAGGATTTCAAGCAGGCGTGCGTCCACGGAGTTTCTCCACAACGAGAGCGATAAGGCGGGGGTCGAGCGCGGCTTCGACCGGGACGACCCAGATTCGAGCGTCGCGCCACGAAGTTCCCAATTTTACTGCATCCTTCTCGGTGATCAGGATCGCATCGAAATGATCGTCGACGAACGGATTGTCGACGAACGCGTAATGGTCGGGCAGCGCGCGCGTCGCGGGTGCGACGCCTGCCGCGCGCAGCGTCGCGAAGAAGCGCTCGGGCGAGCCGATGCCCGCCGCGGCGAGCACGCGCTCGCCCGCGAACTGCGCGAGCGGCTTGCGGCGCGACGGCTGATCGAGATGCCACGCGTCGCCGGGCGCGAGCGTGAGCGCGAACGTGTCGGGCCACGGCGGCAGTGCGCGGCTGTACGGATCGTTGACGAGCGTCGCGTCGCGGCGGCGCGAGAGCGGCTCGCGCAGCGGTCCGGCGGGCAGCAGGAAGCCGTTGCCGCCCAGGCGATGATCGAACACGACGATCTCGACCGTGCGAGCGAGCCGGTAGTGCTGCAGGCCGTCGTCGCTGACGACGACGTCGACGTCCGGATGTGCGGTCGTGAGCGCGCGCACGGCCGCGACGCGGTCCGGGCACACCCATACGGGCGCGAGCGTGCGGCGCGCGATCAGGAGCGGCTCGTCGCCCGCCTGCTGCGGCGGCGACGCGGGCGTGACCGCGGTGGGCGCGACGATCCTCGCGCCATAGCCGCGCGATACGACGCCCGGCGTGAAGCCCGCGGTGCGCAATGCGTCGACGAGCGCGATCACGGTCGGCGTCTTGCCGGTGCCGCCGACCGTCACGTTGCCGACGACGACGACGGGTACGCCGCAATCGATCCGCTCCTTCCAGCCGCGCGCATAGGCGGCGCGGCGCAGCGCGGCGATCGCGCCGAACGCGCACGCGAATGGCGTGAGCGCCCATGCGAGCGCGCCGCGGCGCTGCCACTCACGCGTCAGGCGCGCTTCGGCGCGCGCGAGGAGTCCCGACTGCGCGTTCATGACGCGATGCGTGGGGCGCCGCGCAGCGCGGCTGGGGATGGATTCGTCAACACGTTTCTCCGGAAGGCGGCCGGCGGCCGCGCGGTCTTCGAAAGGCGGCACTCTAGCGCGCCCGCCGCGCGGCCGGCAAGTCGCACGGATACGGCGAGCGGCGTGCGCCGCGCCGTCGCAGATTCGAGCAGCCTGTGGATAACTCTGTGAAAAACTCTGCGGCGATGCGTCCGGCAGGGCCGTGCGGCGGGCTTCCGGTCGGCGGGATGCACGTCGAATTCTCTGAAAAAATGATTGAAATCAAAGGGTTGGTCGAAATCATCAGGGGTTTCGAGGAGATTGTTACAACCCCGTCCCCGTTTCCCGCATGGTGTGGACACTTGCGAGGCCCTGCACGAGCGGCTTGCCGCGCGCGCCGAGGCGGTCTATCGTTGGGCCGCCTGAAATTTTCCGAGCGTCCATGCATTCCGAAACCACCTTCGCCGGCCCCGGGGGCACGCCCGCGGGCGATGGCGTGATTCCCGTGTCCGCGCTCAACCGCGCGATCGGCACGATGCTCGAGCGCACCTTCCCGCTGCTGTGGGTCGCGGGCGAAGTGTCGAACTTCACGCGCGCGGCGAGCGGCCACTGGTACTTCTCGATCAAGGATCAGCAGGCGCAGATGCGCTGCGTGATGTTCCGCGGCCGCGCGCAGCACGCGGAGTTCACGCCGCGCGAAGGCGACAAGATCGAAGTGCGCGCGCTCGTCACGATGTACGAGCCGCGCGGCGAAGTGCAACTGAACGTCGAGGCGGTCCGGCGCACCGGGCAGGGGCGGCTCTACGAAGCGTTCCTGCGGCTGAAGGCGCAGCTCGAGGCCGAAGGGCTCTTCGCGCCCGAGCGCAAGCGGCCGCTGCCGACGCATCCGCGTTCGATCGGCATCGTCACGTCGCTGCAGGCAGCCGCGCTGCGCGACGTGCTGACGACGCTCGCGCGCCGCGCGCCGCACGTGCCGGTGATCGTCTACCCGGCGCCCGTGCAGGGCGCGGGCGCGGCGGAGAAGCTCGCCGCGATGGTCGAGACCGCGAACGCGCGGCGCGAGGTCGACGTGCTGATCGTCTGCCGCGGCGGCGGCTCGATCGAAGACTTGTGGTCGTTCAACGACGAGGGGCTCGCGCGCGCGATCGCGGCGAGCGAGGTGCCCGTCGTCTGCGGCGTCGGCCACGAGACCGATTTCACGATCGCCGATTTCGCGGCCGACGTGCGTGCGCCGACGCCGACCGGCGCGGCCGAGCTGGTGAGTCCGCAGCGCGCGCTGTTGCTGCGCGAGCTGAACGACCGGCAGAACGCGCTCGCGCGCGGCCTGAGACGCGGCCTCGATCTGCGCGCGCAGCAGCTCGACTGGCTCGCGCGTCGAATGATCAGTCCGGCCGAGCGGCTGCAGCGTCAATCCACGCACGTGGGCCAGCTTGCGGCGCGGCTCGCGGCGGCGGGCGCGCGGCCCGTGCGCGACGCGCGTGCGCGCTTCGCGCTCGTGCAACTGCGTTGGCAGCGCGCGCGGCCCGACGTCTCGCAGGCCCGCCAGGTGCTCGCGGCGCTCGCGCAAAGACTCGACGCCGCGCTGCAGCGTCGCCACGAGCGCGACACCGCATGCGTCGCCGCGTGCGCGGCGCGGCTCGAGGTGCTGAGCCCGCGACGCACGCTCGAGCGCGGCTACGCGGCGCTCATCGATGCGCAGACGGGCCGCGCGGTGCGCGCGCCCGCGGCGCTCAAGCCGCAGCGCCGGCTGACTGTGCATCTCGCGGAGGGCTCGGCGGACGTGTCGCTTGCCGACGTGCAACCGCGTCTTTCGGATACATTCTGATTGTGCGCCGCGTGCGCGGCCCGCAGACGATGCGCGCTCTTGCAGGCGTCGATCGGCAGGCCGCGCACGCCGCATCAACGTCGATTTTTTGGAGACGACGGATAAAGGCCCGCGGGTTTGCGGGGTTATTCGGAGTCGCCTACAATCGGGCGTTCCGCGGCATCCAACATTGCCCTCCCTACATACACTTCGAAGGAACCGATCATGGCTCATACGCTCCCGCCGTTGCCGTACGCTGAAGACGCGCTCGCTCCGCACATCTCGCAGGAGACGATCCAGTATCACTACGGCAAGCATCATCAGACCTATGTGACGAACCTGAACAATCTGATCCCCGGCACCGAGTTCGAGAACCTGCCGCTGGAAGAGATCGTGAAGAAGTCGTCGGGCGGCGTCTTCAACAACGCCGCGCAAATCTGGAATCACACGTTCTTCTGGAACAGCCTGTCGCCGCAGGGCGGCGGCGCGCCGACGGGCGCGCTCGGCGACGCGATCAACGCGAAGTGGGGCTCGTTCGACGCGTTCAAGGAAGCGTTTACGAAGGCCGCGGTCGGCACGTTCGGCTCGGGCTGGGCGTGGCTCGTGAAGAAGGCGGACGGTTCGCTCGACATCGTGTCGACGAGCAACGCCGCAACGCCGCTCACGACGGCCGACAAGCCGCTCCTCACGATCGACGTGTGGGAGCACGCTTACTACATCGATTACCGCAACGCGCGTCCGAAGTTCGTCGAAGCGTTCTGGAACATCGTGAACTGGGACTTCGCGGCGAAGAACTTCGCGTAAGCGGCCTTCGTCATCTGACCATTTCAGTTCGGAAAAAATCAAGCGATACGTAGTGACAGGATTTCGAATCGGTCTCGAAGAAAAAGCCCTCCATCGGAGGGCTTTTTTTTCGCCGTTGACGGGGGCCCACCCTACTTGCATCACGTTGTCGTTCCATCAGCAGATTGGCCGGTGGTCGTGCATTTTTTCGCCGACGAGCAACGCGTACCCGCTCGCCAGGGGTCGAATCGCAGCGGCCGACCGATGCTCCGTTCACCGTGCGCTTCGCGTGAGCGATTGCGGTTCCATCGTTTTTTAAGGGCGTGGCGGCATACCCGCCGTGCCCGATTTCGCCGGACGGCGGTGTTCGTACCGCCGTCCGGCACGTAGTGTGCCGTCGCGTCCGGGGGGGCGCGGTACTTTTCTTTCTTATTGGAAAAGGCAGATAGACACCATGGCACTTTCACGAGGCACTCGGACCTTGATCGGTGCGGCGCTTTGCGCATCCGTTACCCTGATGACCGCCGCTTGCGGCGGCTCGGACGACTCGGGCGGCGCGACGAGCGCCAGCATCCTTAAATCGCCGCACGGTTCGAGCACATCGGGCGGTTCCGGCAAATCGAGCGGCACCGGCGGCACCAGTACCACCAGCGGTACCGGCGGCACTAGCGGCACCGGCACCCAGAGCACGATGGCGCTGCAGATGGCGAACTTCATCCTCGCGCAGCAGGACATCAACGGCGCGATTCCCGACGAGGCCGACTCCGGCACCGCCAACACGGACTCCGACATGGAGTACGCGTTGATCGGCCTCGCCGCTGCCTACGGCGCCACTCACGACGCCAAATACCTGACCGGCCTCGAAAAGGGCATCGCGTGGCTGGCCGCCCGCGAGGAGATGACCGACCCGAACTGGAAAGGCAGTTGGCGCTACGTGTATTCGATGACGCCGCCATACGATCCGATCCCGACGTCGCCGGGCGGCGGCATTGCCGACGTGCGCGGCGTCGATGCGACGTCCGCGCTGTTCGCCTACCTGCTGTACCTCGACCGTCAGCTGACCGGCAGCACGGCGCTCGTGACCCAGTACGGCGCCAACGCGCGTGCGGCGCTCGACTTCGTCCTGGCGAAGAACATCAACCCGAGCGGCTACTCGGGCAGCTCGTGGCAACTGCCCGTCGGCAGCACCACATGGCAGTTCTGGCCGTACGAGTACGCGGCGGACCAGGGCGACGTCTATCTCGGCATGAACGCGGGCGGGCTGCTGTTCCCGGACAATCCGAACTACGCGGCGAAGGCGTCCTTCCTGAAGAGCAACGTGCCGTCGCAGTTCTACATGGCGAACGCGCAGCGTTACTCGGTCGGACGCGACACGGGCGCTCCGCTGGATTCGGAGCTCGGCATCGACACGATCTTCCCGCAGGGCTACCTGCCGTGGGTGTTCGGCGCGAATTCGCAGAGCATGGGTTCGATCCAGTGGATGATCAATCAGACGGCCGCCGACGGCAGCATTCGCTCGCCGTCGACCGATCCCGCCTATGCGCTCTCCAACGTGATCCTGCTGCTCGGGGCGCCGACGCAGGGCATGCAGGCGCCGTCGACGACGCTGCCGTGGATCGTGAACAACGTGCTCGATCCGCAGACGTACGGCATCCACGATTACCCCGGCTCGCCGGACCAGGAGTTGAACGTCTCCGGTTTCGCGGTCGCGGCGCTGCTCGGGACGAAGGCGTTCCCCTGAGCGGGACGTGAGTCCGGCCGGTAGCGTCGAGCGCCGGCCGGATTCCGCCTCCGCCGCCGCCGGATGCGCCCGCGAGGGGCGTCCGGCGCGCCCGCGCAGCCGGTGACGGCTGCGCGGGCGACTCGGGGCGGCCGGAGGCGGATGCGCCGCCTCACTCGAAATCGGCGAGCGTGGCGGCGACAAGCATCGACGTATCCGATGATGCGGGGCGCGGTTTGCGTCCAATGCCCACATTTCGTCCGGCCGGCTGCTCAGTCGGGCGGGCGCTCAACGTTGAAACCGAGTGTGTCGCCGTTGCCGCGACGGCAATCGTCGAGCACTCCGATAGCCGGCGGCGATCCGGTCGCCACGATAGGCCCGGCCCGTGACGCCCGATCACGCCGAAACGACGACCCACCCCGCGACGGACGCGACGACGACCACGATCCACGGCGGCACGCGCCAGAACGTCAGTGCGACGAAGCCGACGAGCGCGAGCACGAAATCGGCGGGCGCGCGGATCGCGCTCGTCCATACCGGCTGATAGAGCGCGGCGAGCAGCAAGCCGACCACGGCCGCATTGACGCCCGCGAGCGCGGCCTGCATCCGCGCGTTCTTCCGCCAGCGCTCCCAGAACGGGATCGCGCCCGTCACGAGCAGGAACGACGGCGCGAAGATCGCGACGAGCGCGAGCGCGCCGCCGATCCAGCCCGACGGCGCGTCCTTCATCGCTGCGCCGAGAAATGCGGCGAACGTGAAGAGCGGTCCGGGCACCGCCTGGGCGGCGCCGTAGCCCGCGAGAAACGCCTGATCGCCGACCCAGCCGGGCGCGACGACGGACGCCTGCAGCAGCGGCAGCACGACGTGCCCGCCGCCGAACACGAGCGCGCCCGCGCGATAGAACGCATCGACGATCGCGAGCGCATGGCTGCCCGACGCGCGCGCGGCGAACGGCAGACCGATCAGCAGCGCGCCGAACAGCACGAGAAAGACCGCGCCGGCGCGGCGGCCCACGGAGATCGGCAACGGGTCGTGCGTGCCGTCGCGCGCCGGATCGACGTGCAGGAGCCCGATGCAGCCCGCGCCCGCGATGACGGCGAGCTGCGTCCACGTCGACGGCGCGACGAGCGCGATGCTCGCGGCGATCGTCATGATCGTCACGCGCCGCGCGTCGGGGCACAGGTTGCGGGCCATGCCCCAGACGGCTTGCGCGACGACGGCCGCCGACACGATCTTCAGTCCGTGCAGCGCGCCCGGCGCGAGCGTGTGGCCGGCCGCGCCGGCGACGCCGTACGCGAACAGGATCATCGCGAGCGCGGACGGCAGCGTGAAGCCTGCCCACGCGGCGAGCGCGCCCGCATAGCCCGCGCGCGACAGGCCGATCGCGATGCCGACCTGGCTGCTCGCCGGACCGGGCAGGAATTGGCACAGGCCGACGAGGTCGGCGTAGCTGCGCTCGCTGAGCCAGCGCCGGCGGGCGACGAATTCGTCGCGGAAGTAGCCGAGGTGTGCGATCGGGCCGCCGAACGACGTGAGGCCGAGTCGCAGGAACACGAGAAAGATCGGCCAGGCGCGGCCGTGGACGGTACGGGATTCGGGCATACGGTGGCGGTTGCGCGTGCGGACGGAGGGCGATGCGCGATGATAGCGGACGCGCGTGGGCGTCGGCGGAACGCGCGGGAATGGTTCGGCGCGAAACGCGAGCGCGCCGTGGGACAGGCGTGAATACCCTTGTCGCGGGCGGCTCGACGAAAGCGAGCGATCGATGCGCACGAAACGCACGAAACGCACGAAACGCACGGAACGCACGGAACGCACGGAACACACGGAACACACGGAACACACGGAACACACGGAACACACGGAACACACGGAACGAACGGCACGAACGGCACGAACGGCACGCGTGTTGCGCGCTCTGCTTCGACGTCCCGCATCGCAGTCGTCATGGTTTGCCGCAGTGCGCGCAAACGAGCGTGCGCATTGCGCGGAGAAGGGCATCGACGATGGCGCACGTTCGCGCGGCTGTCGCCGCCTGCGTGACTACGGACGGCTGCGGGATGCGCGCGATGTATCGGCGCCGCTTGCGTCGCCGGTGGCGTCCACATTGCCGGAGGCCCGTGCATCGCCTTGCCCTCGGCCGCCGCCACGCGCGATGTCGTCGACGCCGTGCGCATCGCAAGAACCGCGCGCGCCGCCATCCGCACGATCGGCCGCGCCGCTCGCCGCCCGCAGCGCATCCAGATCGACGATCTCGATTTCCCCGACGTGCAGCTTCACGACGCCGCGCGCCGCGAGATTCTTCAGCAACTGGTTCGCAGTCTGCCGCGACAGCGACAGCATCGCGCCGAGCCGTTCCTGCGACAGCTTGATCCGCCGGTGCCGCGCGCTGATCCCGCCGTAGCCGTCCGCGATCATGAGAAGCCGCGACGCGAGCCGCTGCGCGGCGGGCATCAGCGTCAGCGCCTCGACGTTCATGAACGACATCCGCAGCTTTTGCGCCATCAGGAGCGCAAAATGTCGCCAGTAGCGCGGCGTTTCGTCGAGCAATTGCTGCAGTGCGGCTTGCGGGACGTGCATCAGCAGCGCGTCTTCGAGCGCGATCGCATCGTGCGTGCGCGGCAGCTCGTCGAAGAGCGCGATCTCGCCGAACCACGTCGTCGGCTCGGCGACCGTGAGGAGCGCCTCCCTGCCGCTCGCGTCGACGGCGCCCACCGACAGCGCGCCGCTCAGCACCGCGTAGAGCCCGCACGGCGCGTCGCCGCGGCGGAACAGGATCTGGCCCGCCGCGAGCCGGCGCGGCGACGCCGCCGCGACGAGCGCATCGCGCAGCTCGGCGGGCAGCGCGCCGAACCACGGATGCGCATCGAGCTGGGATCGGTAGGGTTCGAAAAGCGGATGCATCGGCGGTCGCGGTGTCGGGTAGCTGACAGAGAAATCGTCGCGTGAAGGGCATGATAGCGCTCACTCGCATCAGGAGGAGACACGATGAAAACCTTGGTCGATCAACTCGCGCAGTACGCGGCCTATCACCGCGATGCGCGCAACATCGCGACGCATCTGGTCGGCATTCCGATGATCGTCGTCGCGGTGACGGTGCTGCTGTCGCGGCCGGCGTTCGGCGTCTGGGGCGCTTTCGCGCTCACGCCCGCGGCGCTCGTCGCGCTCGCGGCGGCGATCTTCTATCTGCGGCTCGATCTGCGCTTCGGCGTCGCGATGGCCGTGCTGCTCGCGCTGAGCCTCTGGGCCGGCCGCGCGCTCGCCGCGCAGACGACTGCGCTGTGGCTCGCCGCCGGGCTCGGGCTCTTTCTCGTCGGCTGGGTGATCCAGTTCGTCGGCCATTACTTCGAGGGGCGTAAGCCCGCGTTCGTCGACGATCTGATCGGACTCATCGTCGGGCCGCTGTTCGTCGTCGCTGAAGTCGCGTTCTTCGCCGGGCTGCGCGGCGAAGTGCGCGACGAGGTCGAGCGGCGCGTCGGGCCGGTGCGTGTCGGCGCGCGCAATGCGCGCGTCTGATCCGCGTCGATGGCGACGATCTGCATCTACGGCGCGGGCGCGGTCGGCTGCTACATCGGCGGCCGGCTGCTCGCGGGCGGCGCGGACGTCGCGCTGATCGGCCGCGAGCGGATCGGCGCGGAGCTGCGCGCGCACGGTCTTGCGCTGTCCGATTACCGCGGCCGCGACGCGCGGGTGCCGCCGTCCGCGATCGCGTTTTCGACGAGCGACGCCGTGGCCGCTACCGCCGAGCTCGTGCTCGTGACGGTGAAGTCGGCCGCGACGCCCACCGTCGCCGCCGCGCTTGCGCATGTCGCGCGGCCCGACGCAGTCGTCGTCAGTTTCCAGAACGGCATGCGCAACGCCGACGCGCTGCGCGTGGCGCTGCCGGGCGCGACCGTGCTCGCCGGAATGGTGCCGTTCAACGTGATCGCGCGCGGTGCGGGCGGATTTCATCAAGGTTCGGCGGGCGACCTGCAGGTCGAGGCCGCACCCGCGCTGCGGCGTTTCACGGACGCATTCGAACGCGCGGGACTGCCGCTCGTTCAGCGCGCGGACATGCGCGCCGTCCAATGGGCGAAGCTGCTGCTCAATCTCAACAACGCGATCAACGCGCTGGCGAACCGGCCGCTGAAAGACGAGCTTTCGGCGCGCGGCTATCGGCGCTGTCTCGCGCTCGCGCAGACGGAAGCGTTGCGTCTGCTCTCGGATGCGGGAATCCGCCCGGCTCGGCTCACGCCGCTGCCCGCCGCGTGGGTGCCGCGATTCCTGAGCATGCCGGACGCGCTGTTCGCGCGGCTCGGCCGGAAGATGCTCGAAATCGATCCGCTCGCGCGCTCGTCGATGTCGGACGATTTGGCTGCCGGGCGGATGACCGAGGTCGACTGGATCAACGGCGAGATCGTGCATCTTGCCAAGCGGCTCGGGCGCGCGGCGCCCGTCAACGAGCGCCTTTGCGAGCTCGTGCACGACGCGGAGCGTGCGGGTGCCCGGCCGGCGTGGGGTGGCGACGCGCTGTTCGCCGAATTACGCGCGGCGGCGCGGGCGGGAAAGGTGGTCGCTGAGCGGCGGGCTTAGCGGGCGGGGCCGTACGGGCAGGTTGCCGCATCGTCGTCGACGCGCGGCGCTCGCCTGTGCGCATCGCCCGCCTCGATTAACATGGCGTCAGCGCGCGTTCGCGCCCCGCGAACCACAGCGCGCAACCGTCAACCGAGGAGATGGTATGGACCGCACGACACTCGACGTGTACGACCGCCACGCGGCCGACTATGCGCGCGAATGGCACGAACAACCCGCGCCCGACGACATGTACGCGCTGCTCGAACGCTACTTCGAGCCCGGGCCGACCGCGGACGTCGGCTGTGGCGCGGGCCGCGACGTCGCGTGGCTCGCGAGCCGTGGCTTCGAAGCGTGCGGCTACGACGGCAGCGCGTCGCTCGTCGCCGAAGCGCGGCGCAGCCATCCGGCGCTGCGCTTCGAACAGGCGCTGCTGCCCGAGCTCGCGGGCGTGCCGTCCGGTGCGTTCCGCAACGTGCTGTGCGAGACAGTGATCATGCATCTGCCGAGCGGCGACGTCGACGCGGCGCTCGCGCGGCTCGTCGCGCTGCTCGCACCGGGCGGCACGCTGTATCTGAGCTGGCGCGTGACGACGGGCGACGCGCAGCGCGACGGCCGCGGCCGTCTCTACGAAGTCGTCGATACGGCGCGCGTGCACGCGGCGCTCGGCGACGCATGCGAGGTGCTGTTCGAGCACGAGCAGGTGAGCGAGTCGTCCGGCAAGTGCGTGCACCGGCTCGTCGTCAGGAAGGACGCGCGCGCGGCCGGCTGATGCCGGCCGCGCGCGCGATCGGCGGAGCAGCGGGGTGGCGCAGGCGCGCCTCGTCTAATCGCGGTGCGCGGCCGCTTCCCAGTTGATGTCGACGCACAGCACCTGCATGCCTTGCGCGGCGGGCGTCGCGATCGACGCCGTCACGCACAGGTGCGCTTCGTTGATCGACAGATAGGGCGGCGTGAAATGCACGCGCCCCGGCACCCGCATCGCCTCGATGAAGTACGGCCGGCGCTCCCAGCTCGCGCCTTCCGAATGCAGCAGCGGGCTGAAGCGCTTCGCGCGCTGCGACGCGTGGACGCGCGGCAGCACGTTGTCGCCGATCTGTCGGCCCGACGCGTCGAGCAGGAAGCAACGCGCCGCTTCCGGCAGCTCGAGCAGTTCCTTCGACGCGTCGGTCAGGTCGCGGCCTTTACGCAAGAGCGCGCTCGCCTGGAGCAGTGCGGCGACATACGGCGCGAGGCGCGCGTCCTGCGCGCGTGCGCGCTCGGCGACGCGCAGCCGCAGCGCCGCAGACAGCGTATCCATGATTCCCGCCGCGACCTGCGGCTGCACGGGCTCGACGCTCGGTCCGGCGAAGTACTGCCCCTGCACGAAATCGACGTCGCATTCGAGCGCGATGAGCGCCTCGCGCTCGGTCGTGATCCCGCCCATCAGCACCAGTTGCCCCGATTCGTGCAGCAGCGACACGAGGCCGGGCAGCACGCGCTCGAGATGCGAATGCTCGCTCGCCTGCGCGAGGATTCCGCGATCGAGCGTGACGATGTCAGGATGCAGGTGCCAGACGCGGTCGATGTTCGAATGCTTCGCGCCGAAGCCGCCGAGCGCGATCAGGAAGCCCGCCTTGCGCAGCCCGTCGACGATCGCCGCGAAGCGCGGCGTCTCGCCGCCCGCCTGCTCGGGCACTTCGAGCACGACGCGCTGCGGCGGCAGCCCGAGCGTCTTCAGGTTCGCGAGGAGCGCGTCGCCGTAGACAGTGTCCATCAGCGCGGCCGGATGCAGGCTCAGGAAGAGCCATTCGTCGTGGCTGTCGAACGTATGGAAATTGCCGAGATGCAGCGATTCGGCGAGGCGGCCGAGCTCGAGCAGGTCGCCGCGGCGCGCCGCCTGCGTGAACACCTCGTGCGACGGCACCTGGTTGCCGTGCGCATCGTGCGCGCGCAGCGACGCGTGGTAGCCGATCGCGCGGCGATGCGACACCGAGAAGACCGGCTGGAACACGCTGAATACGGTGTAGTCGCCGTACAGCACGGTGCGCCGGTTGCCGTCGTCACCCGCGATCGGGCGCGGCGACTGGAAGCTTGGGGGATCGATGTCGATCATGCTCATGATGTCGGCTGCTTGAGAACCGTCAGTTTGTCAGTTTACCTACAGAATAGGCGAGCAAGAACCGTGCGCAAAAAGCCGCCCCGACGTGCCGCCGCATCGCGCGCGGCGCGGGGTTCGTGCACCCGCGTGGTGCGCCGCGCTTCGCAGTGGCGCGGGAGCAGGGTGCGCGGACGTCGGGCCGGTTCTCCGGAGCGCCGCGAACGGACGCCGGACGGCGGCGGAGCCGGCCGCGCTGCGACAATCGGACTCGGACTTGGACTTGGACTTGGACTTGGACTTGGACTTGGACTCGGACTCGGACTCGGACTCGGACTCGGACTTGGACTCGACGCGAGCGTCTTTGATGCGAGCGCCTCTCGCGCGAGCGCGCTTTACGCTGACGCAGCGACGCCAGCGTAACCGTGCGTCGGTCCGGCCCGATCTGCGCCGAACACCCGCGCGCCGGGCGCTTGCCGTGAGCACGTCGCCGCCGCGGCGCGCGCCGCATGTCCGTCAGTCACGCGCCGGTCACTTTCGCGTCACGCGCGCTCGGACGGATCGGTCTTGCGCCGCGCGGCGCCGCGGACGTCGGGGGACAACTGCGCGAAGATCCATGCGGACGCGGCGGTGATGATGCCGACGCAAACGAACGTCGCATGAAACGCGGGCAGCGAGTGGGTCGGCGTGACGCTCGGCATCATCCCGGTGAAGGTTGCGAGGAGTGCGCCCGCAACCGTCACGCCGAGACTCATCGACAGCATCTGCACGAGCGAGAACAGGCTGTTGCCGCTGCTCGCACCGCCCGTGCCGAGATCCTTCAGCGTCAGCGTGTTCATCGCGGTGAACTGCATCGAGTTGAAGCCGCCGAACAGCGCGAGCTGCGCGATCTTGAGCCATGTCGGCATCGCGTCGCCGATCAGCGCGAAGCTCGCCATCATCAGCCCGACCATGATCGTGTTCGCGAGCAGCACCTTGCGGTAGCCGTGGCGCGTGATGAGCACTGTGATGATCCGTTTCGAGAACATCCCCGCGGCCGCGACGGGCAGCATCATCAGGCCCGCCTCGAACGCGCTGTAGCCGAGACTCACCTGCAGCAGCAGCGGAATCAGGTACGGCATCGCGCCGCTGCCGATCCGCGCGAACAGGTTGCCGAGCAGGCCGACGCTGAACGTGTGGATCCTGAAGAGCTCGAGCGAGAAGATCGGCTGCGGCGCGCGCACCGCGTAGAGGCCGTACGCGACGAAGCACGCGAGGCTCAGGATCAGCAGCACGAGCACCATCGCGTGCTGCATCCCGAGGTCGGCGAGGCCGTCGAGCGACAACGAGATCGCGATCATCCCGATCGTCAGCAGCAGATAGCCCTTCAGATCGAAGCGGCCCACGGCCGGATTGCGCGCGTCGGTCATCGAGTAGAACGTGGCGATGCACCCCGCGATGCCGACCGGCACGTTGATGAGGAAGATCCAGTGCCAGGATGCGATCTTCACGAGCCAGCCGCCGAGCGTCGGGCCGATCAGCGGGCCGATCAGGCCCGGAATCGCGACGAACGACAGCGCGGGCAGATAGCGCTCGGCGGGGAACGTGCGCAGCACGGCGAGACGCCCCACGGGCAGCAGCATCGCGCCGCCGATGCCCTGGATCACGCGGAACGCGACGAGGAGCGACAGCGTATGCGCGTTCGCGCACAGCAGCGAGCCGAGCGTGAAGATCAGGATTGCGCTGAAGAACACGCGGCGCGTGCCGAGCGTATCGGCGAGCCAGCCGGATACGGGGATCATCACGGCCATCGTCAGCGAGTACGCGATCACGACCGATTGCATCCTGAGCGGCGATTCGCCGAGGCTTGCCGCCATCGACGGCAGCGCGGTGTTGACGATCGTCGCATCGAGCGTCTGCATGAAGAAGCCGGTGGCGACGAGCCACAGCATCACGGTCAGCGATTTCTCGCTGGGGGAGACGGCGGGCGGGGCTTGGAGCATGAAAGCGAGGCGCGGCGGGCGCGTTCGGGGCAGGCAGCCGACATTGTAGGGAAAGCCGGCGATGCGTGCAGCGGGGTCATGCGGCCGCCGATGCCCGGCCGGCCGTGCCTGACCGGCCGTGCCCGACCGCGCGCCGGTACGGTGCGGGGCGATGCGCACGCAAGTGTGCACGGGGTGCGACGCGCGTACGTCGCGATAATCGGGACATCAAACGATCTAGGCTACCTGAGCGGACGATGCGCGAAATCCGCACCAGCATGCTCGATTGTCGCGAGCCGCCGCCGTCTGGCGTGCCGCGCGCGTCACGACGCTGCGCGTGACGGCGGGCGAAGCCTGGCTCGCCGTCGATGGCCGCCGCGACGACTATCGGCTCGCGGCCGGCCAATCGTTCGAGCTGCCGCGCGGATGGCGCGTGTGGATCGGCGCGGGACGCGGCGGCGCGCGGATCGAAGTGGCGCCGGCTGCCGTCGTCGGCGTGCAACCGTGCTTTCGCGCGATCGCGATGCACGTCGGCGCGTGGTGGTCGGCGCGCCGGCGCCGCAGTCACGCCGCGTGGTCGACGCCGACGTAACGCGCGCGCGGCCGGATCAGCTTGCCGTCCGCGCGCTGCTCGAGCGCATGGGCGATCCAGCCCGCGACGCGCCCCGCGGCGAACAGCGTGGATGCCGCGCCCGCCGGCAGCGCGAGCGTGCGTTCGAGCGCGGCGAGCGCGAAATCGATCGTCGGCTTCTCGCCGAGCGCGGCTTGCACGGCTTCGGCGAGCGCGAGCGTGCCGTCGAGCGCGGGACGCGCGGCCGAGCGGGCGGCGAGCGCCTCGATGAGCGCGTCGATGAGCAGTGTCGCGCGCGGATCGCCGTCGGGATACAGCGGATGGCCGAAGCCCGGCAGCTGCGTGCGCGCGTCGGGCTCGTGCGCGTACGATGCGATCTGCGCGGCGACGTAGCGGTTGAGATCGCGTGCCCGCGCTGCGCCGTCGAGGAGCGCCGCGACGCGCAGCGTCTCGCCGCCATGCCGCGGCCCGGACAGCGCGGCGAGCCCGCCCGCGATCGCGCCGAACAGCGGCGCGCCCGTCGACGCGATGCAGCGCACGGTGAACGTCGACGGATTGAGCTCATGGTCGGCGCAGAGCACGAGCGCGATCCGCAGCAGGTCGACATCGCGCGGATCGTTCACGCGCCACGCGGCGGCGAGCTGCCGATGCGCGGGCTCGGCGGACGGCGTGCTTGCCGCGAGCGCGGCCGTCGCGAGGCGCAGCAGCGTGGCGGCTTCGTCGAGTTGTGCGTCGCGGCGCGGGAGAGCGGCATCGACATCGGCATCGGCATCGATATCGGGCGCGGACGCGGGCATGCCGGGCGATGCATCGAATGGTGCCGCATCGGCGATCGACGGCGAAGAGCGACCGGCTTCTGACAGCGTCGCGGGTGCGGCGACGGGCAGCAGCGCGAGCGCGCGTTCGAGCGGCGGACGATCGCGCCAGAGATCGAGCCAGCCGCGCCAGCGTGCCGCGTCGAACGATCGGGCGACGAAGGGCGCTGCTTGCACGCGCGTGAGCGGGCGTTCCCACAGCAGTGCGGCGGCTTCTTCGAGCGTCGCGGTCGTCGCGAGCGCGATCGCATCGCGGCCGCGATAGCTGAGCTTGCCGTCCGCGATCTGCGTGATCCGCGATTCGAGGACGGGCACGCCCCAATCGAGCGTGCGTTCGGCGACGTTGCCCGCGCGCTTCGCGTCCGCGCGGCGTCGCGCGAGAAGGCGGACCTCGTTCGCGTCGTAATAGCGGCGCTTGCTCGCGCCGTCGGCGCGCGATTGCAGCAAACCGCGGCTCACATACGCGTAGAGGGTCGGCACGCTGACGCCGAGCAGTTGCGCGGCTTCGTTCGCGCTCAAGCGGGACATGGCGACGGTTCCTCGTGTCGAAGACCGGACGACCGGATGCGACGCGCGCGGGCGTTCACGTCGCGGCCGTTCGTCGAGCATGGATTCTCGCAATCGGGATTGAATGCGTCTGCGCGCAATTCTAGACTCGTTTGCATGTTCACCACGACGAGGCCGACGCGATGAACCCCCGGCACGCATTGACGCATCTGTGGCATCTCGCGGGCGGCGATCCGGCCGCGCTCGAGCGCGTCGATCTCGACGGCGACGATCCGTGCCTGCCGTCGGTCCATCGGGTCGGCACGCTCGCGGCGGCCTCGCTCGCGGCGGCGGGCCTCGCCGCCGCCGAATGCGATCGCGTGCGAACGGGGCGCGCGCAGCGCGTCCGCGTATCGGTGCGGCACGCGCTCGCGGCGTTTCGCAGCGAACGGTATCTGCGCGTCGACGGCCGCGCGCCGCCCGAGCCGCGGCATCCCGTCACCGGCTTCTACGAGACGCGCGCCGCGCGCTGGATCCAGTTGCACGCGAATTTCCCGCATCACTGGCAAGGCGTGCTCGACGTGTTCGGCTGCGGCGGCGAGCGCGAACGGGTCGCAGCGGCGATTCGCGGCCGGGACGGCGAGGCGCTCGACGCCGAGCTCGCCGATGCGGGCTTGTGCGCGGCACTGATACGGTCTCCCGACGAATGGCAGGCGCACGGGCAGGCGCGCGCGCTCGCGCGGCGGCCGCTCTTCGAGATCGAGCGGATCGGCGATGCGCCGCAGCGGCCAATCGGCTCGGGGGCGGCCGCGCAGCCGCTGTCCGGCGCGCGCGCGCTCGATCTGACGCGGATCATCGCAGGGCCCGTCGCGGGACGCACGCTCGCCGCGCACGGCGCGCAGACGCTGCTCGTCACCGGCCCGCATCTGCCGAACATTCCCGCTTTCGTGATCGACAACGGCCGAGGCAAGCGTTCGGCGTTCGTCGATCTGTGCGACGCGGCGGGCCGGGCGGCGCTCGATGCGCTCGCGTCGCAAGCGGACGTGTTCGTGCAGTCGTATCGGCCGGGTGCGCTCGATGCGTGCGGCTTCGGCGCGCACGATCTCGCGCGGCGTCATCCGGGCATGGTCTGCGTATCGGTGTGTGCATACGGCGGCGACGGCCCGTGGGCGGCGCGGCGCGGCTTCGACAGTCTCGTGCAGTCGGCGAGCGGCATCGCGTGGGTCGAACGGCAGGCGGCGGGCGGGCGCGTGCCCAGGCATCTGCCGTGTCAGGCGCTCGATCACGCGACCGGCTATCTCGCCGCGTTCGGCGCGATGACGGCGCTCGTGCGGCGCGCGCGGGAAGGCGGCAGTTGGCACGTGCGCGTGTCGCTCGCGCAGACGGGGCGGTGGCTGCAGTCGTTCGGTCTCGTCGAAGGCGGCGAGCGCGTGCCCGACACGACGCTCGACGATGTGCAGGATTGTCTCGACGACGCGCTCGCATCGCCGTTCGGCGCGGTGCGCGGCGTGCGGCCGGCGGAGAGGCTGTCGGCGACGCCGCCGCGCTTCGCGCGCGGATCCGTGCCGCTCGGCAGCGATGCGCCGCGCTGGCTGCCGTGACGCGGGCTTGCCGCCGGCGGCCTACTTGCGCAGCTCGACGACGAAATCGTAATAATCGTTTCGACAGTAAGTGTCGGTGAGCTCGATCGCGCGCTGATCGTGTGTGAAGCCGATCCGCGTGATGAGCAGGAGCGCGTCGTGCGGCGCGATGCCCATCTGCCGGGCGATCTCGTCGGTCGCGTTGACCGCGCGGAAGTGCTGCAGTGCGCGCACGATCGGCGTGCCGCGCTGCTCGAGATAGCTGTACAGCGAATCGCCGATCGCCTGCGGATCGGGAACGATCGTGGCGGGAAACGTCGAGTTCTCGACCGCCATCACGATGCCGTCCGCGAGCCGCAGGCGCTTCAGGCGCGTGACCGACGCGGCGGGCGACAGCCCGAGCTGGATCACCTCGTCGCGGTTCGCGGGCTGGATCTCGCGCGCGATCCACGTCGAGCTCGGCGTGAAGCCGCGGCGCTTCAGCATTTCGCTGAAGCTCGACAGCCGCGACAGCGGATCTTCATAGCGCGGCTGGATGAAGTTGCCCGCGCCTTGCGTGCGCCGGATGAGCCCTTGTTCGACGAGGAGCGCGATCGCCTTGCGCGCGGTGATCCGCGACACGCCGAGCGACTCCGCGAGCAATCGCTCCGACGGTAGCGCTTCGCCCGCGGTCCAGCGGTTGTCGTGGATCGCGTCGCCGAGCTTGCGTGCGAGTTGCAGATAGAGCGGCGTGTCGTTGTCGGGGTCGGGGCGCAGGTCGGACCAGCGGTCTTCCGTCGATGGCTTCATGGAGTGGAGGTAGAAAACGGTGCGGCCATTCTAAGACATCGCGTGCCGCGCTTATAGCCGGGTCTTGCGCTGAATGCTGCCCGAAGCCGCGCGAATCGCTACACTGACGAATCACGCGCGGGCCGCATGCGACGCGTTCCGCGCTCGAACACGTGACGAGGAGCGATATGACCAGCATGCTCGAAACCATCGCGCTGCCCGGCGGCGAACACATACCGAAGCTCGGGCAGGGCACCTGGGAAATGGGCGAGCGGCACGCGAAGCGCGCGGCCGAGATCGCTGCGCTGCGCGAGGGCGTCGACCTCGGAATGACGCTCATCGATACCGCGGAGATGTACGGCGACGGCGCGACCGAGACGCTCGTCGGCGAAGCGCTCGCCGGCGTGCGCGACGACCTCTTCGTCGTCAGCAAGGTCTTGCCGCATCGTGCGAGCCGCGCGGGCGTCGTCGCCGCGTGCGAGGCGAGCCTGAAGCGCCTGCGCACCGACCGCATCGATCTCTATCTGCTGCACTGGCGCGGTTCGATTCCGCTCGCGGAGACGCTTGCCGGCTTCGAGACGCTGCGCGACGCGGGCAAGATCCGCTATTGGGGCGTCAGCAATTTCGACGTCGGCGACATGGAGGAACTCGCAGCCGTCGCGGGCGGCGTTGCCTGCGCGACGAATCAGATTCTCTACAACCTCGCGCGCCGCGGCCCCGAGTTCGATCTCTTGCCATGGCTCGCGCGTCGCAAGATGCCGGCGATGGCGTACAGCCCGATCGATCACATGCGGCTGCCGAAGCGTACGACGCTCGACGACATCGCGCGCGAGCGCGGCGTGTCGCCGATGCGCGTCGCGCTCGCGTGGGTGCTTAGGCAACCGAACGTTCTGGCGATTCCGAAGGCGGCCAGCGTCGAGCACGTGCGCGACAATCGCGCGTCGCTCGATCTCGTGCTCGACGATGGCGAGCTCGCGCGGCTCGATGTGCGCTTCGAGCCGCCGCGCGGCAAGCAGCCGCTCGAAATGCTGTAGCCGCGCACGCCGCGACGAGGCGATCGTCATGGGTCGCGCAGCACCGTGTCCGCCACTGGGACGTGAGCAATTTCGACACGGCTGGCATGGAGAAACTCGTCGACGACGCGGGCGGCACCCCATGCGTGACCAACCAGATTCCCTACAGCATCGCGCAGGGCGCGGACCGGAATTCGACCTGCCGCCGTGGCTCGCAGCGCGTCGGATGCCGGTGATGCCCTATAGTCCGGTCGATCACGCGCGCCTGCCGAAGCGTGTGCGGCTGGACTAGGGTGTGTTCACACTATGATGATTTGAGGTTATGCTTCGGAGATGCAAATCTCCGAAGCTCAATTCAAACAGATCGAACATTGCCTGCCGCGCCAGCGGGGCAATGTGAGCCTATCGAATCTGCAAGTGCTCAATGCGATCCTCTATGTGGCTGAGCATGGCTGCAAGTGGCGCGGCTTGCCTTCGCGTTTCGGCCGTTGGCACACGATCTACACGCGCATGAACCGTTGGTCCCGGAATGGCGTGCTGGACCGGGTATTCACGGAGTTGCAGCGTGCGCAGATTATCCGCATCCGGATCGAAGCGGTCTCGCTGGATAGCACCATCGTCAAAGTTCATCCTGACGGGACCGGCGCATTAAAAAAATGGACCACAAGCCATCGGCAAATCTCGCGGAGGATGGACAACCAAGATTCATATGGTTGCCGCGGATGCTCGAACAGCCATAACGTTCGCACTGTCGCCCGGCCAGGCTGGCGATGCTCCGCAGGGGCGCGCATTGCTCGAAAGCCTGAGGCCTCCGAACCGGCCGCTAAAGCGTACGAGGGCAACGAAACCCGGCAACTCGCCCTCGACCTCGGCTTTATCCCGGTCGTACCTCCGTTGCGTACACGCGTTGAGCCTTGGGAATACGACCGCGAAATGTACAAGCGTCGAAACGAAGTCGAGCGACTGTTCCGACGCCTGAAAGGCTTTCGTCGCATCTTCTCGCGCTTTGACAAGCTCGATCTGATGTTCATCGCCTTTATCAACTTCGCATTGATCGTCGAAGCTCTTCGATAGTGTGAGCACGCCCTAGTTCGCACGGTTGCGCAACACGCTCGCCTGGGTGCTCGTTCAGCCTGGCGTGTTCGCGGCCCCGAAGGCGGCGCGGATCGAGCATGTGCGCGACAACCGCGCCGCGCTCGATCTCGTGTCGAGCGATGACGAGCGCGCACAGCTCGATGCGCGCTTCGGTCCGCCGCGCCGCAAACGCGCGCTCGCCGTGCTTTGACCTGAGCGACGCCACGGATCAGTGGCCGTTCCCGTGGCCGCCGCTGCCATTGCCGTTGCTGCCGCCATTGCCATGACCGCCGTTGGTGCCGCCATTGCCGTTGCCATTGCCAACACCATTGGCACCACCGTTGCCGGCGCCGCCGCTGCCATTACCGTTGCCGTTGCTGCCGCCGTTGCCATGACCGCCGTTGGTGCCGCCATTGCCGTTGCCATTGCCAACACCATTGGCACCACCGTTGCCGGCGCCGCCGCTGCCATTACCGTTGCCGTTGCTGCCGCCGTTGCCATGACCGCCGTTGGTGCCGCCATTGCCGTTGCCATTGCCAACACCATTGGCACCACCGTTGCCGGCGCCGCCGCTGCCGCTGCCATTACCGTTGCCGTTGCTGCCGCCGTTGCCATGACCGCCGTTGGTGCCGCCATTGCCGTTGCCATTGCCAACACCATTGGCACCACCGTTGCCAGCACCGCCGCTGCCATTGCCGTTGGTGCCGCCATTGCCATGACCGCCGTTACCGTGACCACTGCCGTTACCGCCGCTGTGTCCACCATGGCCTCCATCACCGGAAGTGCCGCCACCGGAAGTGCCGCCGCCGGAAGTGTTGCCACCGGAAGTGTTGCCACCGGAAGTGCCGCCGCCGGAAGCACCGCCGCCAGAAGTGCCGCCACCGGAAGCACCGCCGCCAGAAGCACCGCCGCCAGAAGCACCGCCGCCAGAAGCACCGCCGCCAGAAGCACCGCCGCCAGAAGCACCGCCGCCAGAAGCACCGCCGCCAGAAGCACCGCCGCCAGAAGCACCGCCGCCAGAAGCACCGCCGCCAGAAGCACCGCCGCCAGAAGCACCGCCGCCAGAAGCACCGCCGCCAGAAGAGCCGCCGCCAGAAGCACCACCGCCAGAAGCACCGCCGCCAGAAGAGCCGCCACCAGAAGAGCCGCCGCCAGAAGAGCCGCCGCCAGAAGAGCCGCCGCCAGAAGAGCCGCCGCCAGAAGAGCCGCCGCCAGAAGAGCCGCCACCTGATGCACCACTACCCGACGTTCCGCTGCCGGAGTTACCGATGCCCGATGCGTTGCCCGTGGAGTTGCCGCGGCCGCGACCCGTGCCGATCGTGCCGCCGGAGGCCGAACCAGTCGTTCCGCCGGCTCCGATACCCGCAGGCCCGACGGCGCCATCCCCATTGTTTCCGTCGCTACCGCTTCCACGGCCGTTGCCCGGGCTGCCGCCGCTTCCGATTCCGCTCTCGCCGTTGCCCCCCGCGCCGTCGGCGAGATGAAGCACGGATCCGCACGCTACCACCGGGTCAGCAGAACAGGGCGACGCCAGTTCCGCGGGCAGCATCGTGATGTCCGTATTGGCGGATACGTCGCGCGTGTCGGCCGGCGTCGCTTTCTGCACCACTTGCAACGGCGTGGAGAATGGCGCTCCGTCGTGCGACTGTACGGTGCTCGGCCCTGGGGGCAGGGTCTCTTGCGCAACCGCATACGAGCCGCAGAAGTGAGCGAATGCGGTTGCCGCTGCCGCCAGCAAGGTCGCGCGATAGCATCGTCCCGCCGCGTGGAACAGCTGTTTCGTTTTGTGCATCATTGGTCTCCCGAAGCGCGCAGTCCCTGTCGCCGCGCTGCTTTATGCGTGTGTTGCCCAGGGGCCCAAAGATGCGTTGTTGTTTCAGTGGCCGATTTCGTTCAGACAGATGTACGACCAGCCGGCAACGTGGATCGGCACGCGGGCCCGCCGTGCGAACCCCTCTTTGCGATAACCGTGCCATCGGCCGCGCACACCCATCGCACAAGGCGTGAGCGCTTTGCGAGTGCGGCGCTGAAACATCGGTGAAGCTGTTTTGTTTCTGAAATGAAACATCAGGAGGAAAATCAGCGCGCCGGCGCGTCGGCCGCACGGTGCCAGCGGTGGAACAGGATCGATGCGATCCGGCCGGCCAGGAACGGTGCGGCAATCCCGTATCCGATCGCGCCGAACCGCTCGCCGGCCGTCTCGATGCCGCTGGTCTCGGGCGCAACCGGCGCGGACACGGGCGTGATGCCCGCGTTGCAAAGGGGCTTGTGCGGCAGATCGTCCATCGCCCAGCCGCATGTGTGGATCATCAGCACGTCGTCCGTCGCGTCGATCAGCGTCATCCCAGCCATGAATAGCTTGGGAAACAGCAAGATCCCGAAGAGCGGCAGGCCCTGACTCGCCTGCGTAGCGGCGATCGCAAGCAGATCGATTTCGGTTACAGAATTGAAACCGAGCCAAGCGGCACGCCGACCGGATACATGTTTCGGCTCGCCGAGACGAACCGGAACAGCGGACGCGCCAGGCGCGCGAACAAGCCGGCCGTAAGCATGCGTGGCGGCCGTGTGTGCATCGTCGGCGCGCGGCGAATGCGCCGCCACGCGTCGAGCAGGATCGCGAGGTTCACGCCTGCCGGCACGAGCAGGAACGTTGCGGATACTGTTGCCGAGCTGCCGCCGATGTCGCGAAACGTGTCGAAACGGTCGCGCGGCGCAAACGCGGCCAGCGCGACGCCAAGCGTGGCGGAGCGACGACGATCGTCATGAGGTGGCGGCCGTGAAGCTTCACCACGACCTCGTCGAGGCCCGGGCGGTGCGTGCAGTAAAAAAGCCCGTCCGTTTCCGGACGGGCTTTCGTTCATGGGCCGCGCAGCGCCATGCCGCCGCCGCGCGGCCTTGCATGGCGGCCGCTCAGCCGCGGCCGACCTGCTTCGCGTTGATGACGGCTTCCGACACGTTATTGGGCGTTTCCGCGTAATGCTTGAACTCCATCGTGTAGGTCGCGCGGCCCTGCGTTGCCGAACGCAGCGACGTCGAATAGCCGAACATCTCGGCGAGCGGCACCTCGGCGCGCACGAGCTTGCCGCCGCCGCCCGCGATGTCTTCCATCCCCTGCACGATGCCGCGCCGGCTCGACAGATCGCCCATCACGTTGCCCATGAAGTCCTCGGGCGTCTCGACTTCGACCGCCATCATCGGTTCGAGCAGCACCGGCTTCGCGCGGCGCATCGCTTCCTTGAACGCTATCGAACCGGCCATCCGGAACGCGTTTTCGTTCGAGTCGACGTCGTGGTACGAGCCGAACGTCAGGTGCACCTTTACGTCGACGACCGGGTAGCCGGCGAGCACGCCGCTCTTCAGCGTCTCCTGGATGCCCTTGTCGACGGCCGGGATGAACTCGCGCGGAATCACGCCGCCCTTGATCTCGTCGAGGAACTCATAACCCTTGCCCGGGTTCGGCTCGAGCTTGATCACCGCATGGCCGTACTGGCCGCGGCCGCCCGACTGCTTGACGAACTTGCCCTCGACATCCTCCGCGGCGGTGCGCACCGTCTCGCGATACGCGACCTGCGGCTTGCCGACCGTCGCCTCGACGCCGAACTCGCGCTTCATCCGGTCGACGATGATCTCGAGGTGCAGCTCGCCCATCCCGGAGATGATCGTCTGTCCGGATTCCTCGTCGGTCTGCACGCGGAACGACGGATCTTCCTGCGCGAGGCGATTGAGCGCGAGGCCCATCTTCTCCTGGTCGACCTTCGTCTTCGGCTCGACCGCCTGCGAGATCACCGGCTCGGGAAATTCCATCTTCTCGAGGATGATCGGCTTCGCCGGGTCGCACAGCGTGTCGCCCGTCGTCGCCTCCTTCAGGCCGACCGCGGCCGCGATGTCGCCCGCGCGCACCTCCTTGATTTCCTTGCGCTCGTTCGCGTGCATCTGCAGGATGCGGCCGAGCCGTTCCTTCTTGTCCTTTGTCGGGTTCAGCACCGTGTCGCCCGATTCGACGACGCCCGAATAGACGCGGAAGAAGATCAGCTGGCCGACGAACGGATCGGTCATGATCTTGAACGCGAGCGCGGAGAACGGCTCGTCGTCGTTCGGATGGCGTTCCGCTTCCTTGTCGTCGAGATCGTGGCCCATGATCGCGGGCACGTCGGCGGGCGACGGCAGGTAGTCGATCACGGCGTCGAGCATCGCCTGCACGCCCTTGTTCTTGAACGCGCTGCCGCAGAGCATCGGCACGATCTCGTTGGCGATCGTGCGCTTGCGCAGCGCGGCCTTGATCTCGTTCTCGGTCAGCGAGTGATGGTCGGTCAGGTATTTTTCGAGCAATTCCTCGCTCGCCTCGGCGGCCGCCTCGACCATCTTGTCGCGCCATTCCTCGGCGCTCGCGCGCAGGTTCTCGGGGATCTCTTCGTACGTGAACTTGACGCCCTGGCTTTCGTCGTCCCAGATGATCGCTTTCATCTTCACGAGGTCGACGACGCCCTGGAAGTGCTCTTCCGCGCCGATCGGAATCTGGATCGGCACCGCGACGCCCTTCAGGCGCTCGCCGATCTGCCGCTGCACGCGGAAGAAATCCGCGCCGACGCGGTCCATCTTGTTGACGAACGCGATTCGCGGCACCTTGTACTTGTTCGCCTGGCGCCATACGGTTTCGGACTGCGGCTGCACGCCGCCGACCGAGTCGTAGACCATGCACGCGCCGTCGAGCACGCGCATCGAGCGCTCGACTTCGATCGTGAAGTCGACGTGGCCCGGCGTGTCGATGATGTTGATCCGATGCTCCGGATAATTGCCGGCCATGCCTTTCCAGAACGCCGTCGTCGCCGCGGACGTGATCGTGATGCCGCGCTCCTGCTCCTGCTCCATCCAGTCCATCGTGGCCGCGCCGTCGTGAACCTCGCCGATCTTGTGGCTCACGCCGGTATAGAAGAGGATGCGCTCGGTCGTCGTGGTTTTGCCGGCGTCGATGTGAGCGCTGATACCGATGTTGCGATAGCGCTCGATGGGGGTTTTGCGGGGCACGTGAACCTCCTGATGGTTCTGGACGGAAACGGGCCGGCCGGGGCGGCCGGCCCGTCGCTCTTTCGAGACTTAAAGCATAGCGCTTGCTCGAGGCTTTTGCAGATGCGGGCGATGTATCGGCAATCAAGTCGTTGCCGTCGGCGACGCACCGATCCGCGCCGCCCGCGCACGAAGACGGCGCGCGCAAAAAAGCCGGCGCGCGGCCGGCTTTCGGGCGGGGACGAGCGGCGCGCATCGGCCGCCGGCGTCACTGCGGCTTCGGCAGTCCATCGATCTTCATCCCCGGCTTGATGCCCTTCGCGGCGAACCAGCCGCGGCTCATTTCGAGCGCGTAGACGCCGTTGTTGCGCGGGCAGTGGTTGTCGGTCGTCTCGGCCTTCATCTCGTCGATGTCGGTGATCGTGCCGTCCGCGCGGACGAACGCGATCGACAGCGGAATCAGCGTGTTCTTCATCCAGAAGCAATGCACAGCGTTCTCGTTGAACACGAACAGCATGCCTTCGTTCGGCGCGAGCTGCGAGCGGTACATGAGACCCTGCTCGCGATCGGCGTCGTTCGCGGCGACGGCCGCATCGATCACGTACATGCCGGCGCGCAGCTTGACGCGCGGGAATTCGCTCGGCTGCTTCGCGCCGGGCGGCAGTTGCGCGGTCTGCGCAAACGCGGCGTGCATGCCGCCCGCGGCGAGCGCGAGCGCGACCGGAAAGACGGTAGCTCGCGCGAGACGGGCGAGCGAAGAGCGCAGGGAAAATCGCACGGCAAGGGCTCCTATCGGGAATTCGAGACCCGCATGGTACGCGAAGCGCGGCGTCGCGCGCGGATCGGGCACGCAGCGCGAAGCGGGCGGACAAAAAGAAAAAGGCAGATCGCCTCGCGGCGATCTGCCTTGCAACGCCGTTAGAACGGCAACAACGTTGTTCTAAACTGCGTCTTACAACTTGCTTGCTTAGTTCGAGGCGGCAGCCGGGGCTTCGGCTTCGCTAGCAGCCTTCTTCGCTGCGTGGTGCTTCTTGGCGTGATGCTTCTTGGCGTGGGCCTTCTTAGCCGGTGCCGAAGCAGCTTCAGCCTTCTCAGCCGGAGCCGAAGCGGCGGCCGGAGCCGAGGCTTGCGCGAAAGCAGCCGTTGCGAAGAGACCAGCGACCAGAGCGGCGATCAGTTTGTTCATGTTGTGTTCCTCAGCTTTAGTTAATTAACCAAATGACCCGGCATAGGAGTCATGTCGTCTAACGTGCCATCCACCTTTCGGTTGACAGGCGCATCGAGAAAAATCTCGCCGCGCTGCGGGCGGCCTCTCCGCGGCGGGTCGTTGCTCGAACGACGGACCTGCGGTTCGGCTGCCAATGCCGGATAGCTGGAAGTGGCATCTGCGTCGTTTAACGCGTCGGGTTCGCAGTCGGTTGACGCACGGTTTCGCGCGTCACCGAAATGTCATCCGGGCCGCTTTGCGCGCTCCCACGGTGCGCGCGGCGGCAGCTCGCAGGTTTCGCCGGGCGCGAGACCGAGCGCGAACAGGTCGATTGCGCCGATGCCGACCCGGATGAGGCGCAGCGTCGGGAAGCCGACCGATGCGGTCATCCGCCGCACCTGGCGGTTCTTGCCCTCGGCGATCTCGAGTTCGATCCAGGTCGTCGGGATCGCCGCGCGGTGGCGGATCGGCGGATTGCGCGGCCAGAGCGTGTCGGGCGGCGTGACGAAGCGCGCGCGACATGGGCGGGTCACGTAGTCGCCGAGGTCGATGCCGCGCTCGAGCGTCGCGAGCGCGGGCGCATCTGGCGCACCCTCGACTTGCGCCCAGTAGCGCTTGACGAGCTTGTGGCGCGGCTCGGCGATCTTCGCCTGCAGCGCGCCGTCGTCGGTGAGGAGGAGGAGCCCCTCGCTGTCGGCGTCGAGGCGGCCCGCCGGATAGACGCCGGGCGTCTTCACCCAGTCGCCGAGCGACCCGCGGGTTTCGTGCGGGGAGAACTGGCAGATCGTGCCGAACGGCTTGTTGAGAGCGATGAAGTGCATGGGCAAGGCTCGCGGGTGGCGGGCGGCGCAACGCGGGCCGCGTTCTATGGCAAATGGCGGAATCTTAATGCATAATACGGAACGGCGAGTCTTTTGTCTTATATAAGACTTGTGCGGGGGCGACACGCCAGGCTCGCGCCGCCTTGCGCCGCGGGAGCGCTAGAATAGCGGCTCGCTGTTGTCGGCGCCGGGCAGGCGCCGCTGCCCGACCGCGCAAAACCAGATATCCACCAGCCCAGCCATATCACTGGAGTCGATCATGCCGTATCAGCACATCAAGGTTCCGGAAGGCGGTGACAAGATCACCGTCAACAAGGATTTCTCGCTCAACGTTTCCGATCAGCCGATCATTCCTTACATCGAAGGCGACGGCACGGGCTTCGACATCACGCCGGTGATGATCAAGGTCGTCGACGCGGCGGTCGAGAAGGCGTACGCCGGCAAGAAGAAGATCCACTGGATGGAGATCTACGCCGGCGAGAAGGCGACGAAGGTCTACGGTCCGGACGTGTGGCTGCCGGAAGAGACGCTGCAGGTGCTGAAGGAATACGTCGTGTCGATCAAGGGACCGCTCACGACCCCGGTCGGCGGCGGCATCCGCTCGCTGAACGTCGCGCTGCGCCAGGAACTCGACCTGTACGTCTGCCTGCGTCCCGTGCAGTACTTCAAGGGCGTGCCGTCGCCGGTGCGCGAGCCGCAAAAGATCGACATGGTGATCTTCCGCGAGAACTCGGAAGACATCTACGCGGGCATCGAATGGGCGGCCGGCTCGGAGCAGGCGAAGAAGGTCATCAAGTTCCTGCAGGAAGAGATGGGCGTGAAGAAGATCCGCTTCCCGGAAACCTCGGGGATCGGCGTCAAGCCCGTGTCGACGGAAGGCACCGAGCGCCTCGTGCGCAAGGCGATCCAGTACGCGATCGACAACGACCGCAAGTCGGTCACGCTGGTGCACAAGGGCAACATCATGAAGTTCACGGAAGGCCTGTTCCGTGACGCCGGCTACGCGCTCGCGCAGAAGGAGTTCGGCGCCGAGCTGATCGACGGCGGCCCGTGGATGCGCGTGAAGAACCCGAAGACGGGCAACGAGATCGTCATCAAGGATTCGATCGCCGACGCGTTCCTGCAGCAGATCCTGCTGCGTCCGGCCGAGTACGACGTGATCGCGACGTTGAACCTGAACGGCGACTACATCTCCGATGCGCTCGCCGCGCAAGTCGGCGGCATCGGCATCGCGCCGGGCGCGAACCTGTCGGATTCGGTCGCGATGTTCGAAGCGACGCACGGCACGGCGCCGAAGTACGCGGGCAAGGATTACGTGAATCCGGGTTCGGAAATCCTGTCGGCCGAAATGATGCTGCGCCACCTCGGCTGGACCGAAGCGGCCGACGTCATCATCGCCGCGATGGAAAAGTCGATCCTGCAGAAGCGCGTCACGTACGACTTCGCGCGCCTGATGGAAGGCGCGACGCAAGTGTCGTGCTCGGGCTTTGGTCAGGTGCTGATCGAAAACATGCAGTAAGCGCATCGGCTTGGCCGATGTCGAACGACACCCCGTCGGGCCTCGTGCCCGCCGGGGTGTTTCGTTTTGGTGCGGCGTGTGCGCGCAGCGACCGGAAGCAGTGAGCGTTGCGCATCCGGACTGGTGTATCGTCGGAACCTCCGTTTCAGCGATACAGGAATCGATCGATGTTGCGCAGACATTTTCTTTCGAGCGCGCTGGCGGCAGCCGCCGCGTCGCTCTTCGCGCGTGGCGCGTTCGCCGCGGGCCGCGCGATGGACGGCATGGAAGGGATGGACGACATGCCGGACATGAGGCCCGCGCCCGCCCGCGCGCGGCACGGCAAGCTTGCGCCGCCCGCGCTCGCGGCCGCCGACGCGCTGCCCGCGGGCGCGCCGCTTTCCGCGCTGCGCGTGCTCGCGAACGAGAGCCGCGAGCCGGGTGTATTCCGTGCGACGCTCACCGCGCAGCCCGTCGCGCGTGCGCTGCTGCCGGGCGCCGCGCCGACGACGTTCTGGCAATTCGGCGCGGGCGTGCAGGGGCCGTCTGTCGGTCCGCTCATCGACGTGCGCGAAGGCGACACGGTCGAGATCCGCTTCGTGAATCGCCTGTCGCAGCCGTCGACGATCCACTGGCACGGGCTGCCCGTGCCGCCCGACCAGGACGGCAATCCGTCCGAACTCGTCGCGCCAGGCGCGACGCACGTCTATCGCTTCACGCTGCCGAAGGGGAGCGCGGGCACGTACTGGTATCACCCGCATCCGCACATGATGACGGCCGAGCAGGTGTTTCGCGGGCTCGCGGGGCCGTTCGTCGTGCGAGCGGCCGACGATCCGCTCGCCGGCTGGCCCGAGCGGCATCTGTTCGTCTCCGATCTCAAGCTTGCACGCGACGGCACGATTGCACCGAACGACATGATGGACTGGATGAACGGCCGCCAAGGTCAGTTCGTGCTCGTCAACGGTGCGCGCCGGCCGCGCATTTCACTCACCGGCGACGAGCGCTGGCGCGTGTGGAATGCGTGCAGCGCGCGTTATCTGCACGTCGCGTTCGATGACGGGCGATCGTTCGCGCACGTCGGCACCGACGGCGGCCTGTTCGATGCGCCGCGCGACATGACGTCGCTGCTGCTCGCGCCGGGCGAGCGCGCTGAACTCGTCGTGCGCGCGGGCGATAAGGCGTCTCATGCGGTGCTGACTGCGCTCGAGTACGATCGCGGCAAGATGTCGATGTCGGATGCCGAGCATGGCGGCCTGCCGCCCGATCCCTCGCAGCCGCTTGCTGACGTCGCGTTCGCGCCCGCCGCGGCGCGCGCGCTGCCCGAGCGGCTGCGTGCGGTGCCCGCGCTCGGCGAGCCCGTCGCGCGCAAGGAAGTCGTGTTCGGCGAGCAGATGGACATGGACGCGATGATGCGCGCGGGCGCGCACGGCCGACCGGCCGGCATGCGCTTCATGGTGAACGGCGCGACGTTCGAGCCGCATCGTGCGACGTTGACAAGCCGGCGCGGCGATGTCGAGTCATGGACGATTCGTAATGAAACCGACATGGATCATCCATTTCATTTACACGGCACGCAGTTCCAGGTGATCGAGCGCGAGACGGCGGGGAAGAAGACGCCGGAGCCCTATCGAGCATGGCGCGACACGGTGAACGTTCCGAAGGGCGAGCGCGTGCGGATTCTCACGACGCAGACGGAGCGCGGCGAGCGGATGTTCCATTGCCACATCCTTGAGCACGAGGATCTCGGGATGATGGGAACGCTGAAAGTCGTTTGAAATGCCTTGCGGTCGAGTTCGGCGACCGAGCGCATGCTCGGCTTGCCGCGGCTCGCGGGCGAAAAAAACCCGGCTGGAAGCCGGGTTTTCTATTCCTGATCCAGACGGCCCTCAAGCAGCTTGGATGTTCGACGCCTGCTTACCCTTCGGGCCCTGCACAACCTCGAAGCTGACCTTTTGGCCTTCCTTCAGGGTCTTGAAGCCCTGCATGTTGATCGCCGAGAAATGCGCAAACAGATCTTCGCCGCCTTCGTCGGGCGTGATGAAGCCGAAGCCCTTCGCGTCATTGAACCATTTGACAATACCAGTTGCCATACCTACTTCCCCTGTCACACAGTCGCTACTTACAACGAGCACGCTCGAAAAGCTAAACGACCGGCATACGCAGCCGTTCCCCCCTCACAAGCTCACCTCGGCCTCTTTCGATTGTCAAAGACAAATTGAAAAAAGTGCCAGCTTGATTGTTGGCGCTCTTTAATGGAGTGTCAAGAAAATTTTTAGACGTATACGGGGACGTTGTAAAGAACCCATTTTCAGGGTTTATCCCGCTTTGCTTCGCAGCATCGGAGCGAGCCAGGCGGCTTGAAAAGTCGCATAATCGTCGCATATACCAGGCTCGAGTGACACGCGTTCGAGGTTGTTCGCGTTGTGGGATACTCGATCCATGCACAGTGCGCGGGCGGCACGCCGCATGCTTGCACGTCGAACGGGAGCCGGCCCCGCAGCCGGCTCCCGTTCGACGTGAGAGGGATGCTGCCGCACGTGGGGAGCCGGGGAGGGCGCCGGCTGGTCAGTCGGTTAATGACAGGATTGCGGGCCTGTCCGAGTTGTTTAGAATGAGTGTATGGCGATTATCCCGGACAAGCAGGACAGCACCGTCCTGGAACGCAAGGAGCAGAAGCTCAAGCCACCTTCGATGTTCAAGGTGGTGCTCCTGAACGACGACTTCACGCCAATGGAATTCGTCGTGATGATCGTGCAGGAGTATTTCAAGAAAGATCGCGAAACGGCCACACAGATTATGTTGAAGGTGCATCGCGAAGGGCGGGGGGTTTGTGGGGTCTATACGCGAGACATCGCGTCGACCAAAGTCGAGCAAGTCGTTACCCATGCGCGGCAGGCCGGGCATCCGCTGCAGTGCGTGATGGAGGAAGCATGATTGCCCAGGAATTGGAAGTCAGCCTGCACATGGCGTTCATGGAAGCGCGCCAGGCGCGGCATGAGTTCATTACGGTCGAGCATCTCTTGTTGGCACTGCTGGATAATCCGACGGCAGCCGAAGTATTGCGCGCGTGCGCTGCAAACATCGAGGATCTGCGCCAGAACCTGCGCAATTTCATCCACGACAACACGCCGACCGTACCCGGCACCGACGACGTCGACACGCAGCCGACGCTCGGCTTTCAGCGCGTGATCCAGCGCGCGATCATGCACGTGCAATCGACGTCGAACGGCAAGAAGGAAGTCACGGGCGCGAACGTGCTCGTCGCGATCTTCGGCGAGAAGGATTCGCATGCGGTCTACTATCTGCAGCAGCAGGGCGTGACGCGCCTCGACGTCGTCAACTTCATCTCGCACGGCATCGCGAAGACGAGCAGCAGCGAGTCCGCGAAGCCGGCCGACGCGAGCGCGGAAGCTGACGACGCGAACACGCAGAAGGAAACGCCGCTCGCGCAGTTCACGCAAAATCTGAACCAGATGGCGAAGGACGGCCGCATCGATCCGCTCATCGGACGCGAGTCCGAGGTCGAGCGCGTCGTGCAGGTGCTCTGCCGCCGCCGCAAGAACAATCCGCTCCTCGTCGGCGAGGCGGGCGTCGGCAAGACGGCGATCGCCGAGGGCCTTGCGTATCGCATCACGCGCGGCGAGGTGCCGGACATTCTCGCGAATGCGCAGGTGTATTCGCTCGACATGGGCGCGCTCCTCGCCGGCACGAAGTATCGCGGCGATTTCGAGCAGCGTCTGAAGACGGTGCTCAAAGAGCTGAAGGAGCGTCCGCACGCGATCCTCTTCATCGACGAGATCCATACGCTGATCGGTGCGGGCGCCGCATCGGGCGGCACGCTCGACGCGTCGAACCTGCTGAAGCCGGCGCTGTCGTCGGGCACGCTCAAGTGCATCGGCGCGACGACGTTCACCGAGTATCGTGGGATCTTCGAAAAGGATGCGGCGTTGTCGCGGCGCTTCCAGAAGATCGACGTGACGGAGCCGACCGTCGAGCAGACGGTTGCGATCCTGCGCGGCCTGAAGTCGCGCTTCGAGGAGCATCACGGCGTCAAGTATTCGTCGGGCGCGCTGTCGGCGGCCGCCGAGCTGTCGGCGCGCTTCATCACCGACCGTCATCTGCCCGACAAGGCGATCGACGTGATCGACGAAGCAGGCGCCGCGCAGCGCGTGCTGCCGAAGTCGAAGCAGAAGAAGACGATCGGCAAGAGCGAGATCGAGGAAATCATCTCGAAGATCGCGCGCGTCCCGCCGCAGAGCGTGTCGCAGGACGACCGCAGCAAGCTGCAGACGCTCGACCGCGATCTGAAGAGCGTCGTGTTCGGCCAGGATCCGGCGATCGACGCGCTCGCGGCCGCGATCAAGATGGCGCGCGCGGGCCTCGGCAAACTCGACAAGCCGATCGGTGCGTTCCTGTTCTCCGGCCCGACTGGCGTCGGCAAGACCGAAGTGGCGCGGCAGCTCGCGTTCACGCTCGGCATCGAGCTGATTCGCTTCGACATGTCGGAGTACATGGAGCGTCACGCGGTGAGCCGCCTGATCGGCGCGCCGCCGGGCTACGTCGGATTCGACCAGGGCGGGCTCCTTACCGAGGCCGTCACGAAGAAGCCGCATTGCGTGTTGCTGCTCGACGAAATCGAGAAGGCGCATCCGGACATCTTCAACGTGCTGCTGCAGGTGATGGATCACGGCACGCTGACCGACAACAACGGCCGCAAGGCGGACTTCCGCAACGTCATCATCATCATGACGACGAACGCGGGCGCGGAGTCGATGCAGAAGGCGACGATCGGCTTCACGACGCGTCGCGAAGTCGGCGACGAGATGGCGGACATCAAGCGCCTCTTCACGCCCGAGTTCCGCAACCGGCTCGATGCGACGATCAGCTTCCGTTCGCTCGATGAGGAAATCATCATGCGGGTGGTCGACAAGTTCCTGATCCAGCTCGAGGAGCAACTGCACGAGAAGAAGGTCGACGCCCTCTTCACCGATACGTTGCGCAAGCATCTCGCGAAGCACGGCTTCGACCCGCTGATGGGCGCGCGGCCGATGCAGCGGCTGATCCAGGACACGATCCGGCGCGCGCTCGCCGACGAACTGCTGTTCGGCAAGCTCGTCAACGGCGGTCACGTGACGGTCGACGTCGACGAGAACGACAAGGTGCAACTGTCGTTCGACAAGACGGCGACGCCGCCCAGCAAGCCCAACGAAGAGACGGTGGAAGTCGAATAACCGCTGGTCGAACGCTTCGAACGAACGGCGCGGGAAGTCTCCCGCGCCGTTTCGTTTTGTTTGCAGCCGATAAAAAGTACAAAAGCAGGAGTTTGGTTTGACGCAACAACAACGAACGTTCGACTCGATCGTCGAACGCGAGAAGGGCCTGCGGCGCGGGCTCTCGTCGGGGCAGATGGCGATGATCGCGATCGGGGGCGCGATCGGGACGGGGCTCTTTCTGGGCAGTGGCTTCGCGATCGGGCTCGCGGGGCCGGGCGTGCTGGTGTCCTACGCGATCGGCGCGCTGATCGCGCTGCTGCTGATGGGCGCGCTGGCGGAAATGACGGTCGCGCATCCGACGTCGGGTTCGTTCGGCGCGTACGCCGAGCATTACGTCAGTCCGCTCGCCGGGTTTCTCGTCCGCTATGCGTACTGGTCGGCGGTCGTGTTCGCGGTCGGCACCGAAGTGAGCGCGATCGCCGTGTTCATGAAGTACTGGTATCCGGCCGTGCCTGGCTGGTACTGGGTCATCGGGTTTTCCGCCGTGCTGATCGCGGTGAACATGGCGAGCGTTACGCTCTACGGCGTCGTCGAATACGTGTTCTCGCTGCTGAAGATCACCGCGATCGTCGCGTTCATCGGGCTCGGCGCGTACTTCGTCTCGACGGCGCCTGCTTCGTCCGGCATCAGTTTCGCGAACTACGCGGCGCACGGCGGCTTCTTTCCGAAGGGTTTCTCGGGCGCGTGGGTCGCGGTGATCGTCGCGATCTTCAGCTACATGAGCATCGAAACCGTCGCGATCGCGGCGGGCGAAGCACGCGATCCGCAGCGCGCGGTGTCGCAAGCGTTTCGGTCGACCGTGCTCCGCCTCGTGCTGTTCTATCTGCTCACGCTGTCGCTGATGCTCGCGATCGTGCCGTGGACGCAGGCCGGCACCGACGAAAGCCCGTTCGTCAAGGTGATGGCCGCGACGCACGTGCCGTACGCGGCGGGCGTCATCAACTTCGTCGTGCTCATCGCGGCGCTCTCCGCGATGAACAGCCAGCTCTACGTGACGACGCGGATGATGTTCAGCCTGTCGCGCGCGCGGCTCGCGCCCGCGCTTTTCGGGCGCATCGCCGCGAACGGCGTGCCGCTCGCGGCGCTCGTCGTGTCGACGAGCGGCGTCGCGGTCGCGGCCGTGCTGGTTGCGCTGTATCCGGAAACCGCGTTCACGCTGCTGATGGCGATCGCGATGTTCGGCGCGCTGTTCACGTGGCTGATGATTTTCGTCACGCATCTCTTCTTTCGCGCGCGCTATCGCGGTCCGACGCCCGCGTTCAGGATGTGGCTGCATCCGGTGGGCAGTCTGCTCGGCGCGGCGCTCGTCGGCGCGGTGCTCGTGACGACGGCGTTTACGCGCGAGTTCAGAATGACGATGATGATCGGCATTGCGTTCATCGTGCTGCTGACGCTCGCGTATCGGCTGCATTACCGCGCGCGGCACGCCGGCTAGCTGCAGCGCGACGAGCGCGAAGCCGGGGCGCGGCGTCGTCGTAACGGCGCCGAATTCGGGGCGGCACTTCTGACGAGAGACAGAATGACGACGACGAAGAAGACCGGCGAAGCGGTCGATGCCGAGCGTGCATCGGCGGACGCGGGCGCGGGAGCGTTCGTGCGTGCGGTGAGGCGCGTCGTGTTGGGCGCGCTCGTCGGCGTCGCGTTCGCTTGTCCGTTCGCGGCCGCGTTCGGGTCGACCTTGCGCGCGTCTTCGAGCAGCAGGGCCGTGCCGCTCCTCGACACGACGCCGTGGCTCGCGAGCGTGCAAGCGCCGAAGTCCCCGTTCTTCACGCGCGAATCGGACGCAGAAGGCGTGTCGTTCCACTTCAAGAACAGCGGCCGCTACGTCGCGAAGGGCGGCGAGGTGGTCGTCAGCGAGTCGGCGGACGGCGACATGTGGCTGGGCGGCATGGTGCACGCGACGTACATCGACCGCGCGGGCGCCGCGACGTCCGGATGGCTCGTGCGCTCGCACTTGCAGCCGGTCCGCACGCCCACGCGCGCGCCCGGCTGGGACGGCCGCTGGCGCAGCAGCGAGGGCGCACGCAGGCTGATCGTGCGCGGCGATCGCGTCAGCTATTCGTTCATGGGGGGCGGCGCGCAGTCGCGTGTCGAGATGCTGTTGCGAATGCGGCCCGTGTCGGACGCTGAAGCGACGCTGTCGCGCGCGCAAGCGTCGGACGGCGTATGCGATCTCGGCGTGCGGCGCCTCGACGACTATCTTGTCGTGACCGCGCGGGATTGTTTCATCCATGGCGTGAATCCGGAGGGAATCCTGCGCAGACAGCGATAACGTGAACGGCCGGTGTGCGTCACCCCACGAATCGGCCGATGTCCGCAAGCCGCGCATGCGGGTTAACGCGCTCTTAAGCCACCATTTTCTAGCATTCGAGTCTCGTGCCGCGCTGCGGCGATTGGTCTATTCCGAATTCCTTCGAGAGGCTCGCATGAACAAGCTCCCTGCGATTACGCTCGCGTTCTGGGTGATGAAGATCTGCGCGACGACGCTCGGCGAAACGGGCGGCGATCTGCTGTCGATGACGCTCAATGTCGGCTATGCGTACAGCTCGCTGATCCTGTTCTCGTTTTTCATCGTTACGCTCGCCGCACAGCTCGCGGCGACGCGCTACCGCCCGGCGATCTACTGGGCGGTGATCGTCGCGACGAGCACCGCCGGCACGACGATGTCCGACTTCATGGACCGCACGCTCGGTCTCGGCTATGCGGCCGGCTCCGGCATTCTCGTCGCGATCCTGCTGACGATCTTCGCCGTGTGGCGGCTGCAGGGCGAATCGCTCGCAGTCACCGAGATACGCACGCGCAAGGTCGAGCTCCTCTACTGGATCGCGATTCTGTTCTCGAACACGCTCGGCACCGCGCTCGGCGACTTCCTCGCCGACAGCTCGGGCCTCGGCTTCGCGGGCGGGGCGTTCCTGATCGGCGGCTTGCTCGCGGTGATCGTGCTCGCCGCGTACCTGACGAATGTGTCGAAGGTGTTTCTGTTCTGGGCGGCGTTCGTGCTGACGCGGCCGTTCGGCGCGACAGTCGGCGATCTGCTGACGAAGCCCGTCGCAAAGGGCGGCCTTGGGTTCGGCACCGTCGGTTCGTCGGCAATTCTCGCGGGCGTGCTGATCGCGCTCGTGATCTCTGCGATGTTCGCCGAAGCGAAACAGGCGAAGCAAGAAGGAGAGCAGCCGCAGCTCGGCTGGAAGCAGCCAGCGCTCGAGGAGTGAGCGCCGGCGTAACGGCAAGAGGCGGGAAGGGCAAGAGGCGGGAACGGAAGCGCGTGCGGGGTCGGTTGGGCACCGCACGTATTTTGTCGCTTGGACTCAGCCGCGCCCGGTGCTGCCGAAGCCGCCCGCGCCGCGCTCGCTTTGCGCGAAATCATCGACGAGATTGAACGTCGCCTGCACGACCGGCACGATCACGAGCTGCGCGAGGCGCTCGAACGGATTCAGCACGAATTCGGTCTGGCCGCGATTCCACGTCGAGATCATCAGCTCGCCCTGGTAGTCCGAATCGATGAGGCCGACCAGGTTGCCGAGCACGATCCCATGCTTGTGGCCGAGGCCCGAGCGCGGCAGGATCAGCGCCGCGTAGCCGGAATCGGCGAGATGGATCGCGAGGCCGGTCGGCACGAGCGTCGTGTCGCCCGGCTTCAGCGTGACGGGCGCGTCGAGGCACGCGCGCAGATCGAGGCCCGCGCTGCCGGTCGTCGCGTATTTGGGCAGGTAGTCGCGCACACGCGCGTCGAGAATCTTGAGATCGAGTTTCATGCGGCGAAAATCGGTGACGGTGGTTGAGAGGCGCGGACGCGCGAGGCGGCTGCGGCGGTGCGTCAGATGAGGCTCGTGTCGGGCAGCCGCTTCGCGATTTCGGCGACGAGCGCGTGCGCGAGCGTCATCTTGTCGGCGCGCGGCAGGCGCGTCGTGCCGCTCGCTTCGAACAGCACGACTTCGTTGTCGTCGAGGCCGAACGTCAGCGGGCCGAGATTGCCGATCAGAAGGGGCACGTTCTTGCGCACGCGCTTTTCCTCGCCGTGCACGTCGAGATCGCCGCTCTCCGCCGCGAAGCCGACGCAATAGGGCGCATCGGGCCGCGCCGCGACGGTCGCGAGGATGTCAGGATTTTCGACAAACGTGAGCGCCGGCATCTTGTGGTCGGCGGTCTTCTTGATCTTGTGCTCGGCGGGCTGCGCGGCGCGCCAGTCGGCGACCGCGGCGACCGCGATGAATACGTCGGCGTCCGGCACCGCGTTCAGCACCGCGTCGTACATCTGCTGCGCGGTCTGCACGTCTTCGCGGTACACGCCCCACGGCGTCGGCAGATGGACGGGGCCCGCGACGAGATGCACGTCGGCGCCCGCCTGCTGCGCGGCGCGCGCGATCGCGAAGCCCATCTTGCCGCTCGAGCGGTTCGTGAGCCCGCGGACCGGATCGAGCGGCTCGAACGTCGGACCCGCGGTGATCAGCACGCGGCGGTGTGCGAACACCTTCGGCTGGAAGTGCGACACGGTTGCTTCGTAGATCGCCTCCGGCTCGAGCATCCGGCCGTCGCCGACTTCGCCGCACGCCTGCGCGCCCGAATCGGGCCCGAGCACCGCGACGCCGTCGTGGCGCAATTGCGCGACGTTGCGCTGCGTCGCCGGGTTCTGCCACATCTGGCGGTTCATCGCGGGCACGACGAGAAGCGGGCAGTCGCGCGCGATGCACAGCGTCGACAGCAGATCGTCGGCGAAACCGTGCGCGAGCTTCGCGAGGAAATCGGTCGATGCGGGCGCGATCACGATCGCGCCGGCTTCGCGCGATAGATCGATGTGCGCCATGTTGTTCGGCATCCGCGCATCCCACTGGCTCGTGTAGACGGGGCGGCCCGACAGCGCCTGCATCGTGACGGGGGTGATGAATTGCGTCGCGGCGTCGGTCATCACGACCTGCACGGTCGCGCCCGCCTTCGTCAGAAGACGCGTGAGCTCGGCGATCTTGTAGCAGGCGATGCCGCCCGTGAGGCCGAGGACGAGGTGTTTTCCTGCGAGTTCTGCGTGTGCCAACTGATGTCTCCGAAAGCACGTGGAGCCGGCGCGCGCCGGCCCCTGCGCGAAGTGTATGCGCTCAGCGTGCGCCGCGCACGCGGCGCAGCTCGTCGTAGATGAGGAGCACCGCGCCTACCGTGATCGCGGAGTCGGCGAGGTTGAACGCGGGCCAGTGCCACGCGCCGACGTGGAAATCGAGGAAGTCGATCACGTGACCGTACAGCAGGCGGTCGATCACGTTGCCGAGCGCGCCGCCGAGGATCAGCGCGAGCGACAGGCTGAAGAGGCGCTGATGGCCATGGCGCTTTAGCAGGTAGCAGATCACGAGCGTCGCGCCGACGCCGAGCGCCGTGAACGCCCAGCGCTGCCAGCCGCCCGCGGTCGCGAGGAAGCCGAACGCCGCGCCGCGGTTGTAGATCAGCGTCAGGTTGAAGAACGGCGTCAACTGATGCATTACGCCGTACACGAATGTCTTCAGCACGGCGATCTTCGTCAGTTGATCGAACAGGATCACGATCAGCGAGATGCCGAGCCACGGCGCGAGCGCGCCGCCCGAGGATTTCGACAGGGTGCTCTTCGCCATTTATGCAGCGCTCCGGGTTTCGCCGTTTTCGAACAGGTTGGAGAAGCAGCGGCCGCAGAGCGTCGGATGATCGGCGTGCGCGCCGACATCGTCGCGGTAGTGCCAGCAGCGCTCGCACTTTTGGTGCTTCGACGTCGCGACGTCGACGCCTTCGTCCGCTTCCGCATCGACCTTCGCGACCTTAGCCGCCGACGTGATCAGCACGAACTTCAGATCGTCGCCGAGGCTCGCGAGCGCGTCGTAGCGCGCGCCCGACGCGCGCACTTCGACTTCCGCCTGCAGCGACGAGCCGATGCGGTTCTCGGTGCGGGCTTCCTCGAGCGCCTTCGTCACGCTGCCGCGCACGTCGCGCAGCAGCGACCATTTCGCGACGAGCGCGTCGGCGCCGGCGACTTCCGGATACGCGTAATAGGTTTCGGTGAAGATCGTGTCGCTTTGCGGCCGGAACACGCGCCACGCTTCCTCGGCCGTGAACGACAGGAACGGCGCGAGCACGCGCAGGAGGCCCTGCGTCACGTGGTAGAGCGCCGTCTGCGCGGAACGGCGCGCGTTCGACGCCGGCGCGCTCGTGTACAGACGATCCTTCAGGACGTCGAGATAGAAGCCGCCCAAGTCTTCCGAGCAGAATGTCTGCAGCTTCGCGACGACGGGGTGGAACTCGTACTTCTCGTAGTGCGCGAGCAGCTCGGTCTGCAACTGAGCGGCGAAGGCGACCGCATAGCGATCGATCTCGAGCCATTCGCTCGCGGGCAACGCGTCCTTCGCGTAATCGAAATCCGACAGGTTCGCGAGCAGGAAGCGCAGCGTGTTGCGAATCCGGCGATAGCCTTCCGTTACGCGCTTGAGAATCTCCTCGGAGATCGCGAGCTCGCCCGAATAATCGGTCGATGCGATCCACAGGCGGATGATCTCCGCGCCGAGGCGGTTCGCGACTTCGTGCGGATCGATCCCGTTGCCGAGCGACTTGCTCATCTTGCGGCCTTCGCCGTCGACCGTGAAGCCGTGCGTGAGGAGGCCCTTGTACGGCGCGCGGCCGTCGAGCATCGACGCGGTCAGGAGCGACGAGTGGAACCAGCCGCGGTGCTGGTCCGAGCCTTCGAGGTACAGGTCGGCCGGGAACTGCAGTTGATCCTTGTGCGAGCCGCGCAGCACGTGCCAGTGCGTCGTGCCCGAGTCGAACCACACGTCGAGCGTGTCGCGGTTCTTTTCATAGAGGTTCGCGTCGTCGCCGATCAGCTCGCGCGGATCGAGCGTTTGCCACGCCTCGATGCCCGCCTGCTCGACGCGCTTCGCGACTGCTTCGAGCAGCGCGAGCGTGCGAGGATGCAGCTCGCCCGTTTCCTTGTGGACGAAGAACGCCATCGGCACGCCCCATTGGCGCTGGCGCGACAGCGTCCAGTCCGGACGGTTCGCGATCATGCTGTGCAGCCGCTGCTTGCCCCACGACGGATAGAACGCGGTCGCGTCGACCGCGTCGAGCGCGGTCTCGCGCAGCGTGCGGCCGCCGTTCTTCGGCTGCGTGTCCATGCCGGCAAACCATTGCGACGTCGCGCGATAGATGATCGGCGTCTTGTGGCGCCAGCAGTGCATGTAGCTGTGCGAGTAATGCTCGTTGCGCAGCAGCGAGCCCGCCGCCTTCAGCGCGTCGACGATCTTTGGATTCGCGTCCCAGATCGTGAGGCCGCCGAAGAGCGGCAGCGATTCGATGTAGCGGCCGTCGCCCATCACCGGGTTGATGATGTCCGAATCGGTCATGCCGTGCGACTTGCAGGAGACGAAATCCTCGACGCCGTAAGCGGGCGACGAGTGGACGACGCCCGTGCCGGTGTCGGTCGTCACGTAGTCGCCGAGATAGACGGGCGCAGTGCGCTTGTAGCCCGGATGCGCGGCGGCGAGCGGGTGATGGAAGCGCAGGTTCGCGAGCTTGTCGCCGCGCGTCGTCGCGATCACGTTGCCCGTCAGGTCGAAGTCCTTCATGCACGCTTCGACGCGTTCCTCCGCGATGATGAGGAGGCCGCGCTGCGTGTCGACGAGCGCGTAGACGATTTCCGGATGGAGGTTGAGCGCCTGGTTCGCCGGAATGGTCCAGGGCGTCGTGGTCCAGATCACGATCCCGCCTTCGGCGCGCGGCAGTGCGGGCAGGCCGAACGCCTGCGCGGTCTTCTCCGGCTCCGCGAACGCGAACAGCACGTCGATCGTCGGATCGGTGCGGTCCTTGTATTCGACTTCCGCTTCGGCGAGCGCCGAGCCGCAATCGAAGCACCAGTTCACGGGCTTCAGACCGCGGTACACGTAGCCCTTCTCGATGATCTTGCCGAGCGCGCGGATTTCTTCCGCCTCGTTCTGGAAGTTCATCGTCTTGTACGGATTGCCCCAGTCGCCCAGCACGCCCAGGCGCTTGAAGCCCGCCTTCTGCTTCTCGATCTGCTCGGTCGCGTATGCGCGCGCCTTCTCCATCACCTCGGCGGCGGGCAGCGACTTGCCGAACTGCTTCTCGATCTGGATCTCGATCGGCATCCCGTGGCAGTCCCAGCCGGGCACGTACGGCGCGTCGAAGCCCGCCATGTTGCGCGACTTCACGACCATGTCCTTCAGGATCTTGTTGACCGCGTGGCCCAGGTGGATGTCGCCGTTCGCGTACGGCGGGCCGTCATGCAGGATGAACTTCGGGCGGCCCTGGCTCGCCGCGCGGATCTTGTCGTAGACGCCGCGGGCCTCCCAGTCCTTCACCCATTGCGGCTCGCGCTTCGGGAGGTCGCCACGCATTGGGAACGGCGTGTCGAGCAGGTTGACCGGATACTTGGCCTGCGGTTTCGAATCGGCTTTTTTGTTGCTCATGTCAGGATCGCTATGGAATCTTGGGGACGCTCGTGCGTCGTGAAATCGGGGAGGTGCGGCGCGGACTGCGGGCGGCGCGGCGGACGGCGTCGCCCGGCGCGGGCGCAGCGTCGATCAGCTAATTCGGTCGGTGGCCGACGTCGCGAAACCGGTCGCGCGGCTGCCTGGCGCGCGGCCGTGTGCGGCGAAGTACGCGCGCGTATCGACGACGTCCTGCGCGATCGCGCGCGCGAGCGTCTCGAGATCGACGAATTTCGCCTCGTCGCGCAGCTTCTTCAGGAATTCGACGCGAACGAGTTTGCCATACGCGTCGCCGTGCCAGTCGAGCAGATGCACTTCGAGCAGCACGCGGCCCGAATCGTCGATGGTCGGCCGCACGCCCAGGCTCGCGACGCCCGGCAGCGGCTCGGGCCCGATGCCGTGCACGTGGACGACGAAGATGCCGGACAGCGCCGGGCGCTTGTGCGCGATCGGCAGGTTCAGCGTCGGGAAGCCGAGGTCGCGGCCGAGTTTGAGCCCGTGCGTGACGTGGCCGCTGATCGCGTAGCCGTGGCCGAGTGCGCGCGCGGCCGCGTCGAGATCGCCCGCCGCGAGCGCGGCGCGCACGCCGGAGCTCGAGATTCGCGCGCCGTCGGCGTCGGCGAGCGTTTCCATCTGCTCGACCTCGAAGCCGAAACGCTCGCCCGCCGCCTTCAGCGACGCGAAATTGCCCGCGCGCTTCGCGCCGTAGCAGAAGTCGTCGCCGACCATGATCCAGCGCGTGTGCAGCCCGTGGACGAGCGTGCGCTCGACGAACGCCTCGGGCGACTGGCTCGCGAACGTGTGGTTGAAGTGCTCGACGACCACGCGGTCGACGCCGTGCTCGCGCAGCGCTTCGAGCTTGTCGCGCAGCATCGCGATCCGCGGCGGCGCGCCGGCCGGATTGAAGAATTCGCGCGGGTGCGGCTCGAATGTCATCACGCACACGGGCAGCCCGCGCGCATCCGCCGCCGCGCGCACGCGCGCGAGCAGGGCCTGGTGGCCGCGATGGACACCGTCGAAGTTGCCGATCGTCAGCGCGCACGGGGCGCGGCTTTCGGCGTTGGGCAGGCCGCGAAAGACTTTCACGATAGCGGATGGCAGCGTGGGGGATGAGCGGCCGGATGCCGCAAAGCAAAAGATTATAAACGCTCGGGCGGCCGGGCGGCTCAGGATGCCGGAAACGGCAGGGCCGAATGGTAAAATCCGCGGATGAAAAAACTCGTCATCCTGATTTCCGGCCGCGGCAGCAACATGGAGGCCATCGTACGCGCTTGCGCGCGCGAGGGCTGGCCTGCCGAGGTCGCCGCTGTGATTTCCAACCGGCCGGGCGCCGCGGGCCTTGAATTCGCGGCGTCGCACGGCATCGCGACCGCCGTGGTCGACCATCGCGCATTCGATGGCCGCGACAGCTTCGACGCGGCACTCGCCGCCGAGATCGACCGTTTCAGCCCCGATCTCATCGTGCTCGCCGGCTTCATGCGCATACTCACGCCGGCCTTCGTCGCCAGATATGCGGGTCGGATGCTCAACATCCATCCGTCGCTGCTGCCGAGCTTCAAGGGCATCCATACGCACCAGCAGGCGCTCGACGCGGGCGTCGCGCTGCACGGCGCATCCGTCCACTTCGTGATTCCGGAGCTTGACAGCGGCGCGATCGTGGCTCAAGCGGCGGTGCCCGTCGTCGCGGGCGACGACGCCGTCGCGCTCGCCACGCGCGTGCTCGCGGCCGAGCACGTGCTGTATCCGCGCGCGGTGCGCTGGTTCGTCGAAGGGAAGCTGCGCCTCGAGGCGGGGCGCGCGGTTGTCGCGCCCGACGAGGCGCGCTGGCTGTTCACGGATGCAATCGACACATCGACGAGCGAGGGCGTATGAAGCTGCACGGTTTCCTGATTGGCCAGACCGAGGCGCTGCTCGCCGAGGTCCTGAAATTCGTCGGCCCGGCCGACGTCACGACGAGCCGCTTCTTCCGCGCGCATCCGAAGCTCGGCCACGCCGAGCGCGGCGTGATCGCCGAGGCGGTGTTCGCGGTGCTGCGGCGGAAGATGGAATATGCGCACCTTGCCGAGAGCGGCACGGGCGCGCCGGCGCGACGCCTCGCGCTGCTCGGTCTGATGCAGACGGTCGGCCGCTCGGCGCTCAAGCCGTTCGTGTCGGACGCCGAGTGGGCGTGGCTCGACCACGTCGCGAAGATCGATCCGGCGAGCCTGCCGCTGCGCGTGCGCACGAACCTGCCGGACTGGATTCATCAGGCGCTTGCCGAGCGTGTCAGCGCGGATGACCTCGCGCAGTTCGCCGCCGCCGTCAATTATCCGGCGCCGCTCGATCTGCGCGTGAACGCGCTGAAGGCGACGCGCGACCAGGTCATCGACGGCCTGCGCGCGGCGGGCGTCGATGCGGGCGCGACGCCGTTCGCGCCGTTCGGCGTGCGCGTCGTCGGCAAGCCGGCGCTCACGAAGCTCAAGCTGTTCGAAGAGGGGCAGATCGAAGTCCAGGACGAGGGCAGCCAGCTGCTGTGCTCGCTCGTCGCGCCGCGGCGCGGCGAGATGGTCGTCGATTTCTGCGCCGGCGCGGGCGGCAAGACGCTCGCGCTCGGCGCGATGATGCGCTCGACGGGCCGCCTGTATGCGTTCGACGTGTCCGAGAAGCGCCTCGCGAAGCTGAAGCCGCGCCTCGCGCGCAGCGGGCTGTCGAACGTGAACCCGGTGCTGATCGACAGCGAGCACGACGCGAAGATCAAGCGGCTTGCGGGCAAGATCGATCGCGTGCTCGTCGACGCGCCGTGCAGCGGCCTCGGCACGCTGCGCCGCAATCCGGATCTGAAGTGGCGCCAGTCGCGCGAGTCGGTCGCCGAACTCGCTCCGAAGCAGGCGTCGATCCTCGCGAGCGCCGCGCGCCTCGTAAAGAAGGGCGGGCGGCTCGTCTACGCGACCTGCAGTGTGCTCGAAGCGGAGAACGAGGCGATCGTGTCCGAATTCCTCGCCGCGCATCCGGAGTTCGTGCTGGTGCCGGCGAACCGCTTGCTCGCCGAGCAGCGGATCACGCTCGACACGGGCGACTACCTGTCGCTCTGGCCGCACCGCCATGCGACCGACGGCTTCTTCGCCGCGGTCCTCGAGCGGCGCACGCAATAACGGGCGGGTTCGCGGATGGTCACGAATCACCTGACCCGGCGGCTCGCGGCGGTCGCCCATGACTTCGGCCAGCCTGCGATGATCTGGCAGGCGGTCGCGTTCCTCGGCTCGCTCGCGCTCGCTTGGCTCGTCGCGCGTTTTCTGCGCGGCCGGATCGACGCGCGCCGCCGTGCGGCCGGCCGGCCGCCCGGGGCGGGCGCGCTGAGCCTGAACCGTGCGCTGTTTCCGCTCATCGGCGGCGCGTTCATGTGGTTCGCGGAGACGGTGTTCGACGAACTGATGCCGACGTCGCTCCTGCAACTCGCGCTCGTGCCGCTCTTCGGCATCGGCCTCATCTACATTTTGTTCTTCGTCGCGCGCCGCGTGTTCGCGCGCGACGGCCACACGCACGCGTGGCTGTCGATCGTCGAGAAGGTCGTGTCGATCGTCGTGTGGGTCGCGATGGCGCTCACGGTGCTCGGCATCCAGCGCGACGTGCTCGCATGGCTCGACAGCGTCCAGTTTCGCGTCGCGAACGCGCGCCTGACGCTCTTGTCGGTGGTGTCGGGCGCGCTGTGGGTCTGCGTGACGCTCGTCCTCGCGATGTGGCTCGGCTCGGTGCTCGAAGAGCGGCTGATGCGCGCGCGCTCGCTCGATGCGAACCTGCGCGTCGTGCTCGCGCGCGTCGGCCGCGCGTTGCTCATCTTCGCGGCGGTGCTGATCGGCCTGTCGCTCGTCGGGATCGACGTGACGGTGCTCGGCGTGTTCGGCGGCGCGGTCGGCGTCGGGCTTGGTTTCGGCCTGCAGAAGATCGCGAGCAATTACGTATCGGGCTTCATCATCCTGCTCGACCGGTCGCTCAGGCTCGGCGATGCGATCAACGTCGGCGGCCTGCAGGGCGTCGTCACGCAAATCCGCACGCGCTACACGGTCGTGCGCGGCCTCGACGGCAACGAGACGCTGATTCCAAACGAGAAGCTGATCACCGACGTCGTGCAGAACCAGTCGTCGTACCTGACGCGCGGCTATGCGAAGATCGCGGTGCAGGTAGCGTACACGTCGGATGTCGAGCACGCGATGTCGTTGCTCGTCGAGGCGGCGCAGGGCGTCGAGCGCGTGCTCGAGGAGCCGAAGCCGACGCCGTATCTCGTCGGCTTCGGCGCGGACGGCATCGATCTCGAACTCGGTTTCTGGATTGCCGACGCGGCGAAGGGAACGGCGGGCGTGCGCTCGGCGGTCAACCGGAACGTCTGGCGGCTTTTTGTCGCACACGGGATTTCGATCCCGTTTCCGCAGCGCGAAGTTCGCGTGATCGGGCTGCCGGACGGTATCGCGCCCGCAGCCGGCGCAAACGGCTTCGCGGCAGAGCGGACGCGGCAGGACGCATAGCGGGGCGGGGCGCCGTCGCGCGCCCCTTTAGCCCGAAAACACCCGCGCGCGTATTGCACTGCCGCAAGAAATATTCATTTTTTACAAAGACTTGGAACGGATGAAGTAAAATCCCGTCCTACTACGCGGTATGCTTTCATTTTCTTGACGCAGGTCATTTGAGCCGGCGTCCTTACTACTTGTACAGGTAACTGCCTTGTTGAATTCCCTGCTCGATTTCTTTGCCAACGGGCTTCTGCGCTTCACGTGGTGGCAGATCGTGCTGTTCACGCTCGCCGTCACGCACGTGACGATCGTCGGCGTGACCGTCTATCTGCACCGCTGCCAGGCGCACCGCGCGCTCGATCTGCATCCGATCGTGAGCCACTTCTTCCGCTTCTGGCTGTGGATGACGACGGGCATGCTGACGGGCCAGTGGGCGGCGATCCATCGTAAGCACCACGCGAAGTGCGAGACCGAGGAAGATCCGCACAGCCCGCAGACGCGCGGCATCTGGAAGGTGCTGCTCGAAGGCGCCGAGCTGTATCGCGCGGAAGCGAAGAACGAAGAGACGATGCGCAAGTACGGCCACGGCACGCCGAATGACTGGCTCGAGCGCAACCTCTACTCGAAGTATCCGATTCTCGGCGTGAGCGTGATGATGGTGATCGACGTCGCGCTGTTCGGCCTCGTCGGCCTCACCGTGTGGGCGGTCCAGATGGTGTGGATTCCGTTCTGGGCGGCGGGCGTCGTCAACGGCCTCGGCCACTTCTGGGGCTATCGCAACTTCAACGCGGCCGACGCGAGCACGAACCTCTTTCCGTGGGGCATCGTGATCGGCGGCGAGGAACTGCACAACAACCACCATACCTTCGCGACGTCGGCGAAGCTGTCGAACAAGTGGTACGAGTTCGACATCGGCTGGATGTACATCCGGATCATGTCGGCGTTCGGGCTCGCGAAGGTGAAGAAGATCGCGCCGACGCCGCGCCTCGCCGCGCGCAAGACCGTGCTCGACCAGGAAACGCTGCAGGCCGTGCTGTCGAACCGCTACGAGGTGATGGCGCGCTACGCGAAGACGCTGAAGCGCGCGTACAGGCAGGAGCTCGCGCATCTGAAGGAGCTCGGCGCACGCGAGAAGTACCAGCTGATGCGCGGCGCGCGCAAGTGGTTCCACAAGGACGAGGCGGGCCTCGACGAGCCGCAGAAGCGGATGCTGCCGGAGATCTTCGCGAACAGCCAGAAGCTGCACACGTTCTTCCAGCTGCGCGCCGAACTTGCCGCGATCTGGGAGCGTTCGAATGCGTCGCGCGAACAGTTGCTCGCGCAACTGCAGGACTGGTGCCATCGCGCGGAGCAAAGCGGCATCAAGGCGCTGCAAGAGTTCGCGACGCGCCTGCGCCGCTACGCCTGAGTCGTCCGAGCCGAAATCGATTAGAATTTCAGGACGTCACAAACCCCGCGCTGGCGGGGTTTTTTCTTTTGGGCCGGCCGTTTTTCCGCGGCGGTGATCAGCAGGGCTGAACTTGGTACGGAACCAGAGTGCGCGCTCGAGCGCCAACTCTGGTCGACAGGAGATGAAGATGCAATCGGCGATCAAACCCGTCGAGTACGACCGCCCGCTCGCGGCAGGGGCGGCCTGCGGCGTCGGCGAGGCGTGGGCGAAGGTGCCTGAGCCGCTCGCCGCCGGCGAGCGCGACGCGCTGAAGGCGCAGATCAGGGCCTTGCTCGTGCGCGAGAAGGCCGTGTTGGTCGCGCACTATTACGTCGACGCGGATCTGCAGGAGCTCGCGGACGAGACGGGCGGCTGCGTCGCCGATTCGCTGGAAATGGCGCGCTTCGGCCGCGATCACGACGCGCAGACGCTCGTCGTCGCCGGCGTGCGCTTCATGGGCGAGACGGCGAAGATCCTGAGCCCGAACAAGCGCGTGCTGATGCCCGACCTCGACGCGACGTGCTCGCTCGATCTCGGCTGCCCGATCGACGAGTTCTCGCAGTTCTGCGACGCGCATCCGGACCGCACGGTCGTCGTCTACGCGAATACGAGCGCCGCGGTGAAGGCGCGCGCGGACTGGATGGTCACGTCGTCGATCGGCCTCGAGATCGTCGCCGAGCTGCATGCGCGCGGCGAGAAGCTCATCTGGGCGCCGGACCGTCACCTCGGCGGATACATTCAGAAGAAAACGGGCGCCGACATGCTGATGTGGCAGGGCTCGTGCCTCGTCCACGACGAGTTCAAGGGCGTCGAGCTCGATCTGCTGCGCACCGAATATCCGGACGCGAAGATCCTCGTGCATCCCGAATCGCCCGAGAGCGTCGTCGCGCTTGCGGACGTCGTCGGCTCGACGACGCAGCTCATCGACGCGGCCGTGAAGCACGATGCGCGGCGCTTCATCGTCGCGACCGATCTCGGCATCCTGCACAAGATGCGGCTCGCGGCGCCCGGCAAGACCTTCATCGAGGCGCCGACGGCCGGCAACAGTGCGACGTGCAAGAGCTGCGCGCATTGCCCGTGGATGGCGATGAACGCGCTGTCGAACCTGTCCGAGGTGCTCGAGCGCGGCCACAACGAGATCTTCGTCGACGCGCCGATCGCCGAACGCGCGCGCGTGCCGATCGACCGGATGCTCGACTTCGCCGCGCGCCACAGGAGGCGCGTACAGGCGAGCGGCGATCTGCAGCGCGATCAGCAACTCTTCGCGAACGTGGGGGCGGCATGACGAACGACGCAGTGTCGCCGCTCTTCGTTGAGATCTCGCACGAATACGGCGCCGCATTCGAAGCGGCGATCGCGCGTAATGTTGCCGATGCGCTTGCCGAGGATGTCGGCAGCGGCGATCAGACCGGGCGTCTCGTGCCGGACGGCGCACCGCGCTGCGCGCGCGTGATCGTGCGCGAGGCGGCCGTGCTGTGCGGCGTGCCGTGGTTCGTCGCGGTGGTGCGCGCGGTCGATCCGTCGATCGAAGTCGACTGGCGGTATCGCGAAGGCGATCGGATGACGGCCGACTCGACCGTCTGCGAATTGCGCGGTCCTGCGCGGTCGCTATTGACGGCCGAACGCAACGGGCTCAACTTCCTGCAACTGCTGTCGGGCGTTGCGACCGCGACGCGCCGCTACGTCGACCGGATTGAGGATACGCGCACGCGCATCCTCGACACGCGAAAGACGCTGCCGGGCCTGCGGCTCGCGCAGAAATACGCGGTGCGCGTCGGCGGCGGCGCGAACCAGCGGCTCGCGCTCTATGCCGGCATCCTGATCAAGGAGAATCACATCGCGGCGGCGGGCGGCGTCGACAAGGCGCTCGACGCGGCGTTCGCGCTGAACGCCGACGTGCCGGTGCAGATCGAGGTCGAAACGCTCGACCAGTTGCGCACGGCGCTTGCCCACGGCGCGCAGTCGGTGCTGCTCGACAACTTCACGCTCGACATGATGCGCGACGCGGTGCGCGTCACCGAGGGCCGCGCGGTGCTCGAGGTGTCGGGTGGCGTGAATTTCGACACGGTGCGTGCGATTGCGGAGACGGGCGTCGACCGGATCTCGATCGGCGCGCTGACGAAGGACGTGCGCGCGACCGATTACTCGATGCGCATCGTCGAATGATGTAACGGCTGCGCGTGTCCGGATCGTCGGGCGGGCGGCTGGGCTGAAGCAAAGGGCTGTCGGCGTGCCATGCGCCGGCAGCCCTTTGTTCATTGCGCGCCGTTTTCGGCGCGCGTCATGCGTGCTTCATTTGTGCTTCATTTCGATGCCCGCCGCGTCGGCGTGAGTACGGTCGGCAGCGCCTTCGGCAATGCCTGCGGCCAGTCGCGGCTGTAGTGCAGGCCGCGGCTTTCGTGGCGCGCTCGCGCGCTGTCGACGATCAGCGACGCGACGTCGACGAGATTGCGCAGCTCGAGCAGATCGCGGCTCACGCGGAAGTGCGCGTAATACTCGTGGATCTCGTCGCGCAACAGCTTCAGGCGATGCTGCGCGCGTTCGAGGCGCTTGTCGGTGCGCACGATGCCGACGTAGTTCCACATCAGGCGGCGCAATTCGTCCCAGTTGTGCGCGACGACCACTTCCTCGTCCGCGTCCGCCACGCGGCTCTCGTCCCATGCTGGCAGCGGGCCGTGCGTCGCCGAATCGTAGCCGGCGCTCTCGATCGCGTCGGCGGTCGCGCGGCCGATCACGAGGCATTCGAGGAGCGAATTGCTCGCGAGGCGGTTCGCGCCGTGCAGGCCTGTGCACGACGTCTCGCCTACTGCGTAAAGGCCCGCGATGTCGGTGCGTCCGGCAAGATCCGTGACGACGCCGCCGCACGTGTAGTGCGCGGCCGGAACGACCGGGATCGGCTCCTTCGAGATGTCGATGCCGAACTCGAGGCAGCGCGCGAAGATCGTCGGGAAGTGCTCGCGCAGGAACGCTTCGGGCTGGTGGCTGATGTCGAGATACACGCAGTCGATCCCGCGCTTCTTGATCTCGAAGTCGATCGCGCGCGCGACGATGTCGCGCGGCGCGAGCTCCGCGCGCGGATCGTGCGCGGGCATGAAGCGGGTGCCGTCCGGCAGCTTGAGGAGGCCGCCTTCGCCGCGCACCGCCTCGGAAATGAGGAACGACTTCGCGTACGGGTGGAACAGGCAGGTCGGATGGAACTGGATGAACTCCATGTTCGCGATCCGGCAGCCCGCGCGCCACGCCATCGCGATGCCGTCGCCTGTCGCGGTGTCCGGGTTCGTCGTGTACAGATAGACCTTGCCGGCGCCGCCCGTCGCGAGCACCGTGTGCGGCGCCTCGATCGTCACCGTTTGACCGGTCTGTACGTCGAGCGCGTAGAGGCCGACGCAGCGCCGGCCCGGCAGGCCGGGCAGCCCGAGGCGATCGGACGTGATGAGGTCGATCGCGTGGTGATCCTCGAAGAACGTGATGTTCGGGTGTGTGCGGGCGCGCTCGGAAAGCGTTGCGAGCACGGCGTGGCCCGTTGCATCGGCCGCGTGAATGATGCGGCGATGGCTGTGGCCGCCTTCGCGGGTCAGGTGGAAGCCGAGTTCCGCGGCGTCGTCCTTCGTAAACGGCACGCCCTGCGAGATCAGCCATTCGATCGCTTCGCGGCCGTGCTCGACGATGTAGCGCGTCGCGGCTTCGTCGCACAGGCCGCCGCCCGCGATCAGTGTGTCGTTCACGTGATTCTCGACGCTGTCCGCCGAATCGAGCACCGCGGCGATGCCGCCTTGCGCGTAGTCGCTCGCACCCTCCATCATCGACCGTTTCGCGATCAGCGCGACGCGTCGCGTTTGTGCGAGATTGAGCGCGACCGACAAGCCGGCGAGGCCGCTGCCGACGATCGCCACATCGAAATTCATCTGCATCTCCGTTTCTTGCGCGTTTTGTCTTATCTTTTCCGCCGTGCGCAATGCGAGCGGAAAGGGCAGAGCATACCGCGTCGGAAAAGAGGGTGTACGCCCGCCAACGCAAAAAGCCCCGCGATTGCGGGGCTTTTCGTCGTCATCAGGCTCTTCGAAACCGGAGAATTACTTGATCTTGGTTTCTTTGTACGCCACGTGCTTGCGGGCGACGGGATCGAACTTCATGATCTCCATCTTTTCCGGCATGTTGCGCTTGTTCTTCGTGGTCGTATAGAAGTGACCCGTGCCAGCGGTCGACTCGAGCTTGATCTTGTCGCGTGCGCCTTTCGCCATGCTAGTGCTCCTTGGACTTAGGCTTCGCCGCGTGCGCGCAGGTCGGCGAGCACGGAATCGATGCCGTTCTTGTCGATCAGGCGCAGGCCGGCGTTCGAAACGCGCAGACGCACCCAACGGTTTTCGCTTTCAACCCAGAACCGGCGGTTTTGCAGATTCGGCAGGAAGCGACGCTTCGTCTTGTTGTTGGCGTGGGAAACGTTGTTGCCGCTCATCGGCGCTTTCCCAGTTACTTGGCATACGCGTGCCATGAGAGCACTCCTAATACGCTGAATTCGGGGTTCGATCGCCGGTGAAGGTTCTCTTCTTTGCGCGACCACGTAAGTCTCGGCCGTGCCAGGAAAAGCGCCTCCGATCCGTGGTTGATCCTTGATCGACAAGGCCACGAGACCGCTTCAGCGGCTTCAGAACTGGTTGGAAAAAAGACAGACGGCAATTTTAACAGAAAAACTTCAGGAAAATCAAACCTAATTTCGCAATGAGGATCGCACGGCGTCGGCCCAGGCGATGCGGGGCCAGGGTGGGCCGGTGGCGTGGGACCGGCGACACGCTAGATCCAGCCTGCCTGCGCGAATGAAAACGTGTCGCTTGCGCTGACGACGAAATGGTCCATCAATCGCACGTCGATGAGCGCGAGCGCGTCGCGCAGTACGCGCGTCAAGCGCCGGTCCGCGGCGCTCGGTCGTACCGCGCCCGACGGATGATTATGCGCGACGATGAGCGCCGCCGCGTTCAGCGATAGTGCGCGCCGCACGATTTCGCGGGGATAGACGGCCATGCGCGTGAGCGACCCGTGCGCGGTCTCCTCCGTTTGCAGCAGCCGATGCCTGGCATCGAGGAAGAGGCATACGAACACTTCGTGCTGCCGCGTGCCGATCAGCAGCCGCAGATAATCCTCGACCGCGCCCGGGGAATCGACGAGCGGCCGCTCGCGAGCCTTTTCGGCGAGCGCGCGGCGCGCCAGCTCGACGACCGCGACCAAGATTGCGGTGCGCGCGGGGCCGATTCCGCGCAGGCCCTTGAAGTCGTCGGGCGCCGCGTCGAGGAGCGTGCGCAGCGAGCCGAAGCGCGCGAGCAGCGTGTGCGCGAGCGCAAACACGTCGTGACCGGGCAGGCCCGAGCCGAGCAGGAGCGCGACGAGCTCCGCGTCCGACAGCGCGGCAGGCCCGCGCGCAAGCAGGCGTTCGCGCGGCAGGTCGCGCCCGCGGTGCGCCGCGGCGGCGGGCCGCGGGCGCGGTGCAGCCGGAGCCGGCGGAGCGGCCGGCGGCGGGGCGAGCCGATCGCGTGGGGGCTCGTCGTCGACGTTCTCGCCGACTGTAAAAGTCTCATACTGCATGCTGCCGACCTCCAATATCCTGCGTGCTCGCAAGGCGAATCACGTCCGCATTCCGCCTCGATCGCCGAGGTGACTTACAATAAAGCCTTTGCGTTGTGCCGCCCGTCGTTTTCGGGCGCCGATTGAACGAGTACCACATGAGCCTCATCGACCTTGCAGAAGTGAAGCCCGGTTCGCACGTCACGCTTCATTACCGGCTCGCCCTTGCCGACGGCGCCGACATCGTCAACACATTCTCCGACAAGCCCGCCACGCTCCTGCTCGGCGCGGGGCAGCTTGCGCCGTCGCTGGAAGGAATTCTGATCGGCCTCAAGGCAGGCCACCATTCGACCTTCCGGCTAACGCCTGAGCAAGCATTCGGGCCGCGCAATCCGGACATGATCCAGCGCGTGTCGCTCGCGACGCTGCGCGATAACGGCATGGTCGGCGACGATTTCGCGCCGGGCGACCTGATCGAATTCAACGCGCCGGACGGCGGCCGCTACGCGGGCGTGCTGAAGGAGATCGGCGAGACGTCCGCGCTCTTCGATTTCAACCATCCGCTCGCGGGCCAGGCGCTCACGTTCGAAGTGAAAATCATCGGGATTCTGTAATCATGAGCACCACCGATACGCTGTCCGGTCAGGTCGCCGCGGCCGACGCCGAGATTCTGCTCGCTCAGCCGCGCGGTTTCTGCGCAGGCGTCGATCGCGCGATCGAGATCGTCGAACGCGCGATCGCGATGCACGGCGCGCCGATCTACGTGCGCCACGAGATCGTGCACAACAAGTACGTCGTCGAGGATCTGAGGAAGAAGGGGGCGATTTTCGTCGAGGAGCTCGCGGAAGTGCCGTCCGGCAACACGGTGATCTTCAGTGCGCACGGCGTGTCGAAGGCGGTGCGCGACGAGGCGGCCGTGCGCGGCCTGCGTATCTATGACGCAACGTGTCCGCTCGTCACGAAGGTGCACGTCGAGGTCGCGAAGATGCGTCAGGAGGGCGTCGACATCGTGATGATCGGCCACAAGGGGCACCCGGAAGTCGAAGGCACGATGGGCCAGGTGGAGCGCGGGATGCATCTCGTCGAAAGCGTCGACGACGTGCAGAAGCTCGAGCTGCCCGATCCGGAGCGCGTCGCGCTCGTCACGCAGACGACGCTGTCGGTCGACGACGCGGCCGAGATCATCGGCGCGCTCAAGACGAAATTTCCCGCGATCCGCGAACCGAAGAAGCAGGACATCTGCTACGCGACGCAGAACCGCCAGGATGCGGTGAAGTTCATGGCGCCGCAGTGCGACGTCGTGATCGTCGTCGGCAGCCCGAATAGCTCGAATTCGAGCCGCTTGCGCGAAGTCGCCGAGAAGCGCGGCGTTGCCGCCTACATGGTGGACGCACCCGAGCAGATCGACCCTGCCTGGGTTGCCGGTAAGCGCCGGATCGGCGTGACGGCGGGCGCGTCGGCGCCCGAGGTGCTCGCGCAAGCGGTGATCGCGCGTTTGCGCGAGCTCGGCGTGACCAACGTGCGTGCGCTCGAGGGCATCGAGGAGAACGTGTCGTTCCCGTTGCCGCGCGGCTTGAATCTGTCGCCCGCGGCCTGATCGCCGGTTTCGTTTCAGTTAGATTGCAAAAAGCGCGCCTTAGGGCGCGCTTTTATTTTGGGCGAAATGTCCCGTGGAGCAACCATTCGGCACCGTGACAGTGCAACCAGGTTGCAATGTCTTCTGAAATGGCGTGCTCAAAAAAGGTTGCAATGCAGGAAAACCCTGTCGAATCAGGAATATTGGTCGTCCTATAAATAGAGTTACAATGCGCCCGTTTTCAGGCCTGGTGGCCTTGAAACATGGTTTTGGCAAGGCGCTGGAGACCTTATTCGATGCATCTGAAGTTGGTTGACGCCGGGCCCGTCTACGCTGCGGTTGCGCTCTTCGCAGCGGCCGCCGACGGACGCGACGGCGGGGCGGCGGCGCAAGCCGAGGCGGCCCCGACGGCTTCCCCGAGCGACGTGCCCGTCGCCAGGGGCGGGCGTCCTGCGGCGAATTTCGTCACGATGCCGACTCAGATCAAGCGCGCGCGCACCAACGTCGTCGTGTTCGTCGGCATCGGCGCGCCGGGCGACCCGGTCGCGAGACGGACGGCCGTCGTTCGCGCGACGGCGTCGTCCGGACGTGCGCCGATCGCAAACGACGCAGTGCGCGCGACCGCCGACACCACGAGGCGCGCCGACCCGAGCGAAGCATTCGACGTGCCGCATCCGATGCCGGCGCCTGCCCGCGAGGCGACGGCCGACGTCGTGCGCGGCCGCATCGACGACGCGAAGGTTGGCGCATGGACGCTCTACGACTTCAAGGAGGCCAAGCACACCGTCCTCAAGTCGTGAATTACAGACGGGACTCGCGACGGCACCGAAGCTTCAGTGCGGTGCCGTTTTCGTATCCGTCCCGGCAAGACGCGCGGTCGCACAGTCCGCACCGTCCGCGCCGGGCCGACATCACCTTACCGGTATTGATTTAGTACCCGCAGTGTCGTCGAGTTGGCGCGATTCCATCGCTTATCCGCGTGGCGGAGCGCTCATCCGGCGGCACGGGCCAAGGAGCTTTAAATGGATATTTTCGTCCAGCAGATCCTCAACGGACTGGTGCTCGGCAGTGTCTACGCCATCATCGCGTTGGGCTACACGATGGTGTACGGCATTCTCGGCATCATCAACTTCGCGCACGGCGACGTGCTGATGGTGGGCGCGATGGTCGCGCTTTCCGCGATCACGGTGCTGCAGAACCACTTCCCCGGTCTTGGCCACGTCGCGACGCTGGCGATCGGGCTCGGAATCGCGGCGATCGTCTGCGCATGCGTCGGCTTCACGATCGAACGCGTCGCCTATCGGCCGCTGCGCCGGGCGCCGCGTCTCGCGCCGCTCATCACCGCGATCGGCGTGTCGATCCTGCTGCAGACGGCCGCCATGATGATCTGGTCGCGCAATCCGCTGCCGTTCCCGCAGTTGCTGCCGACCGATCCGATCAACGTGATCAAGGCGGGCGAGAATAATCCGGGCGCGGTGATTTCGATGACCGAGATCACGATCATCATCGTCGCGTTCATCGTGATGGGGGGGCTGCTGCTGCTCGTGCACAAGACGAAGCTCGGCCGCGCGATGCGTGCGATCGCCGAGAACCCGAACACGGCGAGCCTGATGGGCGTGAATCCGAACTTCGTGATTTCGGCGACCTTCATGATCGGCTCGGCGCTCGCCGCGCTCGCGGGCGTGATGATCGCTTCCGAATACGGCAACGTGCACTTCTACATGGGCTTCATTCCCGGCATGAAGGCGTTCACGGCAGCGGTGCTGGGCGGGATCGGCAACCTGGGCGGCGCGATGGTGGGCGGCGTGCTGCTCGGCCTCATCGAGCAGTTGGGCGCGGGCTATATCGGCAATCTGACGGGCGGGGTGTTCGGCAGCAACTACCAAGACGTGTTCGCGTTCATCGTGCTCATCATCGTGCTGGTGTTCCGGCCGTCGGGCCTCTTGGGCGAACGTGTCGCCGATCGCGCGTAAGGAGAACAACATGACATCCATTCAACCGATCGAAACGTCGGCTTCGCTCGTCGAAGAGCGCCACACCGCGAAGACCGTCACCATCGGCGTGCTGACCGCGGCGCTCGTCGTCGCGGCGCCGCTCCTCATCGGCGCGGCGGGCGGCAACTACTGGGTGCGCGTGCTCGACTTCGCGATGCTGTACGTGATGCTCGCGTTGGGTTTGAACGTCGTGGTCGGCTTCGCCGGCCTGCTGGACCTGGGCTACATCGCGTTCTACGCGGTGGGCGCGTACACCGCGGCGCTCCTGAGCTCGCCGCACCTGACGTCGCATTTCGACTGGATCGCGCAATTGCTGCCGGGCGGCCTGCACGTGCCGTTCTTCGTGATCGTGCCGATAGCGATGTCGCTCGCCGCGTTCTTCGGCATCCTGCTCGGCGCGCCGACGCTGCGTCTGCGCGGCGACTACCTCGCGATCGTGACGCTCGGCTTCGGCGAGATCGTGCGGATCTTCATGAACAATCTCGACCGTCCGGTCAACGTGACGAACGGGCCGCAGGGGATCACGGGCATCGATCCCGTCAATGTCGCGGGCTTCAACCTCGCGCAGACGCACGAGATCTTCGGGTTCTCGCTGCCGTCGGTCTACATGTACTACTACCTGTTCGTGATCTGCGCGCTCTTCGTGATCTGGGTCTGTACGCGCCTGCAGCATTCGCGGATCGGCCGCGCGTGGGCCGCGATCCGCGAGGACGAGATCGCTGCGAAGGCGATGGGCATCAACACGCGTAACGTGAAGCTGCTCGCGTTCGCGATGGGCGCGTCGTTCGGCGGCCTGTCGGGCGCGATGTTCGGCGCGTTCCAGGGCTTCGTGTCGCCGGAATCATTCACGTTCTGGGAGTCGATCGTCGTGCTCGCTTGCGTCGTGCTGGGCGGCATGGGCCACATTCCCGGCGTGATCCTCGGCGCGGTACTGCTCGCCGTGTTCCCCGAATTCCTGCGCTCGACGATGAGCCCGCTGCAGCACATGCTGTTCGGTCACGACGTCATCGATACGGAAGTGATCCGCCAGGGCCTCTACGGCCTCGCGATGGTGATCATCATGCTGTATCGCTCGGAAGGCCTGTGGCCCGCGCCGAAGCATGAAGACCGAATCGCGAAGCTGGCGAAGCGCGGCGGCAAGAAGCCGGTGCGCGCTTAAACGACGCTGGTCGACACAGGAGAAAAGGTAATGAGCGAACAAATTCGACTGTCCGTCAAAGGCGTGAACAAGCGCTTCGGCGGCCTGCAGGCGCTGTCCGACGTCGGCCTCGAGATCCGGGAAGGCGAGATCTACGGCCTGATCGGCCCGAACGGCGCGGGCAAGACCACGTTCTTCAACGTGATCACGGGGCTCTACACGCCCGACTCCGGCGAGTTCCGGCTCGACGGCGACACGTACACACCGACCGCGGTCCACCAGGTCGCGAAGGCGGGCATCGCGCGCACATTCCAGAACATCCGCCTGTTCGGCGGAATGACGGCGCTCGAGAATGTGATGGTCGGGCGCCACGTGCGCACGAAGCACGGCCTCTTGGGCGCGGTGTTCCAGACGCCCGCCGAGCGCAAGGAAGAGCGCGAGATCAAGGAGCGCGCGATCGAGCTGCTCGACTACGTCGGCGTGCTGCAGTACGCGGACTACACCGCGCGCAACCTGTCGTACGGCCATCAGCGTCGGCTGGAAATCGCGCGCGCGCTCGCGACCGATCCGAAGCTGCTTGCGCTCGACGAGCCGGCGGCGGGCATGAACGCGACAGAGAAGGTCGAGCTGACGCGCCTGCTCGACAAGATCCGCTCGGACGGCCGCACGATCCTGCTGATCGAGCACGACGTGAAGCTCGTGATGCACTTGTGCAACCGCATGACGGTGCTCGATTACGGCAAGGTGATCGCCGAGGGTCTGCCGCAGGACGTGCAGAAGAACCCGAAGGTGATTGAGGCATATCTCGGCGCAGGGGTGCACTGATGGCAGCGGCAATGTTGAAAATCAAGGGCTTGCAAGTCAACTACGGCGGCATCCAGGCCGTCAAGGGCGTTGACATGGAAGTCCGTCAGGGCGAACTCGTCACGCTGATCGGCGCGAACGGCGCGGGCAAGACGACGACGATGAAGGCGATCACGGGTCTCAAACCGTACTCGGCGGGCGACATCGAGTACGACGGTCAGTCGATCAAGGGCGTGCCGCCGCACGAGCTCCTGAAGCGCGGCCTTGCGATGGTGCCGGAAGGCCGCGGGATCTTCGCGCGGATGTCGATCGTCGAGAACATGCAGATGGGCGCGTATCTGCGCAACGACACGGACGGGATCAAGAAGGATGTCGACCGGATGTTCGGCTTCTTCCCGCGCCTGAAGGAGCGAGCGACGCAGCTCGCGGGCACGCTGTCGGGCGGCGAGCAGCAGATGCTCGCGATGGCGCGCGCGATCCTCTCCAAGCCGAAGCTGCTGCTGCTCGACGAGCCGTCGATGGGGCTGTCGCCGATCATGGTCGAGAAGATCTTCGAAGTGGTGCGCACGATCTCGAAGGAGGGCATCACGGTGCTGCTCGTCGAGCAGAACGCGCGTCTCGCGCTGCAGGCGGCCGACCGCGGCTACGTGATGGATTCGGGTACGGTCACGATGGAGGGCGATGCGAAGCAGATGCTCGACGATCCGAAGGTGCGCGCCGCGTATCTGGGCGAGTAAGCACGATCGACGCTTGCCGCGCGCCGGTTCGCGCGGCGTGATTTTCAGGAAGCCGCCACGGTTCGCCGCGGCGGCTTTTTGTTTTGTGCATCGGCGCGGCGTGTGCATCGGGGGCGGCTGAGTGCGATGGCGTGCCGCTGACTGCGGCACTCGAAGCGACGTGCGATGTCGGCTTTCGTGCCCGACCGAGGCCTCGATGCGCGACGCGCGGCGTTCGCTGATCGGCATACCGAAAACCGACACGCAGCTCGGGCACAATGTGCGCGCCGCCATTGAACGGAGACGCACATGAGCCTCGATTACGGTTTCGTGAAAGCGAAGATCAAAGCGGTCGCGAGTCTGAAGGCGGTGGGGCGCGCGAACGAGACGCAGTATCACGTCCACCTGACGCTCGCGTTGCCCGACGGCGACTGGGACGTCGCGATCAATGTCGGCACCAGCGACGCGGACGACTTGCTCAAGTACAAGCTCGTCTACGATTTTCATCATCCGCTCACGCAGACGCTCGCCGCCGCCGCGGAGGGCTACACCGACCTGACGAACGGCGATGCGTTGCCGGCGCTCGACTACGTGCGCAGCGACGTCCTGAGCGAAACGGGGGCGTGGCGGGTCAGCGACGTGATGGACGGCACCGAGCATCCTGAACCGATTCCGTCGGTGTTGCGGCTCGTCGACGCCGCGCGTCAGCAGAATCTCGATTTGTACGTATTCGGGCGCACGTATGTCGAAGGCAACGGGATTCACGACACGCATATGAATCAGGGATCGGCCGGCACGCATTTTCTGCATCAGGCGGGCGACGACGCGAACGACCACAACGACGTGTGGCAGGACGGCGCGCTTCTCGTCGATCTCGGCGGCGAGCAGTGGGCCGCGTATTTCGCGGCGTTCGAGCAGCAGGCGGTGCCGACCGACAGCCTCGGCAATCCGTTGCCGGGCGCGGGGCCGATTTCGTAGCGAGACGCAAGCGGCGGGAAGGGGCGTGCGCTTGCGGTGGCGCGTCGGCCGGCATGCAGGTGGGGAATCACGTCAACCGGCACCTGCTCGGGGCCGCACGCGCCGTGGTGACCGGACGAGGGCGGGGCGCGCCGCGCAGTCCGGCGGCGCGCTGCCCGCGTTTGCAGCCTCAATCCGCCGCGAGCCGCTTGCCGAACGAGATCCGCTCTTCCGCGCAATAGCCGAGCGCTTCGTAGAACCGGCACGCGTCGTCGTTGCCGGGCAGCACCTGCAGGTTCACTTTCGGGCAGCCGCGCGCGGTGAGCGCCGCTTCCGCGTGCGCGAGCAGCGCACGGCCGATACCGAGCCGCCGTGCGCCGCGCTCGACGGCGAGCGAATACAGCCAGCCGCGGTGGCCGTCGTAGCCAGCCATCACGGTCCCGGCGACCCTCCCGCCGGCGATCGCGACAAAGAACAGCTCCGGCTGCGTCGCGAGCTTGAGCTCGATCGAGCGCCGCGGATCGCGATGAGGCGTGCTTGCGTCCGAGTACGCGGGAAACGCATCGCGCCACACGGCGAGCGCGGCATCGGTGTCACCGTGCTCGAACGGGCGGATCGCGACGTCGTCGGCAACGAGCGCGGTCGACATGGGCGATCAGAGCGAGTCGAGCACCGAACGCAGCATCGCCATCATCTGGTCGATCTCTTCGTTCGTCACGTTGAGCGCCGGCATGAAGCGCAGCAGGTTCGGACGCGCGGCATTCAGCAGCAGGCCGTCCGGCTGCATGTCGCGCGCCTTCTCGACGATCTGCGGGCCGATGTCCTTGCCGAGCAGCAGCGCGCGCAACAGGCCTTCGCCGCGCTCGCCCTCGAAGCCGCGCTCGTCCGACAGTTCGAGCAGCTTGCGCTTCAGGTATTCGCCGCGCGCGCGCACGCCTTCGAGAAAGCCCGGCGCGACGAGCTGCGAGATCACCGCGTGGCCGGCCGCCGTCATCAGCGGGTTGCCGTTGTAGGTGCCGCCCTGGTCGCCTGCCTCGAACACCGCGACGTCCGCTTTCGACAGCAGCGCCGCGAGCGGCACGCCGCCGCCGATGCCCTTGCCGAGCGTCATGATGTCCGGCTCGATGTTCGCAAGCTCGTACGCGAACAGCGTGCCCGCGCGGCCGCAGCCGCTCTGCACTTCGTCGACGATGAGGAGGAGATCGTGCTGCTTCGTCAGCGCGCGCAGTTGCCGCATGAACTCGTTCGACGCCGGGATCACACCGCCTTCGCCCTGGATCGGCTCGAGCATCACGGCGACGGTCTTGTCGCTGATCAGCTTCTCGACCGAGTTGATGTTGTTGATCTCGGCCTTCGGGAAGCCCGGCACCTGCGGCGCGTAGATCGTGCCCCAGCCGGCCTTGCCGCTCGCGGACATCGTTGCGAGCGTGCGGCCGTGGAAGCTGTGGTCGAACGTGATGATCTCGTACGCGCCGTTCTTGAATTTGCGGCCCCATTTGCGCGCGAGCTTGATCGCGCCTTCGTTCGCTTCCGCGCCGCTGTTCGCGAAAAACACCTTGTCGAACACGCTGTGCTGCGTGAGCAGGCTCGCGAGCTTCGCCATCGGCTCGTTGTAGAACGCGGGCGATGGGTTGAGCAGCTTCTCCGCTTGCGCCTGCAGCGCCTGGACGAGGCCGTCGTTGCAGTGGCCGAGGCAGTTGACCGCCCAACCCTGAATGAAGTCCAGGTAACGCTTGCCGGTGTGGTCGTAGAGCCACGAGCCCTTGCCGTGCGTAAACACGATGTCGGGGCGGTTCGTGATGTACATCAGCGAGTCGATCGGAAAATCGTTCAGCGGCATAGCGGCAAGCTCCAGGGCGCGGTCGGCGAAAAGACAATAAAAAAAGCCACGGGACGCCGTGGCTTGGTGATTCGAACAGCTTTCGCGTAACGAGGAAGCGGTTACGCGCGAGTCCGTGACGAGCCGGCGGCATCCGTGCGGAGCGGCGAGCGGCGACGTCGGAGGGAGGACTGGAAGCGGTTCATGTGCGCAAGCATAAGGCATCACGCGGCCCCAAGTAAACCGCTGCGACGCGACAATTCTGTGTCGCGGCGGTTTTTTTCGAGGCCGCGCGGCGCTCAGACGGCGTGGGCGAGGTCCGCAGCGCTCGTAAACGAGTCCGCATAGAACTCGTCGGCGGGCAGGCTGTGGTGCTGCGTGAAGTCGCGCTGCGCGGATTCGACCATCACCGGCGCGCCGCACGCGTACACCTGGTAGCCGGACAGGTCCGGCAGATCCTCGATCACCGCGCGGTGCACGAAGCCCGTGCGGCCCGTCCACGCGTCGCTCGCGTCTGGCTCGGAGAGCACCGGCACGAACTCGAAGTTCGGGATCTCCTTCGCCCATTGCTCGGCGACGTCGAGCAGATACAGATCCTTCTTGCGGCGCGCACCCCAGTAGAGCGTCATCGGGCGCCCGAGCTTCAGATGATGCGCGTGCTCGATGATCGCCTTGATCGGCGCGAAGCCCGTGCCGGACGCGAGCAGCACGATCGGCTTGTCCGAATCCTCGCGCAGGAAGAACGTGCCGAGCGGGCCTTCGAAGCGCAGGATGTCGCGCTCCTTCATCGCGCCGAACACGTGGTCGGTGAACTTGCCGCCCGGCATGTGGCGAATGTGCAGCTCGATCTGGCCTTCCTCGTGCGGCGCGGTCGCCATCGAGTAGCTGCGGCGCGCGCCGTCCTTCAGGATGAATTCGATGTACTGGCCGGCGAGATATTGCAGGCGCTCGTTTGCCGGCAACTGCAGTCTCAGCACGATCACGTCGTCTGCGCGGCGCTCGAGCGCCGCGACGCGGCACGGCAGCTTCTTCACCTGGACGCCGTCGACGCCGGCGATCTCGCGCACGTCGACTTCGAGGTCGCTCTGCGGCTTCGAGCAGCACAGCAGCGCGAGGCCGCGCGTGCGCTCGTCGTTCGACAGCGCTGAAGCGGAGTGCGGTCCCTGCTCGAACTGGCCTTGCAAGATCGTGCCCTTGCACGAACCGCACGCGCCGTTCTTGCAGCCGTAGGGCAGATGGACGTTCTGACGCAGCGCCGCCGCGAGCACGGTTTCGCCGGTTTCGACCTGGAACTGCCGGCCGCTTTGCTTGAGAGTTACGTTAAAAGCCATAAGTCGTTGAGAACAAAAAGTGGGGACCGTGCAACGCGTGCACGGCAGCTACAATGCATTCCTACGGATCAACCGATACACCATGATTGCGACACGAATCCTGCGCAGGCCGCGCGTATTGATCGTCGGCTGCGGCGACGTCGGCATGCGTTGCGTCGCGCAGTTGCGCGCGCGGCGCCGGAACTTGCGCATCGTCGCGCTGACGAGCCATCGGGCGCGCTGCGCTGAACTGCGGGCGGCGGGCGTCGTGCCCGTCGTCGGCGATCTGGACGAGCGCGCGACGCTCGCACGGATCGCGCGTCTCGCAAGCGTCGTGCTGCATCTCGCGCCGCCGCAGGCGACGGGTGAAGTCGACCGCAGAACGCAGGCGCTCGTCGCCGCGCTCGCGTCGCCGCGGCGGCCGTCGCGTCAGTTCGCGCCGGCGTACGGCAGGCTGCGCGCGGGGCGGGCCGCCGCCAGATCGGCTTGGCCGCCTTTTCAGGCAACGGGTATTGTACCCGACGCCCTGTCGCGTCCTGCCGTCGTCTACGCGAGCACGAGCGGCGTTTACGGTGATTGCGGCGGCGCATGGGTTGACGAAACGCGTCCGGTGCGGCCTGGGAATCCGCGCGCGCGACGGCGCGTGTCGGCCGAGCGTCAATTGCGCCGCGCGACCGCGCGCGGCGCGCTGTCCGCACGCATCGTGCGGATTCCCGGCATCTACGCGGCGAACCGGCTGCCGCTCGCGCGGCTCGAGAAGGGGACGCCGGCCCTCGTCGAGGCCGACGACGTCTATACGAACCACATCCATGCCGACGATCTCGCGTCGATCCTGCTGCGCGCCGCGACGCGCGGCAAGCCCGCGCGGATCGTCCATGCGAGCGACGACACCGAGCTGAAGATGGGGGATTACTTCGAGCAGGTCGCGCGCGCGTTCGGCATGCACTACCCGCCGCGCATCACGCGTGCCGACGCGGAGCAGCAGCTCGAGCCGATGCTGCTGTCGTTCATGCGCGAGTCGCGACGGCTCGCGAACGCGAGGATGAAGCGCGAATTGCGCGTCGCGCTGCGCTATCCGACCGTCGATGATTTCCTGCGCACCGTGGCCGCGCCGCGCCCGATCAAGTGATCGCCGGCAGCGCCTCGATCAGCAGGAAGCACAGCAGCGCGCCGATCAGCGCGCCGATCAGACTCGGATGATATTTGCGCTTCAGATGCATCGCGGTGAGCAGCCCGCCGATCATGATCGCGCCGAGCGCCGCGAACGCGAGTATCACGGACGAAATTTCAATCGGATTGCTGATGGTCATGATGTCTCCCCAAACCCGGAATCCATTGTGGTTTTGTTTCGAGTATAGCGAGGCTTGATGACGCTGCCATGCTGCGAAGCAGCATGGTTCGGATGGCCGCGCAGCCGCCGCCCGGGCTTACCCTGACAGGGTTTTCGCCGTGTCGCGCAATGCAGCCAGATCGCGCTCGCCGAGCCAGCGCCAAGCGCCTTCGGCGAGATCCGCCGGCAGCGCGAAGCCGCCGATGCTCGCGCGATGCAGCGCCTCGACGCGGTTGCTCGCCGCCGCGACCATCCGCTTCACCTGGTGATATTTCCCTTCGGCGACCGTCATTTCGAGGAGTCGTTCTCCTCGGGCGATCGCGGCGATCGCGGCGATCGGTTTCGGCTCGCCGTGCAGCAGCACGCCCGCGCGCAGCGCGTCGAGCTGCGCGTCGTCGAGCGGGTGGCGCACCGTCGCGACATAGGTCTTTGGCACCTTGCGCTTCGGCGACGTGTACGCGTGGACGAACTGGCCGTCGTCGGACAGCAGCAGGAGGCCCGTCGTGTCCTGGTCGAGGCGGCCGACACACTGGACGCCGCGCTCTGCGAACTGCGGCGGCAGCAGGCTGAAGACGCTCGAATGATGCTGCGGCTCGCGCGAGCACTCGTAGCCCGCCGGCTTGTTGAGCACGACGTACGCGCGCGCGTGGTACGGCCACGCGACGCCGTCGACTTCGAACGCGAGATGGGCGGTGTCGAACGACGCGTGCGCATCGACGCACGTCGCGCCGCCGACGGCGACGCGCCCTGCTTCGACGAGCGCGCGGCACTGGCGGCGCGACCCGAAGCCTTGCGTAAACAGAATGCTTTCGAGATCCATGGCGCGCGCATTGTACCAAGCGTATCAAACGCGGATCGGGCAAACAGTCGCGGCGCGCTCGAGCGCAAGCGCATGCCGGGACTGGTAAGCTCGGGGCCGCGCGGCCGCGCTCGGCGCGCCCGCAATCCCCCGTTCGAACAAAGGTACCCGATGACAACTACGACCACGATGACTTCCGTCGCGCGGCGCGGCCTCGCCGCCGCGCTCGCGCTCACGCTGTCGAGCGTCGCGTTCGCGCACGCGAAACCCGAAAAGACCGATCCGCCCGCGAACGCCGCGGTCGCCGCGCCGCAGGCCGTGTCGATCGGCTTCACCGAAACGCTCGAGCCGGCGTTCAGCTCGATCGTCGTCGTCGACGCGGCGGGCGCGCCGGCCGCGGCCGCAAAGGCGGTCGTCGACGCATCCGATCGCAAGCGCATGTCGGTCGCGCTCAAGCCGCTGCAGGCGGGCGCGTATACGGTCAAGTGGGTTGCGGTCGCGACCGACGGCCATCGCACGCAGGGCAGCTACCAGTTCACCGTGAAATAAGCGGCAGGCAGTAAGCAATGTGCGGCCGCGGCATCCGAACATGCCGCGGCATTTGCCGAAATCGGATTTTTCCGAATCCGTCATTCGATATCATCCGTATTCGATACGGTTGCGCGGAATCGATTAATCCGGATCGATCGGTTTCTTGTCGCCTGGTCGAATCGATTTAAAGCGCATTCGAATAAAAATAAATCCGCGCATTCGGGGTGTGCCATCCGCGGCGGCGCCGGCGATCGTCGAAACGGATCGCTCATGCTTCTCGCATCTCGATATCTCGCCCGCCGGCGCGATGCGCTGAACGCGTGACGCGGCGAACCGGCCCGGCGGCGCTCGGCGAGCGTTCGCCCATATGTCCCGCATCGAAACGCTGCCGTAAGAAGGCGCGGCAGCGGTGCGACGACGGGTGCCGAGACGCGCGTCGACCGGCAGCGCGCTCAGCGCAGTTGCGTGACGGTGGCGCGCGTGCCGGCCGCCGGCGCCTCGTCCCAATCGTCGATCACACGCGATCCGATGCGGATCCGCTCTTTCAGGAAATCGAGCAGCACGCGCACGCGCGCCGGCAGACGTTCGCTCGGCCCGACGAACACGGCGCTGATCTCTTCCTCGTCGCCCGGATTGAACGCTTCGAGCACCGGCACGAGGCGCTCCGCATCGATGTCCTCCGCGACGTGACAGCGCGCGAGCCGTGCGAGCCCGAGCCCGGAGACGGCTGCCTCGCGGATGCTCTCGCCGTCGCCGAGCAGCAGGTTGCCGCCCGACGGCCGCAGACGCTGGCCTTCCGCCACGACGAACGGCCATGCCTTCGTGTTGCCGCTGAGACCGATGCAATGGTGGCGATCGAGATCATCCGGCGTCTGCGGCACGCCCCTGCCCTCGAAGTACGCGGGCGAGCCGACGACGACCATCCGGCTGCCGCCGAGCCTGCGCATCACGAGCCGCGAATCGTCGAGCGCGCCCGAGCGGATCGCGATGTCGCTGCGGTCGTCGAGCAGATCGACGACCGCATCCGATAGCACGATGTCGAGCGTGATGTCCGGATAGCGGCGCTGGAATTCGGGCAGAAGCGGCATCAGATGGCGCTTGCCGAACGGCACGTGCGAATTGATTCGCACGCGTCCCTGCGGACTCGTGCCGCGCGTCGCTTCGCGCTCGGCGTCGGCGATGTCATCGAGGATGCGCACGCAGCGTTCGTAGAACGCGGCGCCTTCCGGCGTGAGCTGCAGCTTGCGTGTCGTGCGGTTCAGCAGGCGCACGCCGAGCCGCGTCTCGAGCCGTTGAATGAACTTGCTGATCGCCGACGGCGTCATGTCGAGCCGTCGTCCCGCCGCAGAGAATCCACACGACTCGATCACCTGAACGAACACCGCCATCTCGGAGAAACGATTGACCTCGCGCATAGATGAATTGACGAGACTTTAAATGTCTTGTTAATGGATAAATCCTAGTATATCCGGGACTTGTTTTTTTAATTTGTGCGGTCTTCTTATTTTTCATATTCGCGGATTCTCATCGATTCATCGCCGATCGCGCATCTCCCTCGGCGCGCCTTGTATTGGCGATTCATTGCCGAGACGAACGTCGCAGTCGACGCGCTTTCGTCCGCATAGGCGCGTCAATTCGTCGGCGCGAACCGGTTGTGGCGCCCGGTTTCCCGCACCGCGTCGATCAACGCGGCGCTCGCGGGCGTCGACTGGCGCGAGAACGCGTAGAAGTGCGCGGCGGGCAGCGCGGGCAGCCCGTCTTCCGGTCCGCATTCGCGCGAGCCGTCGCGTAGCTGGCTGCGTGCGACGACGGTGACGGCGAATCCCGCAAGCGCCGCCGACACGCAGCCCGCCATGCTGCCGCTTTCGAACGCGATGCGAAAAGGACGCTGCGCGCCGCTCAGCGCGGCGGTCGCCGCTTCGCGGTAGACGCACGGCTCCGGAAAGAGCGCGAGCGGCAGCGCGCCGGCCGCGTCGAGCGCGGCGTCCGACGCGTATGCCCACACGAGCGGCTCTTCCCACAACAGTTCGCCGGCTTCGTCGACTCGGCTGCATTGCTTGCCGAACACGACGTCGACGCGGCCCGATGCCCGTTGGCGCAGCAGATCCGCGGTGATGCCGGCTTTCAGTTCGATCGTTGCCCGCGGATGCCGGCGGCGAAACGCGTGCAGCACCTGGGGCAGCCACGCGCCCGCGCAATCCTCGGACGCGCCGACGCGCAGCCGGCCGTGCAGCGGCGAGCCGCGCAGCCGCGCGCGCTTCGCGCTCCATCTCGACGATGTTGCGCGCATACGCCTACAGTGTCTCGCCTGCTTGCGTGAGCGCGACGCGCCGCGTCGCGCGGGCGAGCAGCCCGCCGCCCGCCGCCTGCTTGAGCCGCTTGATGTGCCCGCTGACCGCGGACGGCGTGAGCGCGACGCGCTCGGCGGCGAGCGCGAAGCCGTGATGCTCGACGACTTCGAGGAAGGTGCGCAGCAGCATGATGTCGAGCGGCATCGATGCCGAATCCGTTTCGTCTTGCCATTCTGGATCGCATAACGGAAAACGCGGCTGATTTCGCTGCGGACGCTGTGCGCCGTGTACCGCGCGCCTCGACTGTCGATGCGCTTGAGCACTTCCCGAATCTCTGGCGCGTCGATTCCCTTGATTGGACGCTTGCCAAGCCACGGAAATACATCGTTTTCCATGCGGGCAAGCGTCTTTTCATGCTGACCCATCTCAACGCTTGACTTGCGATCTTCCAGCCAAGCGCGCGCAATTGCCTCGAATGTGTTGACGGCGTTCAGCTTGGCCGTGCGTTTCTCGATCTTCTTCGCTTCGCTTGGATCAATTGCCTTCGGCAAGTTTAGCGCGCGCCTCGTCGCGCTTTCTGCGAGCGACGGCCAGCGAAACGTCGGGGTATACGCCGAGCGCAGGCAGCTTTTCCTTCCCTGCGAAGTAATACTTGAGCCGCCAGTATTTTTGGCTGCTCGGCATGACTTGCAAGAACAGGCCGTTGCCGTCGTAGAATTTTTGAATCTTTGGCCTGGGCTTGGCAGTCCGGATGCCGTATCGGTCAAGGGCATCAGGGGTATCTCCGTTAGTTGGAGCCTCGAAGCGAGGACATACCCCTAAAAGTACCCCTGCGTACCCCCGGCTTTCAACGAACCGAGCCGGACTCTTTCGGAACGAAATTTCCCTCTGCGCCTTTATTTATCAAGGTTTTTGCGACCGGTCGGGAATTTCGAGGAATGTTTGATGGTGCCCAGGGCCGGAATCGAACCGGCACGCCTTGCGGCGGGGGATTTTGAGTCCCCTGCGTCTACCAATTTCACCACCTGGGCAAACCTGCGCCGCACATGCGATTGCGCGCGGCGAAGACGCGAATTATTACCGAAATCCCCCACGCCGGCAAGCATTCTGCTTCCTTCGCATTTTGCTTCGTTGCGCGGCGGGGCGGCGGCTCACTGGCTCAGATAGACGACGATCAGCGTGCGCTGCGGCCGCACTGTCGGCGTACCCGCGCCAGAGATCAGAATCGCGCCCAGTTTCGCCGCGATCAGCTTCAGCGCTTGGCCCGTCACGCTCGTGTCGGTGCGGTTGTAGCGCTCGGTCGCGACGATCCTCAGCTTGCGCAGCCCGGCGAAGCGCGTGAATTCGTCGAGCCAGCTGTCGCCGTAGCTGTCCGCGAAGCCGACCGTCTTCACGCCGTGGTTCGCCGTGTAGCGGGTCGGCACGTCGGCCATCGCGCGGTCGCCCTGCGCCATCTTGAACGCCCACACGCGCTTGTCCTGCTGCGGCTCGACGATCGAGCCGGAGCCGATCAGCGTGATCATCGGCGTCTGCGCGGCGGCGGCGATCGGATCGAGCGTGGCGCGCGCCGCGGGCGTGATGTTCGGCCCGACGACCATGTCGACCTTGTCCTCCGTCGCGAGCTTGCGGATGTTGCGCACGGCGACGTCCGGGTCGGATGCGTCGTCGAGCAGATCACCCTGCAGCTTCTGTCCCGCGATCGTCTTCGGCCACATCAGGATCGCGTTCTTGCTGGTCTGGCCGATCGTCACGGCGGGGCCCGTCGTCGACAGATCGACGCCGACCGTCAGGTCGGCGCGCGCCGCAGCGCAGACGAGCGCGAGCGCGGCGCAGCAGGCGGGATGGCTTCATGCGAGGCGGCTCCATGCCGGTTCGGGAACGCAACGCCGCGCGAAGGGGCGCCGCAAAGCAGCGCCGCCCCGCGCGCCGCGCGTCACAGCTCGTAGGTCTCGGCCTCGCCCTTGAGCGCGGTCTCGACGAGCTTGCGGTTGAGCGTCGGCGACAGCAGCTCGACGAGCGTATAGATATAGCCGCGCAGATACGCGCCCTGCTTGAGCGCGACCCGCGTCACGTTGCTGCCGAACAGATGCCCGACCGGGATCGCGCGCAGGTTGCGGTCGCGCTCCGGATTGAACGCGATGTCGGCCATGATGCCGACGCCGAGCCCGAGCTCGACGTAGGTCTTGATCACGTCCGCGTCGATTGCCTCGAGCACGATGTCGGGCGTGAGGCGATGCAGCGCAAACGCCTGGTTGATCTTCTTGCGGCCCGCGAACGCGTCGTCGTACGTGATGAGCGGGAACTGCGCCAGATCGTCGAGCGACAGCGGCTTGCGCTCGAGGAGCGGGTGGTCGGCCGGCACGACGGCCGCGTGGTGCCACTGGAAGCACGGCAGCGACACGAGCTCCTTGTAGTCGGCGATCGCCTCGGTCGCGATCGCGAGGTCCGCCTGGTCGTGGATCACCATTTCGGCGACCTGGGTCGGGCTGCCTTGCAGGATCGACAGATGGACCTTCGGGAAGCGCTTCTTGAACTCGGCGATCGCGGCGGGCAGCGAATAGCGGGCCTGCGTGTGTGTCGCCGCGATCGTCAGATTGCCCTGGTCCTGCGCCGCGTAATCTTTTCCGACCCTTTTAAGACTCTCAACCTCCTGGAGGATCCGCTCGACCGACGCGAGGATGATCCGTCCAGGCTCGGTCAGCGAGCGCACGCGTTTGCCGTGGCGCGTGAAGATCTCGACGCCGAGCTCGTCCTCGAGCTCGATGATGGCTTTCGAAACTCCCGGCTGCGACGTGTACAGCGCCTTCGCGGCTTCCGTGAGGTTGAAATTCTGGCGGACGGCCTCGCGCACGAAGCGAAATTGGTGCAGGTTCATTTATAACCCTTCCGCATATCAACAGAATTTTTTAGTCGTTTGAAATATAAAGAGAGTTTATTACGATTCCCCGGTGTTTTTCAAATATGGATATCTGTAATCGTCATTAGCAAATGAGCGGCCGGGCGGATGGTCGGCTCGGTGCAGGCGGTGCAGGATTCGGGCGCGGCGTGGCTAGGACGCCGCGCGGTCATATCGAGCAAACCCTGGGGTCCCCGAATGTACCAGTACGATCAGTACGATCAAACGATCGTCGACGAGCGTGTCGCGCAGTACCGCGACCAGGTCCGCCGCCGCTTGTCCGGCGAATTGAGCGAGGACGAGTTCCGTCCGCTGCGGCTGCAGAACGGCCTGTACATGCAGCGCCACGCCTACATGCACCGCATCGCGATTCCGTACGGCAATCTTCGTAGCGATCAGTTGCGCATGCTCGCCCGCATCGCGCGCGAGCACGACCGCGGCTACGGCCACTTCTCGACGCGCTCGAACATCCAGTTCAACTGGGTGCAGCTCGAGGAAACGCCCGAGATCCTCGCGAAGCTGGCTTCGGTGCAGATGCACGCGATCCAGACGTCGGGCAACTGCATCCGCAACATCACCGCCGACCAGTTCGCGGGCGTCGCGTACGACGAGGAAATCGATCCGCGTCCGTGGGCCGAGATCCTGCGCCAGTGGTCGACGTTCCATCCCGAATTCGCATGGCTGCCGCGCAAGTTCAAGATCGCCGTGTCGGGCTCGAAGCTCGATCGCGCGGCCGTGCAGATCCACGATCTCGGCGTCTACCTGAAGAAGAGCGAAGCGGGCGAAGTGGTCGCGAGCATCCTCGCAGGCGGCGGCCTCGGCCGCACGCCGATCGTCGGGGCGATTATCCGCGAGAACCTGCCGTGGCAGCACCTCCTCACTTATTGCGAAGCGGTGCTGCGCGTGTACAACCGCTACGGCCGACGCGACAACCTGTACAAGGCGCGGATCAAGATCCTCGTGAAGGCGCTGTCGCCCGCGAAGTTCTCGCAACAGGTCGAAGAGGAATGGCAGCATCTGAAGGACGGCCCGTCGACGCTCACGCACGATGAGCTCGATCGCGTGTCGCAGTATTTCCAGCCGCCCGTCTATGAAAAGCTCGCCGACACCGATGCGTCGTTCGAGCAGCATCTGCTCGAGAGCAAGGCGTTCGCGCGCTGGGTCGAGCGCAACGTCGCGCCGCACAAGGTGCCGGGCTACGCGGCCGTCACGCTGTCGCTGAAGAACCACCGCGTCGCGCCGGGCGACGCGAGCGCGGAGCAGATGGAGCAGGTCGCCGACTGGGCCGACGCATACTCGTTCGGCGAGCTGCGCGTGTCGCACGAGCAGAACCTGATCCTCGCGAACGTGAAGAAGCGCGACCTGTTCGCGGTGTGGGAGAAGGCGAAGGCGGCCGGCTTCGCGACGCCGAACGTCGGCCTCCTGACCGACATCATCGCGTGCCCGGGCGGCGATTTCTGCTCGCTCGCGAACGCGAAGTCGATCCCGATCGCGCTCGCGATCCAGCAGCGCTTCGACGATCTCGACTACGTGTACGACCTGGGCGACTTGTCGCTCAACATCTCGGGCTGCATCAATTCGTGCGGGCATCACCACGTCGGCAACATCGGCATTCTCGGCGTCGACAAGGACGGCGCCGAGTGGTACCAAGTGTCGCTCGGCGGCGAGCAGGGGACGGGCGCGGGCGGCGCGCGTCTCGCCCGCGTGATCGGCCCGTCGTTCTCCGCGGAAGAGGTGCCGGACGTGATCTCGAAGCTGATCGACACGTTCGTCGAAGCGCGTGTCGACGGCGAGCGCTTCATCGACACGTACGACCGCATCGGCATCGCGCCGTTCAAGGAGCGCGTCTACGCGGCGCGCCAGACCGCGCACGCGTAACCCAGCGTAGAGGAATCTGCAGATGGCTTTGATTATCAAGAATCGCGAAGTGGTCGACGACGCATGGCTGGTCGTGCGCGTGGCCGAAGACGGTGCGCTGCCCGCGGTCGGCGCGCTGCCGGCCGGCAACGTGCTCGTGCCGTTCGCGCTGTGGCAGGCGGAGCGCGAGGCGCTCGTCGCCGCGAAGACGAAGGACGCGCTCGGCGTGTGGCTTGCGCCCGACAGCGAGCCCGCCGATCTCGTCGCCGACTTCGACCGCATTGCGGTGATCGGCGTCGATTTCCCGCGCTTCGCGGATGGCCGCGGCTACAGCATCGCGCGCCTCTTGCGCGAGCGCTACGGCTGGAAGGGCGAACTGCGCGCGATCGGCGACGTGCTGCGCGACCAGCTTCTCTACATGTCGCGCTGCGGCTTCGATGCGTTCGCGGTGCGCGCGGACAAGAACATCCACGATGCGCTGAACGCGTTCGGCGAGTTCTCACAGCGCTATCAGGGCGCGGTCGACAACCCGGCGCCGCTCTTTCGCCGCCGCGCGGCGAGCGGGGTGAGCGCATGAGCGGCGCGACGGCATCCGCGCTCACGCCCGAGTTGAGCGCGAAGATCGAACGGCTCGATGCGCTGCTCGCGCAGATCGCCGAGCGTCATCCGAATGTCAAGTTCGCGAGCAGCCTTGCGGCGGAAGACATGCTCGTCACGCACGCGATCCTGTCGAAGGGCGTGGCGATCGGCATCTTCTCGCTGAACACGGGCCGCCTGCATGCGGAGACGGTCGGCATGATCGACCGCGTGCGCGAGCGCTACGGCTACGAGATCGAGCAATTCCGTCCGCAGCAGGACGCGGTCGACCAATACGTCGCCGAGCACGGCCTGAACGCGTTCTACGACAGCGTCGAGCTGCGCAAGCGCTGCTGCGAGATCCGCAAGGTCGAGCCGCTCAACCGTGCGCTCGCGGGCGTCGAAGCCTGGGTGACGGGCCAGCGGCGCGAGCAGTCGGTCACGCGCGCCGAGCTTCACGAGGAAGAACACGACGCCGCGCGCGGGATCGCGAAATACAATCCGCTCGCCGACTGGGCGGAAAGCGACGTGTGGGCATACCTGAAGGCGTTCGATGTGCCTGTCAATCCGCTGCACGCGCGCGGCTACCCGAGCATCGGCTGCGAGCCGTGCACGCGCGCGATCCGTCCCGGCGAGGACAGCCGCGCGGGCCGCTGGTGGTGGGAGTCGCGCGACACGAAGGAATGCGGGCTGCACATCACGATCACGCCCGTGCCGTCCGCCGGTGCCGAATCCACCCCCGCCTCCGCCTGAGCGGAGCCGGCACATAATAAGATAGCCAGATTGCTGCGCCGCCGGTCAGCCCGGCGGCACAAACCCAGACAAGGACCGTAATCATGAGCACGACGCTCGAACAATCCGCTTTTGCCCCGCCCGCCGGCGCGTCGTCCAGCCGGATGGGCCACCTCGACTGGCTCGAGGCCGAGTCGATCCACATTCTGCGCGAGCTCGTCGCCGAGTGCAGCAAGCCCGCGCTGCTGTTCTCGGGCGGCAAGGATTCGGTCGTCGTGCTGCATCTCGCGCTGAAGGCGTTCGGGCTCGGCGCGAACCGCAAGACGTCGCTGCCGTTCCCGCTCGTGCACATCGATACGGGCCACAACTACGACGAGGTGATCGACTTCCGCGACCGCCGCGCGGCGGAAATCGGCGCGGAACTCGTTGTCGGCCACGTCGAGGATTCGATCAGGCGCGGCACTGTGGTGCTGCGCCGCGAAACCGATTCGCGCAACGCCGCGCAGGCCGTCACGCTGCTCGAGACGATCGAGCAGCACGGCTATACCGCGATGATCGGCGGCGCGCGCCGCGACGAGGAGAAGGCGCGCGCGAAGGAGCGGATCTTCTCGTTCCGCGACGAATTCGGCCAATGGGACCCGAAGGCGCAGCGCCCGGAACTGTGGAGCCTCTTCAACGCGCGCCTGCACCGCGGCGAGCACCTGCGCGTGTTCCCGATCTCGAACTGGACCGAGCTCGACGTGTGGCAGTACATCGCTCGCGAGAAGCTCGAACTGCCGTCGATCTACTACGCGCACCGCCGCGAGATCGTGCGCCGCAACGGCCTGCTCGTGCCGGTCACGCCGCTCACGCCGATGCGCGAGGGCGAGACGAGCGAAGCGGCGCTCGTGCGCTTTCGCACGGTCGGCGACATCTCGTGCACGTGCCCGGTCGAGAGCGACGCGGACGACGTCGAGAAGATCATCGCCGAGACGGCGGTGACCGAGATCACCGAGCGCGGCGCGACGCGGATGGACGACCAGACGTCCGAAGCCGCGATGGAGCAGCGCAAGAAGCAGGGCTATTTCTGAAGCACGCGAGGACATCCACATCATGAGCATCATCGACAACAACGAAGACCTCGGCGTGCTGCGCTTCATCACGGCGGGCAGCGTCGACGACGGCAAGAGCACGCTGATCGGCCGCCTGCTCTATGACAGCAAGGCGGTGCTGTCCGACCAGCTGTCGGCGCTGTCGCGCGCGAAGAACAAGCGCACGGTCGGCGACGAGCTCGATCTCGCGCTGTTGACGGACGGTCTCGAGGCCGAGCGCGAGCAGGGCATCACGATCGACGTCGCGTACCGCTACTTCGCGACCGCGAAGCGCAAGTTCATCATCGCCGACACGCCGGGCCACGAGCAGTACACGCGCAACATGGTGACGGGCGCGTCGACCGCGCATGCGGCGATCATCCTGATCGACGCGACGCGCGTGACGTTCGAAGACGGCGCCGCGCAACTGCTGCCGCAGACGAAGCGCCACAGCGCGATCGTCAAGCTGCTCGACCTGCAGCACGTGATCGTCGCGATCAACAAGATGGATCTCGTCGATTACAGCGAGACGCGCTTCAACGAGATCCGCGATGCGTACGTGAAGCTCGCGCAGCAGCTCGGCTTGACCGACGTGCGCTTCGTGCCGGTGTCGGCGCTGAAGGGCGACAACATCGTCGCGGCGAGCGAGCGGATGCCGTGGTACGCGGACGAGCCGCTCCTGAACGTGCTCGAGGCGCTGCCCGTCGAGACGCAGGCGGGCGACGCGCTGCGCTTCCCGGTGCAATGGGTCGCGCGCCAGGACGGCAGCTCGGCCGACGATTTCCGCGGCTACATGGGCCGCATCGAAGCGGGCGAGGTGAAGGTCGGCGACGAGATCGTCGTGCTGCCGTCGAATCGCGACGCGACGGTCGCCGAGATCGTCGCGCCGGTGCCGGGCGGCACGGCGTCGGTCGGGCACGCGTTCGCGGGCCAGACGGTGACGATCCGACTCGCGGAAGACGTCGACGTGTCGCGCGGCGATACGTTCGTGCCGCGCGCGGCGCCCGTCGAGCCGGCGAAGAAGCTCGAGGCGGATCTCTGCTGGTTCGACGAGACGCCGCTGTCGCCGCAACGCAAGTATTTGCTGAAGCAGACGACGAGCACGGTGTTCACGAAGATCGGCGCGGTCAAGCAGGTGCTCGACGTGCACACGCTGTCGCACGCGACCGACCGCCACGATCTGAAGATGAACGACATCGGCCGCGTCGCGCTGACGCTGCAAAAGCCGATCGTCTGCGACACGTATGACGCGCACCCGGGCACGGGCGCGTTCGTGCTGATCGACGAGGCGACCCATCATACGGTCGCAGCGGGTATGATTCGTGCGTTTTCCGCGTGACGTCGCGCGCCGCATCGGCGGCGCCGGCCGGCACACGTGCACGAAAGGGATCGATGCAAATGGGTAAGGTGTATCTGATCGGCGCGGGGCCGGGCGCGGCGGACCTCATCACGGTGCGCGGCGCGCGTCTGCTCGGCGAAGCCGATGTCGTGCTGCACGACGCGCTCGTCGAGCCGGCGATGCTCGATTACGCGCCGCGCGCGCGGAAGATCGCGGTCGGCAAGCGCTGCGGGCAGCGCTCGAGCGCGCAGCACTTCATCAACAAGCAGATCGTCGACGCGGCACGCGAGCACGCGGTCGTCGTGCGGCTGAAGGGCGGCGATCCGATGCTGTTCGGCCGCGCGGACGAGGAGATGCGCGCGCTCGAAGCGGCCGGCATCGACTACGAAGTCGTGCCGGGCATCACCGCGGCGCTCGCGAGCGCCGCGACGCTCAAGCGCTCGTTGACGCTGCGCGGCGTCGCGCGCAGCGTCGCGTTTGCGACAAAGAGCCGCGCGCCCGGCAGCGATGAAATCCGCGAGCAGGTGAACGCGGATTCGCTCGTCTACTACATGGGCCGCGACAGCGCGGCCGGGATCGCGCAGCAACTGATCGACGCGGGCCGCGCGGGCGCGACGCCCGTCGCGATCGTCGAGGCATGCAGCACGCCGCGCGAGCGCACGCTGACGCTCACGCTCGCCGATATGGCGGCGGGCGCGGCGCAAGCGTGGCTCGATCCGGCGCAGCCGAGTCTTCTGATGATTGGCGAGGCGTTCGCGGAGCGTGTGCGGCTTGCGGGCGACGAATCGGGCGAGAGCAAGGACGGGATGCGCAACGCGGCCTGAAAGCGGCTTGCGCCGCCACGCTGAATCGACGAGAAACAGCAGGCCCAAACGAAACGCCGGCAACGAGCCGGCGTTTTTTTTACGTCACTGTGCGGCGTCGGCGGCCGCAATCGGAAGCGGGGGCGCGGTCAACGCGCGGGACCGGCGCTTTGCTGCAGGCAGTATGCGACGATCGCGTCGAGCACCGCGTCGTTTTCGCCGACGGCCGTCACGCAGCGGATGTCGATGGCCGGATGCGCGGCGCGGCACGCGTCGATCAACTGCGGCAGATCGCGGCGAATGTGGCCGCCCTGGCCGAAGAACACGGGTACCACGGTGATCGTGCCGCAGCCCTGCGCGGCGAGCCCGGCCGTCGCGCCGATCAGCGACGGCTCCATCAATTCGAGGAACGCGAGCATGACGGGCGCATCGGCGCCGCGCGCCGCGCGCAGCTTCGCCGCGAGGCGTTCGAACGGCTCGGCCCAGCGCGCGTCGCGCGCGCCATGGCCGAAAAGGACGATTCCGTGTTTGTTCATCGCGCCCTCCGATGACGCGCGCACGCGCTCAGTGCCGGTCGACCCACTTCAGCGCGAAGAGGCCGAGCGCCAGATAGATGCAGCCGGGCAGCGCGGCCGTCAGCGGCGCGGGCCACGTGTTCAGCGTGCCGATATGCGAGAACAGCGTGTTGAAGAGTTGGAAGCTCATCCCGAGCATGATCCCGCCGAACACCTTCACGCCGACGACGCCCGCGCGCGTATGCAGATACGCGAACGGCAGCGACAGCACGAGCATCACGAATACCGCGAACGGATACAGCAGCTTGCGCCACAGCGCGATGTCGTAGCGCTGCGTGTCCTGCTGATTTTCCTTCAGGTGCTGGATGTAGCGGAACAGGTTGAAGAGCGACATCCGCTCGGGCGACACGAGCAGCACCGACAGGATCTGCGGCGTCAGGTCCGAGCGCAGCGAATACTGCGGCAGCGTGACCTGCTGCGCGCGGTAGACGGGATTCAGCGCGTCGGCCGGCTGGCTGCCCGCGCCAGGCAGGTTCGTGAGCCGCGTGTCGGTGACGTCCGTCAGCAGCCAGTGGCCGGGTGGCTGATAGCGGCCGCGCTTCGCGATCCGCACGTTCTGCAGATTGAACTTCGAATCGAACTCGTAGATCCGCACGTCGCTGATCGTCGAATCGGGCGACAGCTGGCCGACGTTGACGAAGCGCGTGACGGGCTCGCCGTTGTCGCGCGCGGTCAGCGTGTCCTTCACCCAGACGCCCGATGCGAAGTTCGTCGATACCGACGAGCCGAGCGCCTCGAGCCGCACGCGCTCGGACAACTGGTCCGAGTACGGGCCGATGAATTCGCCGATCAGGTAGGTCGCGATGACGATCGGCACGCCGATCTTGATGAGCGAGCGCAGCGCCTGGTTCGTCGCGAGGCCGGACACGCGGAAGATCGTGAATTCGGAGTTCGCGGCCATCTGCGCGAACACGTAGATCGAGCTGATCAGCGCCGCGACCGGGATGATTTCGTAGAAGCGCGACGGCGCCTGCAGCGCGACGCGCAGCACCGCGTAGCCGAACTTGTAGTTGCCGTGGCCGACCGAGTTCAGCTCGCTGATCAGGTCGAAGAAGAAGAAGAGGCCGGAGAACGCGAACAGCACGAAGACGAACGTGATGTAGATCTGCCGCGCGAAGTATTTCTCGTAGAGGCGCATCGGTCAGACCCCCTGCGATCGGCCGAACGCGGCGCGCGAGAACAACGGCCTGTTGCGCACGCGCAGCCAGAACAGGAACGCGACGACTCCGGCGACGACGACGTGCAGCCCGATCAGTCCGATGCCGAACGGGATCTTGCCCCGTTCCATTTGCGATTGGACGACGTTCAGCAGGTTCGAATAGGTGAGGTAGATCAGCACGGCCATCACGAGGTTCACGGTCCGGCCGCGGCGCGGGTTCTGATACGCGAGCGGGATCGCGAGGATCATCAGGTTGATCGCGATGAGCGGCAGCCCGGCGCGCCATGCGAATTCGGCGAGATTCTGGTTGGTCGGATTGCGCAGCAGGTCGATCGTCGACGTGCCCGTCGTCGTCGGCTGGCTGACGATCTGCTTGCTCTGGATCTTCACGCCGTAGCGCTCGAACTCCATGATCTTGAAGTTCGGCTGGCCCGGCACGCCGTCGTAGCGGCGGCCGTCCTCGAGCACGATGAAGCGGTCGCCGTTCTTCATCGTCTCGGTGTGGCCTGTCTGCGACACGACGACGTTCACCTTGCCGTGCTCGGTCGTCGTGACGAACACATTCTGCACCTTGGCCTGGTCGGGCGACATCTTCTCGATGAAGAACACGCGGTGGTTCGCGGCGGACTCGCGGAACTGGCCGGGCGCGAGCAAGGACACCTCGTCGCGCTGCTGGAAGCGCGCCTTGATGAGCTTGCTCTGCTGGTTCGACCACGGCCAGCCGACGAAGGCGAAGAAGGCGATCAGGAGCACGATCGGCGTCGCGAACACGCCGATCGGCTTGATGAGCCGCGTGAGGCTCACGCCGGACGCGAGCCAGACGACCATTTCGGAATCCTTGTACCAGCGCGTGAGCACGAACAGGATCGACACGAACAGCGTGCCGACGAGGATCATCGCGAGATAGCCGATCACGGTGAGGCCGATCAGGACGAGCACGTCCTTCGGGTTCACCTCGCCGGACGCGGCGTAGCCGACGATGCGAATCATCATCGACGTCAGCATGATCGTGAGCAGCACCATGAAAACGGCGCCGGCGGTGTACGCAAGCTCGCGCTGGAGGGAGCGTTCGAAGATCATTATTGATGCGAAGAGGGCGGGAAACAGCGCACGAGTGGGGGGCGCTCACGCCGCACGGGAAAAATAGCGGATAATTGCGGCTTTCATCCTTAGCCCAGATTTTATCCGAGGACAAGCGCGATGGACTTTAGCATAAAAGGCTGTGATTGGAGCAAAGGCACGGCGAACGGCTTCCTGACGGGGAAATCCGACTGCATCGTACTCGGCGTGTTCGAGGCGCAAACCTTGTCCGGCGCGGCGCTCGACATCGACGAAGCGACGAAGGGCCTCGTCTCGCGCGTCATCAAGGCAGGCGACATGGACGGCAAGCTCGGCAAAACCTTGTTCTTGCACGAGGTTTCGGGCATCGGCGCGTCGCGCGTGCTGCTCGTCGGCCTGGGCAAGCAGGATGCTTTCAGCCAGAAAGCCTACAACGACGCCGTCAAGGCCGCGTGGCGCGCGCTGCTCGGCACGAAGGCGGTCCAGGTCACGTTCACGCTCGCGCAGCTGTCCGTGCCCGAGCGCGCGTCCGACTGGGGCGTGCGCGCGGCGATTCTCGCGCTGCGCAATGAGACGTACAAGTTCTCGCAGATGAAGAGCAAGCCGGACGCGAGCGCGCAGGCGCTCAAGCGCATCGTGTTCAGCGTCGATCCGGCCGACGACAAGGCGGCGAAGGTCGCCGCGAAGCGGGCCGTCGCGCTCGCGAACGGGATGGACCTGACGCGCGACCTCGGCAACCTGCCGGGCAACGTCTGCACGCCGGCCTACCTCGCGACCACCGCGAAGAAGCTCGCGAAGGACTGGGGCCTGAAGGTCGACGTGCTGGGCATGAAGCAGGTCCAGGCGCTCAAGATGGGCTCGTTCCTGTCGGTCGCGAAGGGCTCGATCGAGCCGCCGCAATTCATCGTGCTGCAGTATCAGGGCGCGGCCGCGAAGGCGGCGCCCGTCGTGCTCGTCGGCAAGGGCATCACGTTCGACTCGGGCGGCATTTCGCTGAAGCCGGGCGAAGGCATGGACGAGATGAAGTACGACATGTGCGGCGCGGGCTCGGTGCTCGGCACGATCCGCGCGGTCGCCGAAATGGGCCTGAAGATCAACGTCGTCGCGATCGTGCCGACCTGCGAGAACATGCCGGCCGGCAACGCGAACAAGCCGGGCGACATCGTCACGAGCATGAAGGGCCTGACGATCGAGGTGCTCAATACCGACGCGGAAGGGCGCCTCATCCTGTGCGACGCGCTCACGTACGCGGAGCGCTTCAAGCCCGCCGCGGTGATCGACGTCGCGACGCTGACGGGCGCGTGCATCATCGCGCTCGGCCACCACAACACCGGCCTCTTCTCGAAGGACGACGCGCTCGCGGGCGAACTGCTCGACGCGTCGCGCGAGGCGGGCGATCCGGCGTGGCGCCTGCCGCTCGACGACGAGTATCAGGATCAGTTGAAGTCGAACTTCGCGGATCTCGCGAACATCGGCGGCCGTCCGGCCGGCAGCGTGACGGCTGCGTGCTTCCTGTCGCGCTTCGCGGAGAACTATCCGTGGGCGCACCTCGACATCGCGGGCACCGCGTGGAAGAGCGGTGCGGCGAAGGGGGCGACGGGCCGCCCCGTGCCGCTCCTCGCGCAGTTCCTGATCGATCGCGCCGGCGCGTGATGGCGCGGGGTTCGACGACCGGCATGGCGGGGCGCGGCGAGCGATGACGCGCATCGACTTCCATACGAACGTCGGCGATTCGCTCGCGTACGCGTGCCGGCTGCTGCGCAAGGCGTATCAGGCGGGGCAGCCCGTTGTCGTGTGCGCGGAGCCCGCGCGGCTGCGCGCGCTCGACGAGCGTCTGTGGACGTTCTCGCCGCTCGATTTCATTCCGCATTGCGCGATCGACAACGCACACGCGGCGAATACGCCGATCGTGTTGACCGCGGATCTCGAGCGCGCGCCGCATCATGGAATCCTGCTGAACCTAGGCGCGGACGTGCCGGCGCAGTTCGCGCGCTTCGAGCGGCTGCTCGAAGTGGTCGGCAACGCGCCCGACGAGCTCGCGGCCGGACGCGAGCGGTACCGGTTCTACCGCGACCGCGGCTACGCGCTCAACAACCACAAGCAGGGCGGCTAGCCCGAGCGGACGGAGGACAACCGTGGTCGAAGCCAACGAATCGTCGATTCCCGTGCTGACCGACGTGCTCGTGCCCGGCAATCCGGCGCTCGCGCGGCAGCCCGTCGCCGGGCGCGCGCAGGCGGGCGCGGCGGCGGGTGCGGCGGGTACCGTCGACGAGGCGCGCGCGGCCGAGCCCGCGGCGCGCGACGCGTCGCCGAGGCTCGTCGACGCGTTGCGCGCGCCGACGCACGTCGAGCCGCCGTTCGTGCCGACGCCCGATGCGCTCGCGGCCGAGCTGCCGACAGCGTATGCGGCGCCCGCGACGTACGGGGACGAATTGCCCGCCGCGCATCCTGCGGCGGATCTTGCGCCGCCCGCTGCACTACCGTCGTCGGCACCCGATGCGGCGCACGCCGCGCCGTCGCTTGGCGCGGACCTCGAGGCGCGGCAGATCGCCGAGCGGCTGAAGAGCCGGATGACCAACTATCTGACGGGCGAGGGGCGCGGCCTCATCGAGGCGCGATGCCGCGACGCGCTGCAGGACCATGCGGGCTGGCTCGTCGGCCAGATCGCGCGCGAGGTCGCGCTTGCGCTGGAAACCGAGGTGGCGGGCTGGGTAACGGAGGAAGTCGGCGCGGCGCTCGCCCGTCGCAACGAGCACGGTAACAACGGCAACGCCGCTGCATGACGGAGGGCCGGGGCGGCTCGTCAGCCGCGCTGCGCCGCACGGGGGCGTGAGACGCGGCGCGCAGGTGGCGCGTTGCGTGCGCCACCTGCGCGCAATCATGCGCGAGACGCCGTCGTCGGCGTCTCGTCTTTCCATGCGGCTTACTTGAGCGTCAGTACCCAATGCGCGAGCGTGCCGGCTTCGGCGCTCGTCAGTTGCGTGTTCGCGGGCATCGGCACGTTGCCCCACACGCCGACGCTGCCCTTGACGATCGTCTGCGCGAGATAGCCGGCGGCGTCGCCGCGCGCCGCATATTTGTCGGCGATCGCGTGGAACGACGGTCCCATCAAAGTCTTGTCGATTGCATGGCATGCCATGCAGTTCTTGCGTTGCGCGAGCGTGAGCCCATCGGCCTGCTGCGCATCCGCATGTGCGGCCGCAGCAACGAACACGATTGCCATCAGGCACAAGGTCGTTCTGTTCATGCTGGTCTCCGCCGGAGCAGCGTCCGGCTTGGCGGTGCGCGCATTATAAGAGGAAAGGGGGCGCGAGTACGTCGCGCCCCCTTCGTCGTCTTGTTGCTTTTTGTCGCGTTGCCGTCGCGTCGCCATGGCTTCGCGATGCGAGGTGCATCGCGCGCCGGACCCCGGTCCGGCGCGCGTACGCGCGTCAGCCCGTCACCGCGCCCTTGTTCGCCGGGCGGGCGAGCGCCGCATACTTCGCGAGCACGCCGCGCGTGTAACGCGGCGTCGGCTGCTTCCACGCGGCGCGGCGGCGCGCCAGCTCGGCGTCGTCGACGTTCAATTGCAGCAGCAGCTTGTGCGCGTCGATCGTGATCGAGTCGCCTTCCTGAACGAGCGCGATCGTGCCGCCGACGAACGCTTCCGGCGCGACGTGGCCGACCACCATCCCCCACGTGCCGCCCGAGAAGCGGCCGTCGGTGATGAGGCCGACCGATTCGCCGAGGCCCTTGCCGATGATCGCCGACGTCGGCGCGAGCATTTCCGGCATCCCCGGGCCGCCCTGCGGGCCGAGGTAGCGCAGCACGACGACGTCGCCCGCGCTGATCTTGTCGTCGAGGATCGCCTGCAGCGCGCTCTGCTCGTCGTCGAACACGCGGGCCGGGCCGGTGATGACCGGATTCTTCAGGCCGGTGATCTTCGCGACCGCGCCGTCTTCGGCGAGATTGCCCTTGAGGATCGCGAGGTGGCCTTCCTTGTACAGCGCGTCGGCGATCGGGTAAATCACCTTCTGGTCGGCGCGCGGCACGCTCGGCACGTCCTTCAGCTCTTCGGCCATCGTGCGGCCCGTGATCGTCACGCAATCGCCGTGCAGCAGGCCTGCGTCGAGCAGGATCTTCATTACTTGCGGAATGCCGCCCGCCGCGTGCAGATCCGTCGCGACATACTGGCCCGACGGCTTCAGGTCGCAGATCACCGGCACGCGCTTGCGGATGCGTTCGAAGTCTTCGATCGACCAGTCGATCTCGGCCGCGTGCGCGATCGCGAGATAGTGCAGCACCGCGTTCGTCGAGCCGCCCGTCGCCATGATCACCGACACCGCGTTCTCGATCGACTTCTTCGTGATGATGTCGCGCGGCTTCAGGTCCTTCTTCACCGCTTCGACGAGCACACGCGCCGATTCGGCGGCCGAGTCGACCTTTTCCTGATCGGGATTCGCCATCGTCGACGAATACAGCAGCGACATGCCGAGCGCCTCGAACGACGAGCTCATCGTGTTTGCGGTGTACATCCCGCCGCACGAGCCCGTCGTCGGGCACGCGTTCTTTTCGACCCCTTCGAAATCTTCCTGCGACATGCGCCCCGCGGTGAACTCGCCGACCGCCTCGAACGACGACACGATCGTCAGGTCGCGGCCTTTCCAGCGGCCCGGGCGGATCGTGCCGCCGTACACGTAGATGCCCGGCACGTTGATCCGCGCGAGCGCGATCATGCCGCCCGGCATGTTCTTGTCGCAGCCGCCCACGACGACGACGCCGTCCATCCACTGGCCTTGCACGCAGGTCTCGATGCAGTCGGCGATCACTTCGCGCGACACGAGCGAATATTTCATCCCTTCGGTGCCCATCGACATGCCGTCCGAGATCGTCGGCGTGCCGAAGATCTGCGGGTTCGCGTCGGCCGCCTTCACGGCCGCGACCGCGGCGTCCGACAGGCGCTGCAGGCCCGCGTTGCACGGCGTGATCGTCGAGTGGCCATTCGCGATGCCGATCATCGGCTTGTCGAAATCGTCCTTTTGATAGCCGAGCGCGTAATACATCGAGCGGTTCGGCGAACGGGCCACGCCTTGCGTGATGTTCTTCGAGCGGCGGTTGTACGACATGGGGGACTCCATCTATCGACTGGTTGACTGTGGGGCGGCGCGGCGCGCTGCATCGGCGCAGTCCGGCTCAGGTGGGCAAGAATGCAGTTTCTCTTAGAGAATGTCCAATATATTATTCATCATCCATTAGGTCGTAATACATATTAATCCGCGTGTCGAAGCGAGTGAGGAGCGTGATTTGACCCCCGATCTACGTCAATGGCGCTATTTCGTGGCCGTCGCCGACGAGCGGCACTTCGGCCGCGCCGCCGAGCGCCTGTCGATGACGCAGCCGCCGCTGTCGCAGGCGATCCGCGCGCTCGAGGACGCGCTCGGCGTCGCGCTGTTCGCGCGCACGAAGCGCTCGGTCGAGTTGACGGCCGTGGGCGCGGCGCTGCTGCCCGACGTGCGGCGGCTGATCGCCGCTGCCGACGCGCTGCCGCCGCTTGCGCAGAGCCTCGCGCGCGGCGAGGCGGGATCGCTCGCGCTCGCGTTCGTGTCGACGGCTGACTACGGGCTCTTGCCGCAGTTGCTGCGCGAGTTCGGCGCGCGCTATCCGCACGTGCGGCTGCAACTGACCGAGGCGACAAGCGACGTGCAGCTCGAGGAGCTCGTCGCGGGCCGCATCGACGCCGGGCTCGTGATTCCGCCCGTGCCGCCGCGGCACGCGGCGTCGCTGTCGTATCTGTCCGTGCTGCGCGAGCCGCTCGTCGTCGCGATGCCGGCCGACGCCGCCGAGGCGGCGGACGACACGCCCGTGCGGATCGCCGATATCGCGTCGCTGCCGCTCGTCGTCTTCCCGCGTCGTTTGGCGCCCGGCTTTTATGACATCATTACGGGCTGCTACGGCGCGGCGGGCGTCGCACCGCGCATCGGCCAGGAGGCGATCCAGATGCAGACGATCGTCAGCCTCGTGTCCGCGGGCATGGGCGTCGCACTTGTGCCGCAATCGCTGCGTAACCTGCGGCGCACGGGTGTCGTCTACCGCGCGCTCGCCGGCGCGGCGCCCGTCGTCGAGACAGGCCTCGTGTGGCGCACGGACGACGTGAGCCCCGTGCTCGCGGGCTTCATCGACGTCGTGCGCGGCGACGCGCGGGGTGCTTCGCCGCTCGGCACGCCGCCCGACGCGGTCGACCGGCCGGGCTCCGGCTCGGGCGCGACGCGGCCGTGAACGTTCGCGCGGCGCGCCCGTCGAACCGCGGTCGCGGCATGCGCGTCTTCGTTGTCGTCGCCGTGCGAGCCGCATCGATTCAGAACCTTCAACGCTAACTCATGATCATTCATCCGAATTTCGATCCCGTCGCGATTCACCTCGGCCCGCTCGCCGTGCGCTGGTACGGGCTCATGTATCTCATCGGCTTCATCCTCGCGATCGTCGTCGGCCGGCTGCGTCTCAGGCTGCCGCACGTCGCCGCGCAGGGCTGGACCGCGAAGGACGTCGACGACATGATGTTTTACGGCGTGCTCGGCGTCGTGCTCGGCGGCCGGCTCGGCTACGTGCTGTTCTACAAGGCCGGGTATTACTTCACGCATCCGCTCGACATCTTCAGAGTGTGGGAAGGCGGGATGTCGTTCCACGGCGGCTTCCTCGGCGTCACGTTGGCGATGGTGCTGTTCGCGTGGCATCGCAAGCGGCACTGGCTCGAAGTGACGGACTTCGTCGCGCCGATGGTGCCGACGGGGCTCGCGGCCGGGCGTCTCGGCAACTTCATCAACGGCGAGCTGTGGGGCCGCGTGACGAGTCCCGACGCGCCGTGGGCGATGCTGTTCCCGGGCGCGTCGCGCGACGATGCCGCGTGGCTCGCCGCGCACCAGGATCTCGCGGCGAAGTGGAATCTGAACGAGGTGTTCCTGTCGCACCAGATGCTGCCGCGCCATCCGTCGCAGCTTTACGAAATCGCGCTCGAAGGCATCGCGCTCTTCTTCGTGCTGTGGTTCTTCTCGCGCAAGCCGCGGCCGATGGGCGCGATCTCGGCGCTCTTCCTGATCGGCTACGGTCTCGCGCGCTTCACGGTCGAATTCGCACGCGAGCCGGACGATTTTCTCGGCCTGCTGACGTTCGGTCTGTCGATGGGGCAGTGGCTGTCGCTGCCGATGATCATCGCGGGCGTGCTGATGATGATCTGGGCGTATCGGCGCGGCGGCGCAGCCAAGCCGGCCTGAGCGCCGCGTCCGGCGGCCGTGGTTGCGCGATCGCCGGGCGCGCGTGGGCAGGCGGGTTGTGCGTATGCCGATTGCGACGCATGACGCAGGCACACGTGGTGCGCGATCGCACATGTACGCAATGTGCGGCACATGATCGCAAGCGCAAGGCACCGCGCGCGGCCTGCGACATGGCGCCGCAAACCGCGACATGTGCGATACGCAAAAAAACGCCGGCGACGAGCCGGCGTTTTTTCGACCGCATGCGGAGCGAAGCCGCGCCGCCGTCATTTCATCTGCACCGAGCCGTTCACGTTGACGGTCACGGTCGTCTTGCCGCCCTCGACGGCGATCGGCGCGCTGACCTTCGCGCTGTCCATCGCGGGCGCGGCCATCGCGAACATCCGCGGATACGGCTGCACGTTGCGGCCGCTGCCGACGTTCACGTCGCGGATCGAATAGCTGTTGTAGCCGAACGCGCGCGTCGCTTCCTCGGCGCGTGCTCGGAACGCCTTGATCGCTTCCGTCGTGAGCTTCTGCTCGGCCGCGCGCTGCGCTTCGGGCGACAGCGAGAACGCGACGTTGCCCACCTGCATCATCGGGTTCAACTGGCCGGCGAGCTTCGATGCGGCCGCGAAGTCGTGCGATTCGAGCACGACCTCGGTGCGGCCGCGCCATGCGGAGATTTTGCCGTCGCGGTCGACGCTCGGCGACACCGAGAATTCGCCCGTGCGAGCCGTGACGCCCGTGACGCCGCGCGCCTGCGCGAGCGCCGCGTCCGCGCGCTTGTTCAGCTCGGCGGTCAGCGTGCCCGGGTCTTTTGCCTGCTGTTCGTAGAACAGCGTGATGTCGACGACGTCCTGCGGGACGTCGGTGCTTGCCTGCGCGGACAGCGACAGCACGCCCGCGGGCGGCTGCATCTGGCCCATGCTTTGCGCGCGTGCGGCGGACGGCGCGAGCGCCAGTGCGATCGGCAGCGCCGCCGCGAGCGTGACGGCAATGGCTAGAGCGGATTTTTTCGTCATTGTTGACTCCTTGAGCGTAAGCGCGCACGCAACATGCGGCGTGCAGGGCGCGGACGGACGCCGCGCTTCGTTCGAAACGCCCGGCGGACGCGGCACTGCATCCGTTGAGCGCCCGTTAGGCCGTCGAAAGCGGGCCGAGGTTCCGGCCGGCGCGGCTTCGCGCGCCGTGTCTGGCAATGTTTGACGCGGCCGCCGCGTCACTTCATCAGGCGCTTCGTGATGAAGCGCCATTCGTCCGGCGTGACGGGCGTGATCGACAGGCGGTTGCCTTTCGCGAGCACGCGCATGTCGGCGAGCGCGTCGTGCTCGCGCAATGCGGCGAGCGGAATGAGCGGCGCCTTCTTGACGAAGCGCACGTCGACGAGCACCCAGCGCGGCGTTTCCTGCGTCGACTTCGGATCGTGGTACGGACTTTGCTGATCGAACTGCGTCGGATCGGGGTAGGGCGTCGAGCACACCTCCGCGAGCCCAGCGATGCCGGGCTCGGGACAGCTCGAATGGTAGAACAGCACGCCGTCGCCGATCTGCATCGTGTCGCGCATGAAGTTGCGCGCCTGATAGTTGCGCACGCCGGTCCATGGCAGGGTCTGGCCGGAGGCGGCGGCGAGGTCGTCGATGCTCGCCTCGTCCGGTTCGGATTTCATCAGCCAGTAGCGCATGGATCGGAACGACTCGACGCAATGAAAAGGCTGCACAAAAGAAAGCGGCATCGGGACTTGCCCGATGCCGTTGAATAGGCCCCCGCCTTAGCCGCTAGGCCGGCATCCTGAACCTGAGGTTCAGAATTGGTCGCAGTTAGCAGCACTTCGGGTACATCAGACAGAGTGACGCGCGCGCCCGTGCTACAAATTTCCGCAACCGTGCACATGGCATTGGTTCAAGGAATATATGACCTTGGCGAACCAGGCAGGGAAGCTGACTTAACTGTTCGAATCACCTTTGAATTCAGCAGCTTGACCACGATAGATCAAGCATTGGCCGAACCTGGTGAAACTTGCTTACTGCACCTCGTGCTGTGCGAGCACTGCACCGAGCTGTTCATTCATTTGGCGCATTGTACGCCGGATTTCTTCCGCAGGGAACGCTTCTCCGTGACGCACGCTCTGTTGCAGCCTCAGCAATTCCGACGCGAGCGACAGCGCCGCCATCACGGCGATGCGATCGGTGCCGCGCACCGAGCTGTTCGCTCGGATCTTCGACATTTCCGCGTCGACGCGCGCGACCGCTTCGAGGAGCGCCGCTTCGGTTTCGGGCGAGCAGGCGAGACGATACGCCTGGCCGAGAATCGATACTTCGATCTGCTTGGCGCTCATGCATGTTCTCCGTGGCCGGTCGTGCCTTCGCCTTCATCGCTCGCCTGCGGCGCGAGCAGGTCGAGCTGGTTTTCCGCATCCGGCACGCTTTTCGTGCGCGGCAATTTTTCGAGGATCGCGTTGAGCTTCACCTGCGCGTCGTCGATCTTCGCCGACAGCGTGTCGCGTTCCGCCGCGAGCGCGTTGCGCTCGTCGCGTAGTTGCTCGAGTTCCGCGCGCAGCGTTTCCGCTTCCGTGCGCAATTGCGCGACCTGCTCCTCGAGCGCGAGCCGTTCCGCTTGATGGCGTTGATTCAGCGCGATCAGGCGGCCGATGTTTTGAGATAGGGTTTCGAGTTCGTTGAGCATCTGCTGCGTCCTCTAAAGACCGAGCATTTTAGCGCGGAATAAACGACATTCCGATATCTGTAACGTTTCTAGACGTAACACCCCCGCTTCTCGCCGCGAAATCGTCTTCGTCGTTCGTTGATGCCGATCTGTTTATCGGCATGCGCGGCGAGGTTTCTTGCGCTGCGTCGCCGCGTTTCCTTGACGCTGCCGCGCGCGCGCTCCTAAACTGGCGCCGCCTCGGTGCTCGCGCGCTTCGCGCGCGGTTAAACGGGAAGCAGGACGCGACGTCCGCCAGGACCGAGCCAACCTGCGCTGCCCCCGCAACGGTAAGCGATCGCATCGGTTCCGATGCAAGCCGCACTCTCGATGCGTCGGCCCGGCCTCTTCGGCCGGCCGCCGACCCTGTGCCACTGCGCTTCGCGCGCGGGAAGGCGAGGCGGTGACGTCGTCAGCCCGGATACCGGCCAAGGCGGGGAGACGGGCGCGCCCGTCTCCGTGATGCCGGGGCCTGCGGGGAAGCGGGCGCCGCAGTGGCTCAACAGGATGCCTTCATGCGAACCCCTCTCGCCCGCGCAGCGCTCGCCGCTCTGTCCGGGTTGCCGTGCGTCGCGCTTGCGCAAGGCGACGCGTCCGTTTCGTCATCGTCATCGTTTTCGCCCGCTTCTTCAGTCTTGCCTGCGCCGTCCGCAGCTTCCGCGTCTTCTGCTTCTTCGGCATCTGCTTTGGCCGCGCAGCTCGCGCCGATCGTCGTCACCGCGCAGCGCGGGCCGCAGACGCTCGCCGACGCGATCCCGCAAACGACGCTCTTCGATGCGCGGGACATCGCCGACAGCGGCGCGACCGATCTGCCCGGCCTGCTCGCGCTCGCGCCCGGCGCACAGATCGTGCGCAACGGCGGGCCGGGCGCAAGCGCAAGCCTCTTTCTGCGCGGCGCACAGCCGACGCAATCGCTCGTGCTTATCGACGGCGTGCGTGTCGATTCGGCGAGCCTCGGGCAGGCGCAGATCAGTCAGTTTCCGCTCGACCAGATCGAGCGCGTCGAAGTGGTGAACGGCAATGTGTCGTCGCTGTATGGGTCCGGCGCCATCGGCGGCGTCGTGCAGGTGTTCACGAAGCGCGGCGGCAATCATCCGCCGCGCTTCGATTTCTCGGCGAGCTACGGCAGCTATCACACGCAGACGCAGAGCGCAGGTGTGTCGGGCCGGCTCGACCAGGACGGAAAGACGACGTTCAGCGTGTCGCTCGCGCGCTTCAAGACCGACGGATTCTCGTCGCTCGATCCCGCGCTCAAACCGCAAGCGAATCCGAACGCGAACGGCTATCTGAACGAGAGCGCGTCCGCTTCGCTCAGGCACGCGTTCAGCGACAAGTGGGATGCGGGCGTCACGTACTTCCAGGCGAACGGCAAGAACAGCTTCGACGACGCATTTGGCGCGCCGACCGATCTGAACGATCTGTACAGCCGGGTCCAGCAGATGTCCGCGTTCGCGAACGGCCAGCTCACCGGCTGGTGGACGACGCGCGTGAACGTGTCGAGCGGCAAGGACCGCAGCCAGTCGGCGCTGAACGGCGCGTACACCGACCACTTCGACACCGACAACCGCCAGTACTCGTGGCAGAACGATTTCACGATTGCGCGCGGCCACAAGATCCAGGCGGGCTACGAGCGGCTCGACCAGTCGTTCGAATCGAACGTGTTCGCCGCACCCGAGCGCCACGTGAATTCCGGCTGGCTCGGCTACACCGGACGCATCGGCGACAGCCAGTTCCAGGCGAACGTGCGCCGCGACCACTACTCCGATTTCGGCGGCGCGAACAGCTACTATCTCGGCTACGGGCTCGACGTCACCGAGCGTTGGAAGGTGTCCGCGAGCTATTCGAGCGCGTTTCGCGCGCCGAGCTTCAACGATCTGTACTATCCGAACGCAGGCAATCCGTCGATCCGGCCCGAGCGCAGCCATTCGATCGAGGCGGCCGTGCAGTATGCGTCGGATGCGGTGGGCGTCGTGCGCGTTACTGCGTTTCAGACGCGCTACACGAACCTGATCGACTATCGTCCCGCCGCGAGCGGGCCCTACTATGTCGCGCAGAACGTCGGCCGCGCGAAAGTGCAGGGCGTCGAGGGTTCTTGGCAGGGGCATGTCGGCAAGACGGCCGTGCGGGTCGCGGCGACGCTGCAGAACCCGATCGACGAAACCGCCGGCGAGGATCTGACCCGGCGCGCGCGGCGCTTCGCGTCGGTCTCGGCGAATCGCTCGTTCGGCGGCTGGCGCGTCGGCGGCGAATGGTTCGTGAGCGGACCGCGCGACGATTACGGCAACCGCCTCGGCGGATACGGGATCGTCAATCTGTCAGCGCGCTACGACATCACGAAGTCGTGGTACGTGAGCGCGCGCATCGACAACCTGTTCGACAAGGACTACGAGCTTGCATATGCGTACAACACGCCGCGCCGCGGCGCCTACGTCACGCTCGGCTGGCAGCAGCGCTGACGGCCGGTCGCGGCGTTCGTGCCTTCGCGCGCGAGTGGCAGCATGAGGGCCGACGCGCGCGGCGCCGGCATGCACGCGGCGCGCGCAGCCGCGATCTGGGTCGCGCTCGCGCTCGGCGCGTGCGCGGCGTTCGTCGCGTCGCTCACGCTCGGCAGCGTGCCGATGACGCCGCTCGATGCGCTCGCCGCGCTCGTTCATTGCGCGAGCGCCGATCCGCTCGCGGCCGACATCGTCCGCACGCTGAGGCTGCCGCGCGCGCTCGCCGGCTTCGGCTGCGGCGCGCTGCTCGCGCTTGCGGGCGCGCTGCTGCAGGTGCTGCTGCGCAATCCGCTCGCCGAGCCGTACGTGCTCGGCGTGTCGGGCGGCGCGGCCGCGTTCGCGCTCGTCGCGATGATCGCGGGCGGCGCGTGGTGGCTCGTCGATGCGGCATCGTTCGCCGGTGCGCTCGTGTCAATCGCGTTCGTGCTCGGGCTCGCGCGCCGCGAGCTGTGGCGCGGCGAGCCGCGCGACGCGTCGCCGCGGCTGCTGCTCACGGGCGTCGTGATATCGGCAGGGTGGTTCGCGCTCATCACGCTGATGCTGTCGATCGCGCCCGAGGAGCGGCTGCGCGGCATTCTGTTCTGGCTGTCGGGCGACTTGAGCGGCGCGGCGTCGCCGTGGTTCGCGCTGGCGGCGCTCGTCGTCGCCGCGCTCGCCGCATTGCCGGTCGCGCCGCAATTGAACGTGCTGCTGCGCGGCGACGCGGCGGCGGCCGCGCTCGGCGTGCCAGTCGCGCGGCTGCGGCTGCGCATCTATCTGATCGCGTCGCTCGCGGCGGCCGCGGCCGTCACGACGGCGGGCACGATCGGCTTCGTCGGCCTCGTCGTGCCGCATGCGTTGCGGCTCGCGTTCGGCAACGATCAGCGGATGCTATTGCCCGCGACGATGCTCGCGGGCGGCGCGGGCGTGATGGCCGCGGACTTGCTTGCGCGCACGGCGATCGCGCCCGCGCAGTTGCCGGTCGGCGTGATGACCGTGCTGATCGGCGTGCCGCTCTTCCTGTGGATGCTGCTGCGGAGGACTTCGCGATGACGACGCACGGCGCGCCGACGTCGCGCTCCGCCCGCTACGGCACGTGGCGTCTCGTGCTGAAGGCGGGCGCGCGTACGCTGCTCGACGATTTCACGCACACGTTCTATCCGGACGAGCTGTGGTGCATCGCCGGGCCGAACGGCGCGGGCAAGACGACGCTGATCACGACGCTCGCGGGGCTCGCGAAGCCCGCGGCTGGACACGTCGAGGCAGACGGCGTGCCGCTCGCCGATTGGCGGCCCGAAGCGCTCGCGCGGCGGCGCGCGCTGATGGCGCAGACGCTGCACGATGCGTTCAGCGCGAGCGTGTTCGATACCGTGCTGCTCGGCCGCTTCCCGCATCTGACCGGCTGGGGCTGGGAGCGTCCCGACGATCGCGCCGCCGCGCGCGCGGCGCTCGAGCGGCTCGGACTCGAATCGTTCGCCGCGCGCGATGTGCTGTCGCTGTCGGGCGGCGAGCGGCAGCGCGTCGCGCTTGCTGCCGCGCTGTGCCAGGACGCGCCGCTGCTGCTGCTCGACGAGCCGCTCGCGCACCTGGACCTGCATCATCAGATCGACTGTCTCGTCGCGCTTGCCGACTGGCTGCGCGCGGGCGAGCGCACGGCGATCTTCTCGTGCCACGACCTGAATCTCGCGCGCCGCTTCGCGACGCACGCACTGCTGCTCGACGGCAACGGCGCCGTGCACGCGGGCCCGGTGCGCGACGTGCTGACGCCCGAACTCGCGAGCCGCGCGTTCGGCTATCCGCTCGTGCTGATCGAGCGCGACGGCCACGAGGCGCTCGTGCCTGCGTGGCGCGACGCGCGCGGCGGCCGCAACCGCATCACCTGATCGACGCGTATCACGCGACCTTTTCCATTCACGAGACGAACCGATGACCTCCACCTTCTCCCTGCCGCACGTCGACCCGCTCGATGACGCCGAACTGCGCGCGACGCTCGCACGCATCATCGATCACAAGACGAAGCCGCCGGGCAGTCTCGGCCGTCTCGAAGCGCTCGCGCTGCAGCTCGGCCTGATTCAGCGCACGACCGCGCCGAGCATCGTGCGTCCCGCGATGATCGTGTTCGCGGGCGACCACGGGATCGCCGCCGAAGGCGTGAGCCCGTATCCGCAGGCGGTGACCGCGCAGATGGTCGCGAACTTCATCGCGGGCGGCGCGGCGATCAACGCGTTTTCGGGCGTCGCGGGCCTGACGCTCGAGATCGTCGATGCGGGCGTCGCGTCGCCGTTGCCCGAGTCGCCGCTGCTCGTCGGCGTGGCGATCGCGCGCGGCACGCGCAACTTCGCGCACGAGCGCGCGATGTCGCGCGACGAAGCGCTCGCCGCGCTCGCCGCGGGCGCCGCACGCGTGCGGCATCACGCGGCGCTCGGCACCAACGTGATCGGCTTCGGCGAGATGGGGATCGCGAACACGTCGGCCGCCGCGTGCGTGATGAGCCGCCTGCTGAACGTGCCGCTCGACGCATGCGTCGGGCGCGGCACGGGCCTCGACGACGCGGGGCTCGCGCACAAGCGCGCGGTGCTCGAACGCGCGCTCGCGCGCCACGCCGACGCGCTCGAGCCGCTCGACGTGCTCGCGACGTTCGGCGGCTTCGAGATCGCGATGATGGCGGGCGCGTTCATCGAAGCGGCGCGCGCGCGGATGACGATTCTCGTCGACGGCTTCATCGCGACGTCGGCGCTCCTCGTCGCCGATGCGCTTGCGCCTGCGGTACGCGACTACTGCGTGTTCTCGCACGTGTCGAACGAAGCGGGGCATCGGCGCATGCTCGATCATTTCGGCGGCGAGCCGCTCCTCGCGCTCGACCTGCGTCTCGGCGAAGGCACGGGCGCCGCGCTCGCGCTGCCGCTCGTGCGTGCGGCGGCCGCGTTCGTCAACGAAATGGCGAGCTTCGAGTCGGCGGGCGTCGCGAACCGGGATGCGTGACGCGCGATGAATCCGCTCGCCGAACTGCGCTACTTCGTCGTCGCGCTCGGGTACTTCACGCGCGTGCCGGTGCCGCGCGCGATCAGCGGCACCGCCGTCGATCTCGCGCACGCGGCGCGTTATTTTCCGCTCGTCGGCGTGTGCGTTGGCGCGCTCGCGGCGGCCGTGCATCTCGCCGCGTCGCGCGTGTGGCCGACGGGCGTCGCGGCGCTGCTGTCGATCGCGGCGACGCTCGTCGCGACGGGCGCGCTGCACGAGGACGGCCTCGCCGACAGTTGCGACGCATTCGGCGGCGGCTACACGCGCGACGACGTGCTGCGGATCATGCGCGATTCGCGGATCGGCACGTTCGGCGCGGCGGCGCTCGTCGTCGCGCTTGCGCTGAAGTGGCAGACGCTCGCCGCGATGCCGCCGATGCGGGCCGCCTGGACGATGATCGCCGCACATGCGGCGAGCCGCACGCTCGCCGCGAGCCTGCTCGTCACGTTCGACTACGCGCGCGCCGAAGGCAAGGCGCAGCCGGTCGCCCGTCGGATGAGCGCGAGCGCGTTGATGTTCGCGGCGGCGTTCGGCCTGCCGTGGCTGTTCTGGCCGGACTGGCGCGCGGGCGCGCTCGCGCTCGCGGTGACGCTCGCGCTGCGCGCGTGCATCGCGCGTTATCTCGACACGCGCATCGGCGGCTACACCGGCGATTGTCTCGGCTTCGCGCAGCAGGTGTTCGAGCTCGCGATCTATCTGGTGATGCTCGGATGGATCTCGTCCTGATTCGCCATCCGGCCGTCGCCGTCGAAGCGGGCGTCTGCTACGGCGGCAGCGACGTGCCGCTCGCGGCCGACGCGGCGATGGGCGCGGCCGGCATCCTGCGGCGCTTGAGCGCGCTCGGCATCGCGGGCGCCGCGCGCGCGTCGCGCGTGTGGTCGAGCCCGCTCGCGCGCTGCGCGGACGTCGCGCGAGTGCTCGCGCGAGAGGCCGGCGTGCCGCTCGAATGCGACGCGCGGCTGCGCGAGATCGATTTCGGCGCGTGGGAGTTGAAGCGCTGGGACGCGATCGGCCGTGACGCGCTCGATCGATGGAGCGCCGATCTGATGCATGCGCGCGAGCACGGCGGGGAGAGCGTCGCGCAGTTCGCCGCGCGCGTGCGGCCGGCGCTTGCGGCGCTCGCTGCTTCGGGGCTGGCTGGCTGGGTCGTCACGCATGCGGGCGTGATGCGCGCGCTGGCGTCGCACGCGCTCGACGCATCGCTCGAAACGATGCTCGCGCGGCCGATCGCGATGGGTGGCATCGTGTGGCTGCGGCGCGGCGGGGATGCGGGCGGCTGGCGGCTCGTGCATTGGGACGGTTGATTCGACGCCGATTCGGCGCGTTCGAGGCGACGCTCGCGTGAAGGCGCGCTGGCGCGCGTCGCTGGATGACGCGCGTTCGAACGACGAAGATCGCGAGATGCCGTGTGCGCACGAAGCGTGGATGCTTCGAATCCAGGCCTGTTCGAATCGAGGCGTTACGGCGAAGTACCGAATCGCCTTCAGGCGGGATCGAGCGATGTGCATGGCACGCTGCGGCGCGCGGGCGTCCGATCGGTTCCTGGCCGAAGTCGATCGAACGCCGGCGTGCGCGGACAGACCCCGAACGCTCCCGTCAGCGACGAGCCATGCGCCCACGCATTTCGCGGCATTGTCGATGCGATGGAGGCAAGACGCCGCGTCACGGCTTCGGCCGCCGAGACCGCGCGACGTCGAGATCCCGGCACAGCGCTTCGGCCCCTTGCGCGATGCGCGGCGCGGGCCGCGTCAGCAGATCGCCGTCGATCGCGAAGAGATTGCCGCGCGCGACCGCCGTCATCTTCGGCCATGCGCGCCAGCGCGCGAAGTCGGGCAGTGCATCGCGCGTCGCGGTTGCGCCGGCGGCCGTCGTCACGATCGCTTCCGGATTGGCGGCGAGCACCGCCTCGTCAGTGACGGACGGCGCGATCGGCTGCAATTGCGCAAACACATTGCGCCCGCCGCACAGCGCGATCACGTCGCTGATGATGTGATCGCCGTTCAGCGTGATGAGCGGCTTGTCCCATGCCTGGAAGAACACGGTGACGGGCGGCTTGTCCGCGTAGCGCGCGCGAAGCTGCGCGATCCGCTGCCGGTACGCGTCGGCCGCCGCCGACGCGATGTCGCGCGTGCCGAACAGCATGCCCAGCTTGTCGAGCGACGTCGCGACGTCGTCGAGATGCCGCGGCTCGCTGAAGTAGAGCGGGATGCCGAGCGCGCGCAGCCGCTCGGTCTCGCGCTCGGCGTTGCCGTGGCGCCAGACGACGATCAGGTCGGGCTTGAGCGCCGCGATCCGTTCGAGGTCGAGCGCCTGGTTCGAGCCGACGCGCGGAATCGCCTTCGCGGCGGGCGGGTAATCGCTGTACGACACCGCGCCGACGAGCCTCGCGCCGCCGCCCGCCGCATAGATCAGCTCGGTCACGTGCGGCGCGAGGCTCACGACACGCTGTGCCGGCGCGGCGAGCGTGATCGTGTGGCCCGCGTCGTCGGTGACGACGATGCTCGCGTGCGCGGCGGCGAACGGAAACACGCAGGCGCAGGCGGCGGCAAGCCGAAAGAGGGCCGCGCGCATCGGCCTCGATCTCGTCGATGTTGTCGATGTTGTCGATCTTGTCAATTTCATCGATCCCGGCGGTCTCGTCATGTCGCTCGTCAAGCGGAAAGCATCGATACGCACTCGGCGAGCGCATGTTCGAGCCGCCGCCATTCTTCTTCGTGAGCGGGCAGCCCGATCCGCACGCTCGGCGCGTGCGCGAAGTAGCGGGTCCAGATGCCGCGTGCGGCGAGCGCTTCGTGCAGCGCGTGCGCGCGCGGATCGGCGGTCCAGCCGAAGAGCGGCGTCGCGTGCGTGACGAAGCCGTTCGCGCGCAGCAACGCGGCCACGCGCGCGCCGTCGTGCGCGAGCCGCTCGCGCGTCGCTTGCTGCCACGCTTCGTCGGCGAACGCGGCGAGCACCGCATGACGCGCTGGGCCGCTGACGGTCCACGCCCCGAGCGTGTCGCGCAGCCGCTTCAGCAGCGCGGGCGCGGCGAGCGCGAAGCCCGCGCGCACGCCCGCGAGCCCGAAGAACTTGCCGACCGAGCGCAGCACGACGAGGCCGTCGCGGTTCGTTTCGGCGGCGAGCGACGTGCTCGCGGGCGCGTCGGCGTCGGCGTCCGCGAACGCCTCGTCGACGACGAGTGCGCCGCCGCGCGCGGCGAGCTGCGCGTGCCATCGCAGCAGTCGCGCACGGTCGACGCGCTCGGCGGTCGGATTGTTCGGATTCGCGACGATCGCGTACGTGAGCGATGCGGGCAGCGCGTCGCTGCCGTAGTCGAGCGACGCAATCGCATGGCCGTGGCGCGCGAACGCGGGCGCGTACTCGCTGTACGCGAGCGGCGCGACGCCGACCGTGCCGCGCTCGAACAGCGCGGGCAGCGCGCGGATCGCCGCCTGGCTGCCCGCGACGGGCAGCACGTGCGCGGCGCTCGGCGCGCCGTAGTAGCGCGCCGCGTGCTCGGCGAGCACGCCGTCGTCCTCGGGCAGCCGGCGCCATGCGTCGGCGGGCACGGGCGGCACCGGATAGCCTTGCGGATTGATGCCCGTCGACAGGTCGAGCCATGCGTCGCGCGGGATGCCGTAGCGGCGCGCGGCTTCGTGCAGATTGCCGCCGTGCGTGATCGGCGCGTCAGCCATGATGCGTCGCGATCGACAGTGCCGCGCCCGCGATCAGCAGCGCGAGCCAGAGAATCATCGTGCGTGCGACGAGCGACAGCGCCGCCGCGACGTGCGCGGGCGCCGCGGGCTCGCCCGCGCCGAGCACCGGGCGCGCCTCGATCGCGCCGTGATAGATGGCGGGGCCGCCGATCACGACGTTCAGGCTGCCCGCGCCCGCGGCCATCACGGGGCCTGCGTTCGGGCTGTCCCAGTGGCGCGCCTGCGTGCGCCAGCAGCGCCACGCGTTCGCGGTGTCGCCAAGGAGCGCGTAGCTCGCCGCGGTGAGGCGTGCGGGCGCCCAGTTGAGTGCGTCGTCGATGCGCGCGGCCGCCCAGCCGAAGCGAGCGAAGCGCGGCGTCCGATAGCCCCACATCGCGTCGAGCGTGTTCGCGAGCCGGAACAGCAGCGCGCCCGGGCCGCCCGCGATCGCGAACCAGAAGAGCGCGCCGAAGATCGCGTCGTTGCCGTTCTCGAGCGCCGATTCGACCGCCGCGCGCGCGAGCGCCGCCTCGTCGGCGTCGCTCGTATCGCGCGACACGATGCGCGACGTCAACGCGCGCGCGGCCGCGAGATCGCGCCGCAGCAGTGCGGCGGCGATCGGCGCGATGTGTTCGGCGAGGCTTCTCGCGCCGAGTGCGAACCATAGCAGCGCGACGTGCAGCGCGGCGGCGAGCGGCCACGGCAGCGTCGCGACGAGCCACGCGGCGAGCGCGACGGGCGGCGCGACGACGGCGAGCCATGCGGCGAGGCCGGCGAGCCGCCCGCGTCGGCCGGTGTTGAAGAGGCGTTCGACGTGCGCGGCGAGCCGGCCGAAGCCGACGAGCGGATGCGCGGCGCGTGGCTCGCCGACGAGCTTGTCGACGACGCAGCCGGCGACCGCGAGGAAGGCGACGGCGGGCAGGGACGGCATCAGCATCGCGGATCGCCTTCGTGCTTCACCGTGACGGGCAGCCCGGCCACGCACAGCGTGACACGCGTCGCGAGCGCCGCGATGCGCTGGTTGACGCGGCCGAGCGTATCGACGAAGCGGCGCGTATCCGCGCCAAGCGGCACGACGCCGAAGCCGATCTCGTTGCTGACGACGATCACCTGCGCGCGCGTCGCGCGCAGCGCCGCCTCGAGCTCGGCGACGCGCGCGTCGCACAGCGCATCGTCGACGCCTTGGCCGCCGGCTGGGCAGAGCAGGTTCGTGAGCCAGAGCGTCAGGCAGTCGATGAGCATGCACGCGTTCGGATCGTCGAGCTGCGCGATCGCGTGCGCGAGCTCGACGGGCGCTTCGACGAGCGCCCAGTCGGCGGGCCGGCGCGCGCGATGGTGCGCGATGCGCTCGGCGAATTCGTCGTCGGCGACGCGGGCAGTGGCGATGTAGGTGACGGGCCGGCCGCCGGCGGCGGCGAGCCGTTCGGCGTGCGCGCTCTTGCCCGAGCGCGCGCCGCCGAGAACGAAGGTGAGGTCGCGCGGAGTCATCGCATGATTGTAACGGGCCGCGCGATAATGCGGCCTTCACCATTTGTCTTTGTCGCGCGCCGCGCGTCGCGCATTTCGAATCCACAATGACTGCCAACGCCAACGCCAACGCCAACGCCAACGCCAACGCCAACGCCAACGCCAACGCCAACGCCAACGCCAACGCCAACGCCGCGCGTCCGCGCGGCACGCTGATGATCCAGGGCACGACGTCCGACGCGGGCAAGAGCACGCTCGTCGCGGGCCTGTGCCGGCTCGCGCGCCGCGCGGGCGTGCGCGTCGCGCCTTTCAAGCCGCAGAACATGGCGCTCAACAGCGCGGTGACGGCGGACGGCGGCGAGATCGGCCGCGCGCAGGCGCTGCAGGCGCTCGCGGCCGGCATCGACGCGCACACCGATCTGAATCCCGTGCTGCTGAAGCCGACGGGCGACCGCGGCGCGCAGGTGATCATCCATGGCAAGACGCGCGCGAACCTGAACGCGCGCGCCTATCACGACTACAAGCCGACCGCGATGCGGGCGGTGCTCGAATCGTACGGCCGGCTGCGCGGCGCGTACGACGCGGTGATCGTCGAGGGCGCGGGCAGTCCGGCCGAGATCAACCTGCGCGAAGGCGACATCGCGAACATGGGGTTCGCGGAAGCGGTCGACTGCCCGGTCGTGCTCGTCGCGGACATCGATCGCGGCGGCGTGTTCGCGCATCTCGTCGGCACGCTCGCGTGCCTGTCGGACAACGAGCGCGCGCGCATTCGCGGCTTCGTGATCAACCGCTTTCGCGGCGATCCGGCGCTGCTCGAGCCGGGGCTGCGCTGGCTCGAGCAGCAGACGGGCAAGCCCGTGCTCGGCGTGCTGCCGTATCTGCACGGGCTCACGCTCGACGCGGAGGACATGCTGCCCGCGAGCGCGCGCACGTCGGCTTCGCGGCGCGACGCGGGCGTGCTGCGGGTCGTCGTGCCCGCGCTGCCGCGGATCAGCAACCACACCGATTTCGACGCGCTGCGCGTCCATCCGCGCGTCGATTTCACATACTGGAAGAGCGGGCCTGTGCCCGACGCCGATTTGCTGATCCTACCCGGCTCGAAGAACGTGCTCGCCGATCTCGCGTGGCTGCGCGGCGCGGGCTGGGACGCGCTGATCAAGCGCCATCTGCGCTACGGCGGCAAAGTGATCGGCGTCTGCGGCGGCATGCAGATGCTCGGCCGCGCGCTCGACGATCCGCATGGCGTCGAAGGCGCGGCGGGCGCGACGAGCGCGGGCCTCGATCTGTTCGACTACGCGACGACGCTGATGCCGGAGAAGACGCTCGTCAACGTGACCGGGCGGCTCGCGTTCGCGGGCGGCGCGCGCGTATCGGGCTACGAGATCCACATGGGGCAGACGCGCGGGCCGGCGCTCGCGTCGCCCGCGCTGCGGCTTTCGGGGCCGGGCGGCGAGCGGCCGGACGGCGCGGTGTCGGCGGACGGGCAGATGCTCGCGACCTATCTGCACGGCCTCTTCGACACGCCTGATGCCTGCGCGGCGCTCCTCGAATGGGCGGGGCTCGGCGGCGCGGAGCCGGTCGACTATCCGGCGCTGCGCGAGGCGTCGCTCGAACGGCTCGCCGATACGCTCGCCGAGCATCTCGATCTCGACCGCGTGTTTGCGGCATTCGCCTGACGGGCGTCGTCGTCGCGCGAAGTTCGGGGCTGGCCTGCGTACGTCGAGCGCTTGCACGGGATGTCGTGGGTGGGCGGCGGTTGGGTGATTGGGTCACGCTGGCTCGGCGCCGGCTGGCCGGCCGGCGCCGAGGAAGGACGCGAAAGGATCCGGCCGGCTCGATGCCACACCTGTTCACTCGTTTCGGGGCTTCGAACGCATTCCCTTGCTTTTGTCGGCCGACGGCGAGGCCGCGCGCGCGCTCGGTGCTTGGCGTTCTGCGAGCGATGGGCAACGGACGGCACAAGGCACAAGGCACAAGGCACAAGGCACAAGGCACAAGGCACAAGGCACAAGGCACAAGGCACAAGGCACAAGGCACGACGGCCTCGGTCGCCCCATCCGAATCGCCCCGTTTTATCGTCAATTAATTCTTTTTGAGAAATAATTTAAGTTGGATCAGCTGTTTTTCCGCGAAAACGGTTCGAATAAAGTTCGTTCCATCCAAACTTCGACAAAAAGGGAACCCAACATGGATTCGAACCGTTTGAACGACATCGGCGCTGCGTTGCTGCGCGTCGCGCTCGGCGTGCTGTACCTCGCGCACGTCGCGCAGAAGGTGTTTGTGTTCACGCTGCCTGGCACCGCGCAGTTCTTCGCGTCGATCGGCCTGCCGGGCTGGCTCGCGTACGTGACGACGGTCGTCGAGATCGTCGGCGGCCTCGCCCTCCTGACGGGCGTGCAGGTGCGGCTCGCGTCGCTCGTGCTGCTGCCGTTCATGCTCGGCGCGACGATGACGCACGTCCCGAACGGCTGGAGCTTTGCCGCGCCGCACGGCGGCTGGGAATATCCGGCGTTCTGGGCGGTCACGCTCGTCGTCCAGGCGTTGCTCGGCGCCGGCGCGTTCGCGCTGGGCGGCGCGCGCGGCCTCGTCGGCAAGGCCGCATAAGCGGCGTCGCGGCCGCCGCGACGGCCCGGCTGCGGCGTTCGACCGCGGCCGGGCCGTCGTCCGTTCGACCGATGCGCGGTCGCCCCTGTTTCGGCGCAAGCGCATTTGCCGATATCATCGCTCCCTGTATCCGCATCTTTCGCGGCGCGTCGCCTGTGCCGGGCGTCGCGCCGCGCGGCTTCTTCGGGGGAATTCATGACGGTGATCGTGGTGGCGAATCCGAAGGGCGGCGTAGGCAAGAGCACGCTGTCCACCAATCTGGCTGGGTATTTTTCGGCGCAGGGCGCATGGGTCGCGCTCGCCGATCTCGACCGGCAGCAGTCCGCGCACGCGTGGCTCGATCTGCGGCCGGCCGCGCTGCCCGCGATCGAGACCTGGGCGCTCGATCCCGATTCGCCGGCGAAGCCGCCGCGCGGCCTTGAATACGCGATCGTCGACACGCCGGCTGGCCTGCATGGCAATCGGATGAACGTCGCGCTCGAGTTCGCCGACAAGGTGATCGTGCCGCTGCAGCCGTCGATGTTCGATATCCTTGCGACCCAGCAATTCCTCCAGCGCCTCGCGAGCGAGAAGGCAGTGAAGAAGGGCTTGATCGAAGTGGGAATCGTCGGGATGCGGGTCGACGCGCGCACGCGCTCGGCCGAGCAACTGCACCGCTTCGTCGAGGGGCTCGATCTGCCGGTGCTCGGCTATCTGCGCGACACGCAGAACTACGTGCAGCTCGCCGCGCACGGCCTCACGCTGTGGGACGTTGCGAAAAGCCGCGTGGAGAAGGATCTCGAGCAGTGGCTGCCAATCGTCGAATGGGCGCAGAAGTAGCACGCCGGTGCGCTGTCGGCCGCGCGGCTCGCGGGAGCCGGCGGTTTGGGCGCGTCGGCGGTTTCGGGGCCTCGCGCGTTCGCGGCGAGGCATTGACTCGAGCGGCCGGCCGAACGCCGTTCAGGTCCAGTTCTGCGTCGGCACGTGGTCGCGGCTGCCCTTGATCTTGTTGTCGTCGCCGACGAACACGAGATCCGGCTTCCAGCCCGCCTTCAGCTCTTCCTCGTCGATCATCGCGAACGCGGCGATGATCACGAGGTCGCCCAATTGCGCGCGGCGCGCGGCCGAGCCGTTCAGCGAGATCATCCCGCTGCCGCGTTCGCCCTTGATCGCGTACGTCGAGAAGCGCTCGCCGTTGTTGATGTTCCAGATGTCGATCCGCTCGTTCTCGACGATGTTCGCGGCTTCGAGCAAGTCTTCGTCGATCGCGCACGAGCCTTCGTAGTGCAGCTCGCAGTGCGTGACCGCCGCGCGGTGGATCTTCGATTTCAGCATGTGGCGCTGCATGATGGCTCCCTTGGTGCTACCAGACGATGAGTGGTCGGCTGCGCGGCCGGCCGTCAGATTTCCAGATTGTCGATGAGGCGCGTTGCGCCAAGCTTCGCGGCCGCGAGCACGACGAGCGGCTCGCCCGCCTCGGTTTGGGCCGCGCTCGGCGCGACGAGGTTCGCGCGCCTGCGGACCGACACGTAGTCGGGCTTCCAGCCGCGCGCGGCGAGGCTGTCGACCGCGCGCTGCTCGATCGCCGCGAGGTCGCGCTCGCCGCCCTGCACTGCGTCGCGCACCCGCGCGAGCGTCTTCGCGAGCTCGGGCGCTTCCGCGCGCTCGGCCGGGCTCAGATAGCGGTTGCGCGACGACAGCGCGAGGCCGTCGGCGTCGCGCACGGTTTCGGCCGCGATGATGTCGACGGGTATCGCGAGCTGCTGGCACATCCGGCGCACGATCATCAGCTGCTGGTAGTCCTTCTTGCCGAACACGGCGACGCGCGGCTGCACGCACGACATCAGCTTCGTGACGACCGTGCACACGCCGGTGAAGAAGCCCGGGCGGAACTCGCCTTCGAGGATGTCGCCGAGATCGTGCGGCGGCTGCACGCGATATTCCTGCGGCTCAGGGTACATGTCGCGCTCGGTCGGCGCGAACAGCACGTAGACGTTTTCCTTCTGCAGCTTCTCGATGTCGTCCTGCAGCGTGCGCGGATATTTGTCGAAGTCCTCGTTCGGTCCGAACTGCAGCCGGTTCACGAAGATGCTCGCGACGACGGGATCGCCGTGCTGGCGCGCGAGCCGCATCAGCGACAGGTGTCCCTCGTGCAGGTTGCCCATCGTCGGCACGAACGCGATGCGGTTCTGGCCGCGCAGCTGGTCGCGCAGTTCCTGGATCGAGCTGATGACTTTCATGAGTTGGCGGTTCCTCGCGCGGTGCGCGCGTTGGCCGCGCGAGGCGGCGTGGTCTGGATCGTCGTGGCCGGGCGCCGCGCAGGGCGTCGAGCGTCGGCGATTGTAGAGGATTTGCCGTTTTAGCGCATCGATAAAAGCACGATCGTTCACTTTAATCGGCGAAGGCGAGGCGCGGGAGCGGCAATCAAATAGGGTAGGGCTGACATGTCGACGACGCGAGCGCGTTGTCGAAGCCGCCGACGCGCAGCGTGCGGTGGCGACTTCGACAACCCGCAGCGTGCGGTGGCGGCGCAACCACGCGCTGCGGCGGAACGGTCGGGACACGGCAAGCGGGAGGGCGAGCCGCATCGGCCAGGCGCGTTTCAACGGAGCGGGCGTGTCAGGCGCGGACCGGCAACACGCGGCCGGACGAGCGCGTGCAACGGCGAGCACGCGACCGGAGCCGGGGATGGCGGATCGCCCGCAAACACGGCGCGCGTGCGAATCGGCGAATCAATACAAAGAGACGCGGATTCGTATCGACGGCCGACGCCGTTGACGGTGGCGGCAATCGACGCCGGCGAGCGCGCGGCGCGCATGCGCCGAAGCGGCAATCTACAGAGGAAACGACCCGGTCCAGGCTCAAACGCCCGAGCAAGGCTCGCCGAACCAGCCGCCATATTCGAAAAAAGAGCCGGCGCTCGGCCGAACGACGGACTCGCGCGCGCAGCCGCTCAAGCCGGCAGATAAGCGAGCCGCACGTAGATCGGCGCGAACGGCTCGGCCTGCGTGATCTCGACGAGCGATTCGCGCGCGAGCTCGAGCATCGCGATGAAGTTGACGACGACGACGGGCATGCCGCGCGACGTGTCGAATAGATCGGCGAACTCCATGAAGCGCGCGTTCTGCAGCTTGCGCAGGATGAGGCTCATGTGCTCGCGCACCGACAGCTCCTCGCGCGAGATCCTGTGATGCTGGACGAGCTTCGCGCGCTTCAGCACGTCGGCCCACGCGGCGCGCAGGTCGTCGGCGTTCACGTCCGGGAAGCGCGGCGTGATGCTCTGCTCGATGTACACCTCGGCGCGCAGGAAGTCGCGGCCGAGCTGCGGGAGCTGATCGAGGCGCTGCGCGGCGAGTTTCATCTGCTCGTACTCGAGCAGGCGCCGCACGAGCTCGGCGCGCGGATCCTCCGCTTCCTCGCCCGTGTCCGCCTTCTTCACGGGCAGCAGCATCCGCGACTTGATCTCGATCAGCATCGCCGCCATTAGCAGGTACTCGGCCGCGAGCTCCAGGTTCGATTCACGGATCTGATCGACGTAGCCGAGATACTGCGCGGTGACGTCCGCCATCGGGATGTCGAGCACGTTGAAGTTCTGCTTGCGGATCAGGTACAGCAGCAGATCGAGCGGACCTTCGAACGTTTCGAGAAAGATTTCGAGCGCGTCCGGCGGGATGTACAGGTCCTGCGGCAACTTGAAGAGCGGCTCGCCATACAGGCGAGCGAACGCCGCGACGCCGTCGACCGTGTCGGGCGTCGAATCCGCGCCTGCGGGCGCGGCGATCGCGTCTTCGGGCTGCGCGCTGGCGCTGGCCTCGTCGGCGGCGCTCACGGCGTCAGAAGTTCTGGTAGTAGACGTACGAGGTCTGGCGAACGCTCGATTGCTGCTGCGTGTCGCGCTCGTCGAGGTCGATCGGCTGCTTGTCCCACAGCAGCGAGCGGCCCTTGCGCTGTTCTTCTTCGAGCGTCGGCTTCTGCTGCTTCAGCTGATTCAGGAATTGCGTGATGTCGGACTGGTACGGCATGGCTTGGCTTTCCGTTCTGGGCCGGGCGCGGCGCGCCCGCGAATGCGATCGATGGGATTTTACCGCAACGCGGGGAACAGCCGGCGGCAAAAGGCGTCGAAAGCGCGATCGTCGTGCGGCAATGTGGCCGAAAGCGCGTTCTGCGCCCACGGCACTGTGTTCAAATGACGGCGTTGGTCCGACGATATTCTTACAGCGGAGGTCTTGTTTGGCAGGGCGGGCACCACGACAGCGTGCTTTTTCGCGCGCCGCGCGCGGCGCGTCGAGCCGGGCGCCCGGATGGCGCGCATTTGCGCGGCGTGGTTTGCGCGTGCTGCTCGCCGGCTGCGTGGCCGCGCTCGCGGCGCCCGCGTTCGCGAAGTACGCGGTCGAGATCGACGCGCCGCGCTCGGTCAAGAGCCTGCTCAAGCAGCACCTCGACATCGCCCGCTTCGCGAAGCGCGAGGACTTGAGTGTTGATCAGTTCGAATTCCTCGTGACCGCGACGCCGCAACAGGTGCGCGAGCTTGCCGCGACGGCTGGCTACTTCTCGCCCGTCGTGCGCACCGACGTGCGCACGCGCGGCGGCGAGCGCCGCGTGACGGTGTCGGTCGAGCCGGGCGCGCAGACGGTCGTGTCGGCCGTCGATCTGACGTTCGACGGCCCGGTCGCGAGCGAGGACCCGAAGCAGGAGACGGCGACGCGCCTCGCGTTCTCGCTCAAGCCGGGCGACGCGTTCACGCAGTCCGGCTGGGACGACGCGAAGAACGCGGCGCTCAAGCAATTGCAGGCGCGCCGCTATCTCGGCGCGAAGATCACCGCGTCGGAGGCGCGCGTCGATCCGCGCACGCGCGAGGCGAGGCTCGCCGTGACGTTCGACAGCGGGCCGACGTTTACGCTCGGCGAGCTCGACGTGTCCGGCGTGCGCCGCTATCCGGAGAAGATCGTGCGCAACGTGAATCCGCTGTCCGCCGGCGAGATCTACGATGCGAAGCGCATCGCCGAATTGCAGCGCCAATTGCAGAACACGCCGTACTACGCGAGCGTCGCGATCGACGTATCGGACGACGTCGCGCGGCCGCTCGACACGTCCGTGCACGTGAAGGTCAGCGAGTATCAGTACAACAGCGTGCGCGGCGGGATCGGCTACGCGACCGACACGGGGCCGCACATCCAGGGCTCGTACACGTATCTCGACACGTTCGGCGCCGCGTGGCCGCTGTCGGTGTCGGGGCGGATCGACAAGATCCAGCAGTACGGGCAGGTCCAGCTTTCGATGCCGCCCGGCCCGCGCGCGTGGACCAACAGCATCCTCGCGTCGTACACGAACACGAACGTGTCGGGCACGCGGATCTACAGCGCGCGCGTCGGTGCGCAGCGCACGCGCGCCGGCCAGTTCATCGACTATACGTACTCGCTGATGTTCTATCAGGACCGGCTCGACCAGAACGGCGCCGGCCCGACGACGAGCCGCGCGCTCGTCCCGCAATGGGCGTGGACGCGCCGCGACGTCGACGATCCGCTGTTCCCGCGCTCGGGCAACCTGATCCATGCGGAAGCCGGCTTCGCGGTGAAGGGCGTGCTGACCGACCAGACGTTCATTCGCGGCTACGCGCGCGGCCAGCAATACATGCCGATCGGCAAGCGCGATCTCTTCGTGTTTCGCGCGGAGCTGGGCGGCGTGTTTACGAGCGGTAGCTCGTCGGGCGTGCCGGCGTCGCTCCTCTTCCGCGCGGGCGGCTCGAACTCGGTGCGCGGCTACGGCTATCAGAGCATCGGCAATTCGGTCGACGGCTCGGTGCTGCCGACCAAGTATCTCGTGACGGGCACGGCCGAATACCAGCACTGGTTCAATCGCGACTGGGGCGCAGCGACCTTCTTCGACATCGGCACGGCGACCGACGCGTGGGGCGAGAAGGTGTTCTATCCGGGCGCGGGTGTCGGCATGCGCTGGCGCAGCCCGGTCGGCCCGGTCAATTTCGATCTGGCTTACGGCTTGAAGAACAAGAGCGTGCGTCCGTATTTGACGCTCGGCATCGCATTCTGATTTTTCATTTGGCATGACGAAGGACGTATCCGACCCGACTCCACCCGACGCGCCGGACGGCGGCGCGCCCCACGGCCCGCGCGATACCGCGCCGAACAGACGCTCGCGCGGCCGGCGCGCGTTCGCCGTGCTCGCGTGGACGGCGCTCGTCGTCGTCGTGCTCGTCGTCGCGACGGCGGGCGCGCTCTTCGCCGCCGCGACGACCGAGCGCGGCACGCAGCTCGCGTGGCGGGCGGCCGTCAAGCTGCTCGGCGGGCGGCTTTCGGGCACGCTCGAAGGCGGCACGCTCGCGACCGGCGTGCGGCTAACGCAGCTCGCGTGGACGAGCCCCGATGGTTCGGGCACCGAAGTGAGGATCGATCGCGTCGCCGGACGCTGGGCGCTCACGCGTGCGCCGTGGCGCTTCACGATCGCGTCGCTGCGCGCGGGTTCGATCGACGTGCGCATCGCGCCTTCGCCGCCTTCGCCGACGGTCATGCCACAGGACCTGCAACTGCCGCTGCAACTCGCCATCGAGGATCTGCGCTTCGGCAAGCTGCTGATCCACGAAGCCGGCTCGACGACCGAGCTCGACAACCTGATCTTCCGCGGCGCGAGCGACGGCCGTCGCCATGACGCGACAATCGAGCGCCTCGACACGCCGTTCGGCGCGCTGACCGCGAACGCGCGGCTCGACGGCGTGCGGCCGTTCGCGATCGATGGCGGCGCGACCTATGCGGGCAAGCTGTCGGGCGAGCCGGTCGATGCGCGCGCACGCGTGTCGGGCTCGCTCGAAGCGCTCGCCGCGGACCTCGACGCTTCGGGGATGAAGCTCGCGGGCCGCGCGCACGTCGAGGCCGCGCCGTTCGGCGACGTGCCGCTCACGCGCGCATCGATCGTGTTCGATCACGTGAATCCGCGTGCGCTGTCGCCGAGCGCGCCCGTCGCCGATCTCGCCGTGCGCGCGCAGCTCGAGCCCGCGACGCCCGATCCGAAGACACCGAAGGCGTTCGTCGTCACGGGCTCGGTGTCGATCGTCAACGCGAAGCCCGGCACGCTCGGCGACGAACTGCTGCCGCTCGTCGACGCGCACGCGAACGTGCGGCTCGACGCGCACGCGCAGCGCATCGGCGCGCTCGAGGTGCGCACGATCCGCGACGGCAGCGTGACGGGCAGCGGCGCGCTCGCGAGCGGCCGCGGCAAGTTCGATCTGAAGGTCGCGAATCTCGATCCGAACGCGTTCGTCGCCGTGCTGCGGCCGATGCGGCTCGCGGGGCCCGTCGGCGTCGCGCTCGAGCCCGGCGCGCAGACGATCGACTTCGATCTCGCCGACGCGAAGCTCGCGCTCGGCGCGAAGGCGAAGATCAAGCTCGACGCGAAGCAGACGACGATCGCCGACGCGCGCGTGACGGCGGGCAAGGGGCGCGTCGAGCTCGCGGGCGTGCTCGAGCACGACGCGCGCTCGACCTACGACCTGAAGGCGAAGCTCGTCGATTTCGATCCGCTCGCGCTGGCGGCGGCCGGCGCGTCGTCGGCCGCGAAGCCGGACGGCGGCAAAGGCGCGAAGGGCGCGAAGCCAGCGAAGGGCGGCAAGCGCGGCGGCAACGCGAAGATCGCGCAGACATCGGCCGGCCCGCGCGCGGGCGCGGCGCGCGTGAACGGCACGCTCGCGGCGACGGGCGCGCTCGCGCCCGGCTTCTCGACGAAAGCGCAGTTCAAGCTCGGCGACAGCGTCTACGACGGCCTGCCGATGACGGGCGAAGGCACGGTGCAGATGGCGGGCTCGCGGGTCCTGCCGAGCAGCGCGAACCTGTCGATCGCGGGCAACCAGGTCGACCTGCGCGGCAGCTTCGGCGCGCCCGGCGACCGGCTGCGCTTTTCCGTCGACGCGCCGCAGCTCGAGCGTCTCGGCTTCGGCCTCGCGGGCCTCGTGCGCGCGAACGGCGAGCTGACGGGCTCGTTCGCGCATCCGAACGTCGTCGCCGAATACACGGCGAGCGGCGTCGTGTTCGGCTCGAACCGGATCGGCGCGGCGCAAGGCCGCGCGGACATTCGCGACGGCGCGAAAGGCGCGCTCGTGTTCACCGCCGACGCGAACGACATCGCGCTCGGCTCGATCAACCTGAAGACGCTGTCCGCGCATCTGAACGGCACGCGCGCGAAGCACACGTTCGATGCGAGCGCGGTCGGCATCGCAGAAGGCCGCGTGATCAACCTCGCCGTCGCAGCAAATGGCGGAGTGGTCGAAGCGCGCGACGGGATGCGCTGGGACGGCACCGTCACGCGCCTGTCGAACCGCGGCACGCCGTCGATCTCGCTCGACACGCCGCTTGCGATCTCGGCGGGCGCGCGGCACGTGACGCTGAGCGCGGCGAAGCTGTCCGTCGAAGGCGCGACGCTCGACCTGAAATCGTTCGCGCTCGAGCGCGGCAAGCTGCGCACGGCGGGCTCGATCACGAACCTGTCGGTGGCGCGCGCGCTCGAGATCCGCGCGGAACTCACGGGCAACCGCTCGCCGCTGCGCACCGATCTGATTCTCGACGGCGACTGGGACGTCACGCTCGGCGACACCGCCGCCGGCCATGCGCAGATCAAGCGCAGGAGCGGCGACGTGACGATCGCAACCGGACGCGGCGTCGCGTCGCTCGGCATCGGCGATCTGTCGGCGCGCGCGACGTTCATGCCGGGCAACCGGCTGAACGCGACCGCGCACGCGCAGGCGACCCGCATCGGCACGCTCGACGCGAGCGTCGCCGTGCCGTTCGCGCTGCGCGACGGTGTGTTCGGCGTCGCCGAGGACGGTCCGCTCACGGGCCGCATCGACGCGGACGTGCCGGCGCTGAAGTCGACGGGCGGCCTGTTCGGCCCAGGCTACCTGCTCGACGGGCGCGCCGCGCTGAAGCTGACGGTCGCGGGCACGCCCGCGAAGCCGAAGCTGTCGGGCACGCTATCGGGCGACAACCTGTCGGCGACGCTCGTCGACCAGGGCGTGCAGCTCAAGGACGGGATCGTCCGCGTGAAGCTGACCGAGAACCTCGTCGAGTTCGAGCAAGTCGAGTTTCACGGCGGCGACGGCACGCTGCGCGCGATCGGCCGCGTGCGGCTCGACGGCAGCGAGCCGGACCTGACGGCGAGCATCGTCGCCGACAAGCTCGAGCTTTTCGCGGCGCCGGACCGCAAGCTGTCGCTGTCGGGCAAGGCGGTTGTCGAGAACGACACGCCGCGCGGCGGCATCGCGATCAACGGCAAGTTCACCGTCGATCACGCGTTGTTCGATCTGCCCGAGGAGGCGGCGCCGCATTTGTCGGACGATGTCGTGATCGTGCGTCCGGGCAGCCTCGAGCGCGGCGAGACGAAGACGGGCACCGCGATCGCGAAGCCGGCGCCCGCGACCGAGAAGCCCGCGCCGCCGCTCGCGCCGCGCGCGAACATCGACATCGGCCTCGGCCGCGACTTCCGCTTCAAGGGTCACGGCGCGGATCTGCGGCTCGCCGGCACGGTGACGGTGATGAGCGCGCCCGGCGTGCCGCTGCGCGCGGTCGGCAACGTGCGCGTGGCGGAAGGCTCGACCTATACCTCGTTCGGCCGCAAGCTCTCGATCGAGAACGGCTTCTTCACGTTCAACGGGCCGGTGTCGAATCCGGGCATCAACATTCTCGCGATGCGCCGCAATCAGGAAGTCGAGGCGGGCGTGCAAGTGACGGGCACGGTGCAGTCGCCCGCCGTCAGGCTCGTGTCCGAACCGAACGTCAACGATAACGAAAAGCTGTCGTGGCTGCTGTTCGGCCACGGCACCGACCAGGGCAACAACCTCGGCCAGCAGAATGCGATGACGACGGCGCTCGCGCTCCTCGGCAGCGCGACCGGCAAGCGCGTCGCGCAGACGGTCGGGCTCGACGAAGTGTCGGTCGGCCGCAGCGACGTCGGCCTGACCGATCCGCAGGTCGTGCTCGTGTCGAAGGCGATCAACGAGCGCTTCGTGCTCGGCTACGAGCAGGGGCTGCAGTCGGCGAGCAACGCGTTCAAGGCGACGATCAACCTGACGCGATTCTGGGCGATATCCGCGTATGGCGGCACGTTCCAGGGCGTTGACCTCAACTACACGCGGCGCTTCGATCGCTGGTGGTGACGCGGGGGCGTCGCGTGATGCTCGACGTCGGCGGCGGCTCGGGCGCGCATGTGATCGGCGCGCTGTCGGCGATGCTCGCCGACGCCGGCTTCACGTCGATCGAGACGATTCCGAGCGTCGGAGACTTCAGCCTCGTGACGGGCGTGAAGCCGCGGTGACGCGAGCGCGTGATCGCGCATTGCCGCGCGCCTGCGCAAAAACGCGGAGGGCCGCTGTCGCGGCCCTCCGGATGCATCGCGGCGACGTGCGTCGCCGCTTACTTCACGCGCATGCCGGGCTTCGCGCCGCTATGCGGCTCGAGGATGTAGAGGCCCGGCTCGGCCTTTTCGTCGGCTGCCGACGCGGCGAGCACCATCCCTTCGGACACGCCGAACTTCATCTTGCGCGGCGCTAGGTTCGCGATCATCACCGTCAGCTTGCCGACGAGATCCTCCGGCTGGTACGCCGACTTGATCCCGGAGAACACGTTGCGGGTCTTCTTCTCGCCGACGTCGAGCGTGAGCCGCAGCAGCTTGTCGGAGCCATCGACGGCTTCGCACGCGACGATCTTCGCGATGCGCAGATCGATCTTCGCGAAGTCGTCGATCGCGATGATCGGCACTGCGTCGTCGGTGGCGGGCGCGGCTTTCGCATCCTTCACGCGCTTCGCATTCTTCGCGCCGTTGCCGCCCGCCGCGCCCGCATCGGCTGCCGCCGCGGCGGCGCCCTGAAGCGAGCCGCGGTTCGCGGCGAGGAGCGCGTCGAGCTGCTTCGGATCGACGCGGGTCATCAGGTGCTGATACGCGCGGATCGGCTGCTCGGACGACAGCGGCTTGTTCGCGTCGGCCCACGCGAGCGGCGCGACGCCGAAGAACGCTTCGACGCCCTCCGAGACGCGCGGCAGCACGGGCTTCAGCGCGAGCGACAGCAGGCGGAATGCCTCGAGGCTCACGCTGCAGGTTTCGTGCAGCGCGGCCGCGTTCGCCGGGTCCTTCGCGAGCTCCCACGGCTTCGCCGTGTCGACGTAGCCGTTGACCTCGTCGGCGAGCTCCATCGTCTGGCGCAGCGCGCGGCCGTACTCGCGCGCTTCGTAGTGCGCGGCGATCTGCGGGATCGCATCGCGCAGCGCCGCGAGGAGCGGATGGTTCATTGCGCTGTCCTGCACGCGGCCGTCGAAGCGCTTGATCAGGAAACCCGCCGCGCGGCTCGCGATGTTCACGTACTTGCCGACGAGGTCGCTGTTCACGCGCGCCTGGAAGTCCTCGAGGTTCAGGTCGATGTCTTCCATCGTCGCGTTGAGCTTCGCGGCGAAGTAGTAGCGCAGCCATTCAGGGTTGAGGCCCGTGTCGATGTAGCTCTGCGCGGTGATGAAGGTGCCGCGCGACTTCGACATCTTCGCGCCGTCGACCGTCAGAAAGCCGTGCGCGAATACGTTGGTCGGCGTGCGATGGTCCGAGAACTCGAGCATCGCGGGCCAGAACAGCGTGTGGAAGTACAGGATGTCCTTGCCGATGAAGTGATACTGCTCGGTCGTCGAGTCCTTCTTGATCCACGCGTCGAAATCGATGCCGCGCTGCTCGCACAGGTTCTTGAAGCTCGCGTAGTAGCCGACGGGCGCATCGAGCCACACGTAGAAATACTTGCCGGGCGCGCCGGGGATCTCGAAGCCGAAGTAGGGCGCGTCGCGCGAGATGTCCCAATCGGCGAGCTTCGCCTCGCCCGCGTCGCCGAGCCATTCGCGCATCTTGTTGGTCGCTTCGGGCTGCGCGAGGCCGCTCACCCATTCGCGCAGGAATGCCTCGCAGCGCGGGTCGGACAGCCGGAAGAAGTAGTGCGTCGACGTCTTGCGCACGGGCGTCGCGCCCGACACGACCGAGTACGGATTGACGAGATCCGTCGGCTGGTACGTCGTGCCGCACACTTCGCAACTGTCGCCGTACTGGTCTTTCGCGTGGCATTTCGGGCACTCGCCCTTGATGAAGCGGTCCGGCAGGAACATTTCCTTGACGGGATCGTAAGCCTGCTCGATCTCGCGCTCGGCGATGAAGCCGGCGTTCTTCAGCGCGAGGTAGATCTTCTCGCTCAGCACGCGGTTTTCATCGGAGTCCGTCGTATAGAAGTTGTCGAACGAGACCCCGAAGCTGTCGAAGTCGCGCTTGTGTTCTCGCCACACGCGCTCGATCAACTGCTTCGGCGTCACGCTTTCCTGCTCGGCGCGCAGCATGACGGGCGTGCCGTGCGTGTCGTCCGCGCCGATGTAGTAGATCTCGTGGCCGTGCATTCGCATCGTCCGCACCCAGACGTCGGTCTGGATGTACTCGACCAGGTGGCCGATGTGAATCTGCCCGTTCGCATAGGGCAGCGCGGACGTGACGAGGATCTGGCGGCGGCCTTGCGGCGCGCCGGCCTGCACGGAGGTGAGGTCGGATGCGGACATAGGGTCTCTGAAGGGACTGCTTGCGGAAAATCGTAGGGAAGCTGCGATTCTAGCAGGGCGGCCGCCAGCCGAAGTACGGGCGGACGGCGCGCGGTTGCGCCTGTCGAGCGGGGTTGCGATGCGGCGCTCGCCGGCGCGCGCGCGGAGCGTCACGCGCCGTAATATTTTTGAATTGAAAGCTCTTGGTAAAGCGGCTATGTTTGCGTCGGCTGAGCGATGTGCGGCGACGGCGGAGCCGGCAGGTCGGATGTTGCGACGCAGAACGGCGTCGCGCGGGCAAAAAAAACCGGGGCGGATGTGGCCCCGGAGCAACAACGACAAGAGGAGAATGGTGACGCGCCGGCAGCACCGTCACGTACCGTAAAGACAGACTCCGCCGCTCGCAAGAAGTTCGAAATTTTTTTCGAGTTGTTACAAGCGGCCTCGAAAGCCTTGTCCGGCGGGGCTCGGCACGCCATTCTCCAGCAGTCGGATTTACTGCGCCGCTTGCGGAGCGCGCAGGTAGATCTCGACGCGGCGGTTCTGCGCGCGGCCGGCTTCCGTTGCGTTGTCGGCGATCGGGTTCGATGCGCCCATGCCTTGCGCCGACAGACGGCCACCCGTGACGCCGCGTTGCGACAGCGCGTTCACGACGCTCTGCGCGCGATTTTGCGACAGCGTCTGGTTGTGCGCCGCCGAGCCCGTGCTGTCGGTGTAGCCGACGACGGATGCGGTGATCTGCGGGTTCTGGTTCAGCGTCGACGCGAGGTCGTTCAAGAGCGGCGTGAACGCCGGCGTGACCGCGTACTGGTTGGTCGCGAACGTGACCGAACTCGGCACGTTCAGCTTGAGCGAGCCGTCCGGCTGCTCGGTGACCTGCGTGCCCGTCTGCTGCGCGGACGGCGCGAGCTTGTTCTTGATCGCTTGCCAGTTGTAGCCCGTCACGCCGCCGACGAGTGCGCCGACGCCGGCGCCGATCGCCGCGCCCTTGCCGCCGCCAGCCAGCGCGCCGATGCCTGCGCCGAGCGCGGCGCCCGTGCCCGTGCCGACTGCCGTGTTGGTTCCTTGCGGGGTCGCGCAACCCGCCAGCAGGGCGCCGGCGAGAGCGAAAACGGACAAGCGCGTCGCGATTTTGGTATTCATCTTGGTTTCCTCTCTTGAGTGACTCGACAAGAACAAAAAAGAACTGCTCTTTCGGCGGGGGGACCCGCGCGCCGGCGTGCGGACGCGCGAGCGCCTCGATCCGTCCGGCACCCGGCCGCGGAGCCTGCCGCCGATGCGACAAGCCCCGTTTGCCAGGATGGCTGTTCGGACCAAGCGCGCCCCAGCCTCTACAATATAGGCGGTATGGCCCCGATGTGGCCCCGAAGCGCGCCGCCCGCGAAGATTGCGCCGCAAGTCGGCTTTACGCAATGGCGTGCAATAAATTCTTTCACTTTTCTCGCTTTTCGCCCGGATATTTGAAGATTATTGACCTTATGGGCGATTTTGAGCGACGTTCCCACGGAGTTTCGATGAGTATCGACAGGGCGCTCGTCGACGCCGCACTCGCGGCAGTCGTCGACCCGAACACCGGCCGCCCGTACGCGGCGCACCGCGGCATTCGCAACGTGACGATCGACGGCGACGCCGTTTCGGCCGACGTCGTGCTCGGCTATCCGGCGAGGAGCCAGTTCGTCGACGCGCGCGCGCGCGTCGACGCGGCGCTCGCCGCGGTGCCGGGCGTGCGCGAGGCGCGCGTCGAGGTGTCGCAGGAGATCGCCGCGCATGCGGTGCAGCGCGGCGTGCAGCTGCTGCCGAACGTGAAGAACATCGTCGCGGTCGCATCGGGCAAGGGCGGCGTCGGCAAGAGCACGACGGCCGTGAATCTCGCGCTCGCGCTCGCGGCCGAAGGCGCGTCGGTCGGCATCCTCGACGCCGACATCTACGGCCCGTCGCTGCCGACGATGCTCGGCATCCACGACCGGCCGGAGTCGCCCGACAACAAGTCGATGAATCCGCTCGTCGGCCACGGTTTGCAGGCGAACTCGATCGGCTTTTTGGTCGGCGAGGACAATCCGATGGTGTGGCGCGGCCCGATGGCGACGTCGGCGCTCGAGCAGCTGCTGCGTCAGACCAACTGGCACGCGCTCGACTATCTGATCGTCGACATGCCGCCCGGCACGGGCGACATCCAACTGACGCTCGCGCAGCGCGTGCCGGTGACGGGCGCCGTGATCGTCACGACACCGCAGGACATCGCGCTCCTCGACGCGAAGAAGGGGCTCAAGATGTTCGAGAAGGTGAACATCCCGATTCTCGGCATCGTCGAGAACATGAGCATCCACGTGTGCTCGAACTGCGGGCACGAGGAGCACATCTTCGGCGCGGGCGGCGCCGAGCGGATGGCGAAGGAGTACGGCGTGACCGTGCTCGGCAGCCTGCCGCTCGACATCCGGATTCGCGAGCAGGCGGACAGCGGCGCGCCGACCGTCGCCGCGGACCCGGGCGGCAAGCTCGCCGAGCGCTACCGCGCGATCGCGCGGGGCGTCGCGATCGCGATCGCCGAGCGTGCGAGGGACATGTCGTCGAAGTTTCCGACGATCGTTGTTCAAAATACGTAAAATCCCCGTCAGGGCCGCGTCGGACGGTGTTTGCGGCGCGGCGAGTCACGGTATCATGACGACTTTCCCGAAGGTCCCTTTACCGGCCCGGCGGGCGCTCGTCCGAGCGTTCCGCCCGGCATGAGGATCGCATGAAACGACGACTCGACGGCGTGCCGGGCTGGTTCGCGCGCCATGCGCCGCTTGTCCTGGCCGCCATCGGCCTCCTGGCCGGCTGCACCACGTTTGCATCGCAACACGAAAAGCGCGCTGACGCGCTGCTCCAGCCGACGGTCGGCAGCCAGGCGCGCGGTACGGTGACGCTTGCCGAACGTCCGGACGGCGTGCAGGTCACGTACAACTTCGCGGGCCTGCCGCCCAACAGCGATCACGCGCTGCAGGTCCACGAGCGCGGCGACTGCAACGCCGCCGACGGCTCGAGCGCGGGCGCCGTGTTCGCGCCCGCGGCGGACCGCCTGCGCGCGGGCGCGCGCGTCGGCGGCGATCTCGGCAACATCCACGCGGATGCGAACGGCGTCGCGGCGGGCTTCATCGTCGCGCCCGACGTCGCGCTCGACGGCGTGCGCTCGGTGCTCGGCCGCTCGGTGCTCGTCCACCGCGACCCGAGCGATCCGGCGTTCCCGCAGCACGGCGCGGGGCCTGCGCTCGCGTGCGGCGTCGTGCGGCAATGACGCGGGCCGGTCCGTTCCCGATCGCGTAAAATGTGCGCCTTTCATGGCCGCCGGACCGTTCGGCGGCATCCATCCAGACACGCAGCGTTTTCCGGCGCCTTTTTATGAGCATCAAGTCCGACAAGTGGATCCGGCGCATGGCCGAAGAGCACAAGATGATCGAGCCGTTCGTGCCCGATCAGGTTCGCACCGCCGAAGACGGCCGCAAGATCGTCAGCTACGGCACGTCGAGCTACGGCTACGACATTCGCTGCGCGGACGAATTCAAGATCTTCACGAACATCAATTCGACGATCGTCGATCCGAAGAACTTCGACGAAGGCTCGTTCGTCGATTTCAAGGGCGATGTGTGCATCATCCCGCCGAACTCGTTCGCGCTCGCGCGCACCGTCGAGTACTTCCGCATTCCGCGCACCGTGCTGACCGTGTGCCTCGGCAAGTCGACGTACGCGCGCTGCGGGATCATCGTCAACGTGACGCCGTTCGAGCCCGAATGGGAAGGCTACGTGACGCTCGAATTCTCGAACACCACGCCGCTGCCCGCGAAGATCTACGCGAACGAAGGCGTCGCCCAGGTCCTCTTCTTCGAGAGCGACGAGGTGTGCGACGTGTCGTACGCGGATCGCGGCGGCAAGTACCAGGGACAGCGCGGTGTCACGCTGCCGAAAACCTGATCTGGTTGCATATCGGAACACCGGCCAGTTTCCGGGTGACCGCTGCGCGTCTCGCGCCGCGGTCGTTCTTTTTGGAGAATCGCCCATGAAGTTTCGTTTTCCCGTCGTCATCATCGACGAAGATTTCCGCTCCGAGAACATCTCGGGCTCCGGCATCCGGGCGCTTGCCGAAGCGATCGAGAAGGAGGGCGTCGAAGTCCTCGGCTTGACGAGCTACGGCGATCTGACGTCGTTCGCGCAGCAGTCGAGCCGCGCGTCGTGCTTCATCCTGTCGATCGACGACGACGAACTCATGCTCGGCGAAACCGGCCCGGACGGCGAACTGCCCGAACTCGCGACCGCGATCATCGAACTGCGCGCGTTCGTCACCGAAGTGCGCCGCCGCAACGCGGACATCCCGATCTTCCTGTACGGCGAGACGCGCACGTCGCGCCACCTGCCGAACGACATCCTGCGCGAGCTGCACGGCTTCATCCACATGTTCGAGGACACGCCGGAGTTCGTCGCGCGCCACATCATCCGCGAAGCGAAGGTCTACCTCGATTCGCTCGCGCCGCCGTTCTTCAAGGAGCTCGTCAAGTACGCGGACGAAGGCTCGTATTCGTGGCACTGCCCGGGCCACTCGGGCGGCGTCGCGTTCCTGAAGAACCCGCTCGGCCAGATGTTTCACCAGTTCTTCGGCGAGAACATGCTGCGTGCGGACGTCTGCAACGCGGTCGACGAGCTCGGCCAGCTGCTCGACCATACGGGCCCCGTGGCCGCATCCGAGCGCAACGCCGCGCGGATCTTCAGCGCCGATCACCTGTTCTTCGTGACGAACGGCACGTCGACGTCTAACAAGATCGTCTGGCACGCGACCGTCGCGCCGGGCGACATCGTGCTCGTCGACCGCAACTGCCACAAGTCGATCCTGCACGCGATCACGATGACGCACGCGATCCCCGTGTTCCTCACGCCGACGCGCAATCACTTCGGCATCATCGGGCCGATCCCGCGCGACGAGTTCAAGCCGGAGAACATCCGCAAGAAGATCGAGGCGAATCCGTTCGCGCGCGAGGCGCTGAAGAAGAACCCGAACCTGAAGCCGCGGATCCTGACGATCACGCAGAGCACGTACGACGGCGTCGTCTACAACGTCGAGCAGATCAAGGACTTGCTCGGCGATTTGCTCGACACGCTGCACTTCGACGAGGCGTGGCTGCCGCACGCGGAGTTCCATCCGTTCTACCAGGACATGCACGCGATCGGCGCGGGCCGGCCGCGCACCGGCGCGCTCGTGTTCGCAACGCACTCGACGCACAAGCTGCTCGCGGGCATCTCGCAGGCTTCGCAGATCGTCGTGCAGGATTCGGAGAACCGCACGTTCGACCGCCATCGCTTCAACGAGGCGTACCTGATGCACACGTCGACGAGCCCGCAGTACGCGATCATCGCGTCGTGCGACGTCGCGGCCGCGATGATGGAGCCGCCGGGCGGCACCGCGCTCGTCGAGGAATCGATCGCCGAGGCGATCGACTTCCGCCGCGCGATGCGCAAGGTCGACGCCGAGTACGGCGACGACTGGTTCTTCAGCGTATGGGGCCCGGACAACCTGTCGGACGAAGGCATCGGCTCGCGCGCGGACTGGCTGCTGAAGCCGAACGACCGCTGGCACGGCTTCGGCCCGCTCGCGGAAGGCTTCAACATGCTCGATCCGATCAAGGCGACGATCATCACGCCGGGGCTCGACGTCGACGGCGAGTTCGGCGAGACCGGCATTCCGGCCGCGATCGTCACGAAGTACCTGGCCGAGCACGGGATCATCGTCGAGAAGACGGGCCTGTATTCGTTCTTCATCATGTTCACGATCGGCATCACGAAGGGCCGCTGGAACTCGATGGTCACCGAGCTGCAGCAGTTCAAGGACGACTACGACAACAACCAGCCGCTCTGGCGCGTGCTGCCGGAGTTCGTCGCGCAGTTCCCGATCTACGAGCGCGTCGGCTTGCGCGACCTGTGCACGCAGATCCACGACGTGTATCGCGCGAACGACATCGCGCGTCTCACGACCGAGATGTACCTGTCGAACATGGAGCCGGCGATGAAGCCGTCCGACGCGTTCGCGAAGCTCGCGCACCGCGAGATCGACCGCGTGCCGCTCGACGAGCTCGAAGGCCGTGTGACGAGCATCCTGCTGACGCCGTATCCGCCGGGCATTCCGCTGCTGATCCCGGGCGAGCGCTTCAACAAGACGATCGTCAACTACCTGCGGTTCGCGCGCGATTTCAACGAGCGCTTCCCGGGCTTCCATACGGACATCCACGGTCTCGTCGCGGAAGAGATGAACGGCCGCACCGAGTACTACGTCGACTGCGTGCGCGGCTGACGATGATCGAAGTCCGGAAGACGCTCGTGCGCTTCGCCGCCGTCGCGCTGGCCGCCTGGCTGGCGGCGGGCGCGGCGCATGCCGAGGTCGCGGCGGCCGATCCGATCGACGTCGCGATGCGCCAGTGTCTCGCGCGGCGCGACCGCTCGTCGACCGTCGGCCAGATCCAGTGCATGGACGAGGCGCGGCAGCAGTGGCTCGCTGAAGTCGACGCCGCGTACCAGCGGTTGCAGAAGGCGGCGCCCGCCGATGCGCGGCGCGGCTGGCAGGAGAGCCAGCGCCGCTGGCTCGCGTGGCGCAAGGACGAAGCGCATCTGGTGCGCGCGGTCTACGAGACGACGCAGGGGACGATGTACGCGATGGCGAGCGCCGACATGCGGCTGCAGCCGGTGCGCGATCGCGCGCGCGCACTGCGCGGCGCGGCCGACCGCTATGCGCAGCCGGGCGGCGGCAAGGGCGCGGTGCATCGCGTGCGGCCTTGCATGCGCGATGCGGCGTGCGAGCACGCGCTCTTCGACATGAACCGCTATTACGCGAAATTGCAGTCGCGGATGCCCGCGGCTTCGCTGCCGGCGCTCGTGCAGGCGCAGCGCGAGTGGGCGGCGTTTCGCGACGCGATGACGCCGCTCATCAGCGAGGATGAACGGGTCGATCTGATCGGTGCGCGCGTCGCGATGCTCAAGCGGTTCTCGGAGACGGTCAACAATCGTTGAGCGCCGTGCGGGCGCTTTGCGCGCCGGTGCTCATGTCTTGCGCGGGCGGCATCGATTTTCCTCGGATGCCGCCCGCGCGTTCTTGCGATTGTCTTCGAACGCCCGTACTCGTGCGGCGGGCGCCGCGCCGACTCACGTGAGCTGTGCGGCGCGCGGCCCGAACCACGCCGGCACGAGTGCGACCGCGTCGTCGAGCGAAGCGAGCACACGCAGGCTCAGCGCGACGATCTCGGGCGTCGGCGCCTTCAGGTCAGGCACGGTGACGACGGATGCGCCCGCGCGCGTCGCGGCGAGTGCGCCGAAATCGCTGTCCTCGAACGCGACGCACGCGGGCGCCGGCAAGTTCAGCCGCTCGGCCGCGAGCCGGTAGACGGCCGGATCGGGCTTGCCGCGTTCCACTTCGTCGCCGCCCGCGATCGCGGCGAAAAATTCCAGTACGCCGACCGCGTGAAGCCGCGTGCGAATCACGTCGCGCGCGGACGACGACGCGACCGCGCACGGAATGCCGGCACGGGCGAGCGTGCTCAGCAGCGCATGCGCGCCTGTCTTCAGCGGAAATTTCGGATGGGGCAGCGGCGCGGCGAGCTGCTCGCGCACCTGCGCGGACACCGAGCGGAACGCGTCGTCGCCGAGCAGTCCGGCGAGAACCGTCTGGCCTTCCCGAAACGAGCGGCCGACGATCTGCAGGTAATCGGCGGAGGACAGCGCGACGCCGTGAGCGCGCGCAACGTCGATCCACGTGTTCATGATGGTCCGCTCGGAGTCGACGAGCAGGCCGTCCATATCGAAGATTGCCGCTGAGAACATGGGTTCCGTTCCGTCCGTGAATCGATGCGTGGGCCGCCGGCGCGGAGCTATCGCGCGTTCGAGCGGCGGTGCCGGCGCGCGCCGCGCTTGCGCGAGCCCGGAAGCGATGCGCGCCGTTTCGGTGATCGCCGCGCGTCGCGTCGCGCATCACGTGCCCGGCTTCGTGGAATCCGTGCACGGCGGCGATGAGCCGCTTGCGGGCACCGCAGCCGGGCGCGTATCGCGCCGCGAGTCGTACTGCAGATCGCACCGCGGATTGCGCCGCGGATGCAAAAGCGGACACCGCGCGGTGTCCGCCACGTGCATGCCCGCTTACTTGGCGAGCGCCGCGCGCGCCGCCTTCACCGCCGCGCGCACCTGGTCCGGCGCCGTGCCGCCCGGATGGTTGCGGCTCGCGACGGAGCCTTCGAGCGTCAGGTAGTCGAATACGTCGTCGCCGATCAGGTGCGCGACGTTCGGCAGCTCCTGCTTCATCTCGTCGAGCGTCAGGTCCGCGAGATCGCAGCCGCGCACGTCGCAAACCTTCACCGCGTGCGCGACCGCCTCGTGCGCGTCGCGGAACGGCAGCCCGCGCTTCACCAGATAGTCGGCGAGATCGGTCGCGGTCGAGAAGCCCTGCAGCGCCGCGGCGCGCATCGCCTGCGGCTTCACCGTGATGCCGGCGACCATCTCCGCGAAGATCCGCAGCGTGTCGGCGACCGTGTCGACCGTGTCGAAGAGGGGCTCCTTGTCTTCCTGGTTGTCCTTGTTGTACGCGAGCGGCTGGCCCTTCATCAGCGTGAGGAGCGCCATCAAGTGGCCGTTTACGCGGCCCGTCTTGCCGCGCGCGAGCTCGGGCACGTCCGGGTTCTTCTTCTGCGGCATGATCGACGAACCGGTGCAGAAGCGGTCGGCGATGTCGATGAAGCCGACGCGCGGGCTCATCCACAGCACGAGCTCTTCCGAGAAGCGCGACACGTGCGTCATGATCAGCGCGGACGCCGCCGTGAATTCGATCGCGAAATCGCGATCGGACACGGCGTCGAGCGAGTTCGCGCAGATGCCGTCGAAGCCGAGCGTCTTCGCGACCGCGTGGCGGTCGATCGGATAGCTCGTGCCCGCGAGCGCCGCCGCGCCGAGCGGCAGGCGATTCACGCGGGTGCGGCAGTCGCGCATGCGCTCGGCGTCGCGCGAGAACATCTCGACGTACGCGAGCAGATGATGGCCGAACGTGACGGGCTGCGCGACCTGCAGATGCGTGAAGCCCGGCAGGATCGTGTCCGCGTTCTGTTCCGCAAGGTCGATCAGCGCGCCGCGCAGGTCGTTCAGGAGGCCGCCGATCCGGTCGATCTCGCCGCGCAGCCACAGGCGGATGTCGGTCGCGACCTGGTCGTTGCGCGAGCGGCCCGTGTGCAGGCGCTTGCCGGCATCGCCGATCAGCGCGGTCAGGCGCGCCTCGACGTTCAGGTGGACGTCTTCGAGATCGAGCTGCCATTCGAATTCGCCGCGCTCGATCTCGCCGTGGATCTGCGCCATTCCGCGCTCGATCGCGGCGAGGTCGTCGGCGCTGATGATCTTCTGCGCGGCGAGCATGGTCGCGTGCGCGAGCGAGCCGGCAATGTCGACGAGCGCGAGCCGCTTGTCGAAGAAGACCGACGACGTGTAGCGCTTGACGAGCTCGGACATCGGTTCCGAAAAGCGGGCCGACCAGGCCTCGCCCTTTTTGTGCAATTGGGACGTCATGGCGATTCTTAGAGGGAGTGGAGCGGCGCGCGCCGCGGGCGCGCGCCGCGAATGGATATCGCGGATTTTAGCATTCGCGCGGCGGGCGGCTGGTGCGGGGGGCGGTCAGGCGGTCGCTCGCGCCGTAGCGCGCGGTTGCGCTGACGGCCGGGCGGCGCGTGTAGTCGAACGAGCGCGGGCCCCACGCGCGCCGCAGGAAGCCCGCCTCGACCGAGTAGCTCGCGGGGCCGGGAGCGAGCATTCCCGTGCCGATGTAAAGCGGCAGCGACGTCGCGATCGTGCGCCCGAGCGCGTCGCGCGTGACGACGGTCGCATTGCTCGCGCCCGTGATGCCCGCCCCGCTGTTGATGACGAACGGGTCGCTCGGCACGTCGCCGCTGAACTGGCGCACGCCGTTTACGTACAGATCGACCGTTGACGGCACGACGGCCGTGCCCGCGAGCGCCGGCACCTACAACGACACGATCACCGCGACGATCACGTTCTGACGCGGCATCGCCGCGTTTCGCACGCGTATGCACATGCGAACGCAGACGCGCGCTCCCGCGGTCATGCGCCTTCGCGAACCAGCACGACGAACTTCAGGTCTTCGCGGTGCGCGGGCTTGAGCGTCATCTGCTGATAGACGACGCGGCCTTCGCGGGGATGGTCGAACGCGCGCTCGCCGCCTTCGCGCTCGCCGACGTCCTGCGACGCCCAGTAATGCGCGAACGCGTCGCTTTCGGCGAGCAGCGAATCGATCAGCGTGCGAGTGGGCGCGTCGTTCAGATGACGGATCGTGTCGGCGCGGAATTCGGCGACGAGCCGCCGCGCGCGCGTCTCCCAATCGACGATCAGCGTGCGGGCGGCGGGCGACGTGAACGTGAAGCGCAGCAGGTTGCGATCGTCGCGCTCGCCGTCGAGCCAGCCGGCGAAGAGCGCGGCCGCCGCGTCGTTCCACGCGAGCGCGTTCCACTGGCGGTCGAGCACGTACGCGGGCGTCGCGATGAGCTTCACAGCCGCGACGAGCGTCGCCGGCACATCGGTCGCCGCGAACTCGGGCTCGGCCGGGTCGCGCTGCGCGGCGAGCTCGAACAGATACGCGCGCTCGGCGCGCGACAGCCGCAGCGCGACCGCGATTCGCGCGAGCGCGTCGGCCGACGCCGACACTTCGCGGCCTTGCTCGATCCACGTGTACCAGGTCGGACTCACGCCGCACAGCTGCGCGACCTCCTCCCGCCGCAGTCCGGGCGTCCTGCGCCGCGGGCCGGGCGGCAGGCCGACCGCCTCCGGCGACAGCCGTTCGCGGTGCGCGCGGATGAACTCGCCGAGCGCGCGGGCCGGCGTGGAGTCGAGAGACGGAGGGGCGGGCGGGCGGCTCATGTGGGTCTGGTCTGGCGATGCGCGTGGGGACGAAGAACGGAAAATGGGCTCCGGCCGGCCGGCTGGCTGGTGGAGCGGATACCAGGATAATTGCTTGGCTTGTACCGGTACCAATCGGACTCTATTGTAGCGGCTCAAGGCGGCCGATGCAGTCGGCCGGCCGTCTCCGATCCCCACGCGACAAGGAGTCAGCCCATGAAGCATCACGATCAGGTCGCCGACGCGTTCGGCACGGCCGCGTCCGCCTATTTGACGAGCGCCGTCCATGCGACGGGCGCCGATCTCGACACGCTCGCCACCGGGATCGGCGCGACGCCCGACGCGCGCGTGCTGGATCTCGGCTGCGGCGCGGGCCACGCGAGCTTCGCCGCCGCGCGCGGCGGTGCGAAGGAGGTGGTTGCGTACGATCTCGCGCCGCGGATGCTCGCGACGGTCGAAGCCGCGGCGCGCGAGCGCGGCCTCGCGGGCGTGCGGGTCGAGCAGGGTGCGGCCGAGCGGCTGCCGTTCGCCGACGCGTCGTTCGACTGGATCGTCAGCCGGATGAGCGCGCACCACTGGCACGACGTGCCGCGCGCGCTCGCCGAGGCGCGCCGCGTGCTGAAGCCGGGCGGCCGCGTGCTGTTCGTCGACATCGCGGGCGCCGATCATCCGCTCGTCGACACGCATTTGCAGGCGGTCGAGGTGTTGCGCGACGCGTCGCACGTGCGCGACTATCGCGCAGACGAGTGGCTCGCATTCTTCGCCGCGGCGGGCTTTGCCGCGCAGGTGCGCGAGCGCTGGCGCCTGCCGATCGCGTTCGAGGGCTGGGTCGCGCGGATGAGGACGCCGGACGTGCGCGCGAACGCGATCCGCGCGCTGTGGGCGGGCGCGCCCGACGAGGTGCGCGCGTACTTCGATGTGCAGCCGGACGGCTCGTTCGAGCTCGATGCGATGATGATCGACGCGCGTTGACGCGGCGGGGCGATACTGGGGCGGACGCCGGGACGCCAAGCCGCGCGGCTCTCGGTTCAAATCGAAGCGCCTTCGCGATCGCTTCGGAAAAAAGAAAACGGCCGTGCAACACGCACGGCCGTCATTGCTTCGACGCAAGCGCAAGCGCGTCGCGCGCGACGCGGCAGCGCCGCACGCGACGCCCCATCGCTCAGCCCGTATTGCGCAGGCCGGCCGCGATCCCGTTGATCGTCAAATGGATCCCGCGCCGCAGGCGCGCGTTCGTGTCGCCCGAGCGGTGCCGCTTGATCAGCTCGACCTGCAAGTGGTTGAGCGGATCGAGATACGGGAAACGGTTCTTGATCGAGCGCGCGAGGAGCGGATTCGCGGCGAGCCGCGCGTCGTTGCCGGTGATTTCGGCGAGCGCGTCCGACGTGCGGTGCCATTCGGCGACGATCCGCTCGAACACGTGCTTGCGCAGCTTCTTGTCGGAAACGAGCTGCGCGTAGCGCGACGCGACCGCGAGATCCGTCTTCGCGAGCACCATGTCCATGTTCGACAGCAGATGAGCGAAGAACGGCCAGGTCTTGTTCATCTTCTTCAGCAGCGCGACCCGCTTCGCGCGCTCGGCGGCGTCCTTCGCGCCGTCGAGAAATGCGGCGACCGCACTGCCAAAGCCATACCAGCCTGTCAGCAGCAGCCGGCACTGGCCCCACGAGAAGCCCCACGGAATCGCGCGCAGGTCCTCGATCTTGCGGTGCTTCGGATCCTGCAGCTTGCGCGACGCGGGCCGGCTGCCGATGTTCAGCTCGGCGATCTCGGCGATCGGCGTCGACGAGAAGAAGTAGTCGGTGAAGCCGGGCGTCTCGTAGACGAGCGCGCGGTACGAGGCCATCGCGGCGTCGGACAGCGCGTGCATCGCAGCCTCGAACGCGGGCAACTGCTTCGGCGCGTTGCGATGCGGCAGGAGCGTCGCCTCGAGCGTCGCGGCGACCACCGTCTCGAGGTTGCGCCGGCCGATTTCCGGATTCGCGAACTTGCTCGCGATCACTTCGCCCTGCTCGGTCAGGCGGATCTGACCGTTCACCGTGCCGGGCGGCTGCGACAGGATCGCCTGGTAGGTCGGGCCGCCGCCGCGGCCGACCGTGCCGCCGCGGCCGTGGAAGAGGCGCAGCTTGATCCCGCGCTCGCTGAACAGATCGACGAGCGCCAGTTCCGCACGGTAGAGCTCCCAGTTCGACGTGAGGAAGCCGCCGTCCTTGTTGCTGTCCGAATAGCCGAGCATCACTTCCTGCTCGTGCCCCTGGTGTGCGACCAGCTCGCCGACGCCCGGCAGCGCGAAGAACTCGCGCATGATGTCGGGCGCGTTGCGCAAGTCGGCGATCGTTTCGAAGAGCGGGATCGCCATCAGGCCGTTGCGCGCATTCGCGTGCGGCGTGCCGAGCGTGCCTTCGAAGAGGCCCGTTTCCTTTTGCAGCAGCAGCACTTCGACGAGGTCGCTCACCGTCTCGGTGTGCGAAATGATGTAGTTGCGCACCGCGCGCGGACCGAACTGCGCGCGGATCGCGTGCGCGCGCTCGAGCACGCCGAGCTCGCTCTTCGCGAGATCCGAGTAGTCGAGATACGGCGAGCGCAGCGGCCGCGGATCGGCGAGCGCCGCGAGCAGCACGCGCAGCTTGTCCGCTTCGGCCAGCGCCGCGTAGTCGGGTTCGACGCCGCCGCGCGCGAGCAGCTCGGCGATCACCGCTTCGTGAATGTCCGAGCTTTGCCGCAAGTCGATGCTCGCGAGATGGAAGCCGAACACCTCGGCCGCGCGCATGAGCGGCGCGAGGCGCGGCGTCGCGAGCGATTCGCCGTGATGCAGCGCGAGCGAATCCGTCAGCACGCGCAGGTCGGCGGCGAATTCCTCGGCGTCCGCATACGGCGTCGCGCGCACGGGCGCGGCGCCGCGGCCCGCGCTGCGCACCGGCACCGCGCCTTCGCCGAGCCGCACGCGCGCGCTCGCCGCAAGCCGCGTGTAGACGCCGATCAGCGCGCGGCGATACGGCTCGTCGACGCGGTGCGGCGACTGGTCCGGCGACGCGGCCGCGAGCGCCTTCAGCGCGTCGCTCGCCCCGACGAGCAGGTTCGACACGGAGAGCTCGGCGCCGAGCTTGTGCACCTGCTCGAGGTAATGCTCGAAGATCACCGCGGCCTGGCGGTTGATCGCTTCGTCGAGCGTCGCTGCGGTGACGTTCGGGTTGCCGTCGCGGTCGCCGCCGATCCAGCTTCCCATCTGGAAGAACGCGGGCACGCGCGCGGGCAGGCCGTGCTCGGCGAGCGCTTCCTCGATGTCCGCGTAGAGCGCGGGCAGCTCGTCGAGGAACGTCGCGCGGTAGTACGACAGCGCGTTCTCGATCTCGTCGGCGACCGTCAAGCGCGCGTCGCGCAGCATCCGGGTCTGCCAGAGCGTCGTCACGCGCGCGCGCAACAGCGCCTCGTTGTGCGCGAGCTCGCGCGCGGTCAGCGGCTGGTCGCGCTCGGCCAGCAGGCGCGCGATGTCGTGCTGCGCGTCGAGAATGCTCTTGCGCTGCACCTCGGTCGGGTGCGCGGTCAGCACGGGCACGATGAGCGCGCCTTCGAAGAACTGCTTGATCACCTTCGACGACGCGTCGCCCGCTTCCTTCAGCTTGTCGAGCGCGTACGCGACGGTGCCCGCCTGCGGCGTGGAGCCCGCGAGCGCGTGGATCCGGCGGCGGCGGTTGTGATGGCGGTCCTCGGCGATGTTCGCGAGATGCGAGAAATAGCTGAACGCGCGCACGACGCTCACCGTCTGCTCGGGCGTGAGCTTGCGCAGCATCTTCTCGAGCGTCTGCGCGGCGGCGCTGTCGTCCTCGCGGCGGAACTTGACGGCGGTCTGGCGGATTGTTTCGACGACGTGGAACACGGCGTCGCCTTCCTGTTCGCGGACGACATCGCCGAGCAGGCGGCCGAGATAGCGGATGTCTTCGAAGAGCGGGCGGTCCTTGTCCTCGCGCGTGCGGCCGTGCGGCCTGGCCGGTGCGGCGCTCGCCGGTTCGGCCGCGCGCACGGCGGCCTCCTTCGGCTTGCGGGCCGTCTGTGTGCGGCGGGGTTGGGCATCGGCGTTCGCCGGCGCGGAGGAGGACGAGACAGCATTGCGGCGCGTCGCGCGCGCCGATCCGGAAGACTTCACGATTGATTTCCTTGGGAAAGCACGAGTGAACGGGAACTGCGGTCCAGCAACAGCGAGCGCGATCAAGCGGCGCGGCGGCGTGCGCTGCACGGTGCGCGAGACGCGTCGTGCGCGATCCCGTCGGACGACGAAACCGGGCGACGCGGAGAGCGACGCGACGACTGCGGACCGGACCCTGACGCGGATGCCGGATTCCACCTCGAACCGAACGACCGTTCGGGACCTTGACGCAGACCGTGCGGGCGGCTCGCGCTGGCCGCCCGGCGGGCGGAAGCGCGAGGCGCGCGTGCTACCATAGTCTGTTCCCAATCCCGTCCTGCGATGTCCTTGCAATGAACACCGAGACTCTTTCGGCCGAGCTGCCCGCGACGCTGACGATCGCGTCGCGCGAGAGCCGCCTCGCCATGTGGCAAGCCGAGCATGTGCGTGATGCGCTGCGCAAATTATATCCAGCTTGCGACGTGAAAATCCTCGGGATGACGACGCGCGGCGATCAAATTCTCGATCGCACGCTGTCGAAGGTCGGCGGCAAGGGGCTCTTCGTGAAGGAACTCGAGAACGCGCTCGCCGACGGCCGCGCGGATCTCGCGGTGCATTCGCTGAAGGACGTGCCGATGGAACTGCCCGAAGGCTTCGCGCTCGCGGCCGTGATGAGCCGCGAGGATCCGCGCGACGCATTCGTGTCGAACGCGTACGCGTCGCTCGCCGAATTGCCGGCGGGCGCCGTCGTCGGCACGTCGAGCCTGCGCCGCGAAGCGATGCTGCGCGCGCGCTATCCGCAGCTCGACGTGCGGCCGCTGCGCGGCAATCTCGATACGCGGCTCGCGAAGCTCGACCGCGGCGACTACGCGGCGATCATTCTCGCCGCGGCCGGCCTGAAGCGGCTCGGCCTCGCCGCGCGGATCCGCGCGCTGCTCGACGTCGACGACAGTCTGCCCGCCGCGGGCCAGGGCGCGCTCGGCATCGAGATCGCCGCGCGCCGCGCGGACGTCGCCGCATGGCTCGCGCCGCTGCACGATGTCGCCACCGCGCTCGCGGTCGAGGCCGAGCGCGCGGTGGCGCGCGCGCTCGGCGGCAGTTGCGAGGTGCCGCTCGCCGCGCACGCGGTGTGGCGCGGCGACGAGCTGCATCTGACGGGCAGCGTGTCGACGACGGACGGCCGCCGCGTGCTGAGCGCGCGCGCGCAGGCCCGTGCCGCGACGCCCGCCGACGCGCTCGCGCTCGGCCGCGCCGTGTCCGACGATCTCGAGCGCCAGGGTGCGCGCGCGATCGTCGATGCGCTCGTCGCGGCGAGCGCGCAAAAGGGCGGCGCGTGATGACGGGCGCGCCGCGCACGTTCACCGCGGTGCTCACGCGCCCCGACGGACAGTCGGCGACGCTCGCGGCGCAGCTCGCGGCGGCGGGCATCGACGTGCTCGACTTTCCGCTCATCGACATCGCGCCGCTTGCCGACGATGCGCCGCTCGCCGACGCATTCGCGCGACTCGATGCGTACGCGCTCGTCGTGTTCGTGTCGCCGAACGCGATCGATCACGCGCTCGCGCGGCTCGGCGCGATCTGGCCGCATCCGCTGCCGATCGGCGTCGTCGGGCCGGGCAGCGTCGCCGCGCTCGCGCGGCACGGGATCGCGGCGCCCGCGCATCGCGTGATCGCGCCGCGCGAGCCTGGCGACGGCAGCGAGCCGCATTACGATTCCGAGAATCTCTTCGCCGAAATCGAGCGCGCGTTCGGCGGCGCGGCCGATCTTGCCGGCAAGCGCGTGCTGATCGTGCGCGGCGACGGCGGCCGCGAATGGCTCGCCGAGCGGCTGCGCGACGCGGGCGCCGAAGTCGAGCTCGTCGCCGCGTACAGGCGCGTGACGCCCGAGCCGTCGATCGGCGCGTGGGAGCGCGTGCACGCGCTGCTGTCGGGCGCGCCGCATGCGTGGCTCGTGACGAGTTCGGAAGGCGTGCGCAATCTGCAGGAGCTCGCGCACGAGCATTTGAACGAGGCCGAGATCGACGCGCTGAAGCACGCGCAGTTCGTCGCGCCGCATCCGCGCATCGTCGAGACCGCGCGCGCACTCGGTTTTGATAGGATTACGCTGTCCGGCGCGGGCGATGAGCGTATCGCTCGCGCGTTTCGTACGTTGGCCGATCAGGCCGATCAACCGGCGATTGCCGCACCGATGCCTTCTCGCATGACAGACACCAACGATACCAAAGACGTCTCTTCCAAACCGGCCGCGGCCCCCGTTCCGCCGCCGAATCAACCGTTTACGCCGTTTGAAACGAAAGCGCGGCGCAGCGGCTCGAACGCGGCGCTCTGGTTCGTGATCGTCGTGATCGCGGCCGCGGCGGGCGTCGGCGGCTATGCGCTGAACCGCAAGGTCGATCGTCTCGACCAGCACGCGCTCGAGCGGCAGAAGGCGCTCGACGCGCAGACGGCCGAAATCCGCACGAAGACCGAGCAGGCGCTTTCGAGCGTGCATCAGGCCGACGCGCAGCTGTCGCAGCTCGAAGGCAAGCTCGCCGACGCGCAGACCGCACAGGCCGCGCTGCAGCAGCAATATCAGGACCTGTCGCGCAACCGCGACGCGTGGATGATCGAGGAAGTCGGCCAGATGCTGTCGAGCGCGAGCCAGCAGCTTCTGCTGACGGGCAACACGCAGCTCGCGCTGATTGCGCTGCAGAACGCCGATTCGCGGCTCGCGGCTTCGCAGAGCGCGCAGGCGGTCGTCGTGCGCAAGGCGGTCGCGCAGGACATCGAACGGTTGAAGGCCGCGCCGTCGGCGGACCTCACGGGGCTCGCGATCAAGCTCGACGACGCGATCGCGAAGGTCGACGCGCTGCCGCTCTCGGGCGAAACGCTCACGCCGCACGCGCAGACGAATCCCGACGTCGCCGCGAGCGCCGAGCAGGCGGCCGCGGCGGCAGGCGAGCCGCGCTGGAAGGCGTGGTGGCGCGGCTTTTCGGCGGGCATCGGCGCGCAGTTGAAGTCGCTCGTCGAAGTGCGCCGCATCGATCACGCGGATGCGATGCTCGCGTCGCCCGAGCAAGGCTACTTCGTGCGCGAGAACGTGAAGCTGCGTCTGTTGAGCGCGCGGCTGTCGCTTCTCTCGCGCAACGACAGCGCGATGAAGTCCGATCTGCATGCCGCGCAGGCGGCGGTCGCGCACTACTTCGACGGTGCGTCGAAGGACACCCAGATCGTTCAGGATCTGCTCAAGCAGGTGGACGCCGCGTCGCTGACGGTCGCGGTGCCGAACCTCAACGCGAGCCTGAACGCGGTTCAACAGTTCAAGAGCCGGGGTTGACGACATGACGCTGCGTGGAATCATTTGGCTCGCCGTGCTGTTCGCGATCGCCGCGGGGCTCGCGACGGTCGGCCGCTTCGATACCGGCCAGGTGCTGATCGTCTATCCGCCGTATCGCGTCGACGTGTCGCTGAACTTCTTCGTGCTCGCGATCGTCGTCGCCTTCATCGTGCTGTACGCACTGATGCGGATCGTGCGCAACGTGTGGCGGATGCCGCAGCGCGTCGCCGCGTACCGCACGCGGATGCGCAACGAGCGCGCGCAGGCGTCGCTGCGCGACGCGCTCGCGAACCTGTACGCGGGCCGCTTCTCGCGTGCGGAGAAGGCCGCGCGCGACGCGCTCACCGTCGACGCGAACCAGGGCGCGGCGAGCCTCATCGCCGCGGCGGCGACGCACCGGATGCACGAGTATGCGCGCCGCGATGAGTGGCTCGCGAAGGTGAGCGGCCAGGAATGGCAGGACGCGCGCCTGCTCGCGACGGCCGACATGCGTGCGGACGGCCGCGACGCCGAAGGCGCGCTCGCCGCGCTCGCCGAGATGCAGGCGTCGGGTGGCAAGCGGATCCACGCGCAGCAGATCGCGCTGCGCGCGCAGCAGCAACTGAAGAACTGGGTCGAGGTGCTGAAGATCGCGAAGGCGCTCGAAAAGCGCGAGGCGCTGCATCCGGCCGCCGCCGTGCGTCTGCGCCAGCAGGCCGCAGAGCATCTGCTGCGCGATCGCCGGCATGACGCTGACGCGTTCCTCGAGGTGTGGCAATCGCTGTCGGCGGCCGAACGGCAGTCGCCGCGTCTCGCGGATCTCGCGGCCGAACTGCTGATCGCGCTCGAGCGCCGGCCGGAAGCGCGGCGGATCGTCGAGGACGCGCTCGCGCACAACTGGAACGCGCGGCTGTTGCGCCGCTATCCGGACACGGCGGGTCCCGACGCGCTTCCGTTGATCCAGAAGGCGGAGGGGTGGCGCCGGGACCGGCCGGAAGACGCGGATCTACTGTTCGCGCTCGGCCGCCTGTGCCAGCAGCAGCAACTGTGGGGCAAGGCGCAGTCGTTCCTCGAATCGGCGCTCAAGCTTGCCGACGACGAGCCGCTCAAGATCCGCACGCATCGCGCGCTTGCGCGTCTGTTCGAGCGGCTCGGCGAATCCGACAAGGCCGCGCAGCACTATCGCGAAAGCGCGCTTGCGATGACGATCGTCTGAGCGTTCGCGCCGGGTTCTCGCTCGGCGGGCAGTAAGGGTGGAAAGAAAGCGGCGGCCTCGATGGCCGCCGTTTCCGTTTGAATCGATGCGTCGCGAATCGACTCAGATGTCGACGAGCGTCTTCGGCACCGACAGCGCGAGCAGCCCGCCCAGCACGAGGAACCCGGCGAGCATGTACATCCCCGCGTCGTTCGACGCCGTCGCCTGCTTGAGCCAGCCGACGAGATACGGGCTCAGGAAGCCGGCGAGGTTGCCGATCGAATTGATGATCGCGAGGCCCGCCGCGGCGGCCGTGCCGCCGAGGAACGCGGTCGGCAGGCTCCAGAAGAGGGGGAGCGTCGTCAGGATGCCCATCGTCCCGATCGTGAGGCCGAGCATCGCAAGCAGCGTGTCGTGCGCCCATACGACGGACAGCACGAGCCCGACCGCGCCCGCCGCTGCGGGGATCGCGAGGTGCCAGCGCCGCTCGCGGCGGCGGTCCGCGCTGTGCGCGATCGCGAGCATCGCGACGACGGCCGCCGCGTACGGCACGGCGGACAGCAGGCCGATCGTGAACGTATCGGTCACGCCCGTCGACTTGATGAGCGTCGGCAGCCAGAAGCCGACGCCGTAGAGCCCCATCACGAACGAGAAGTAGATGAGGCCCATCAGCCACACGCGCGGACTCCTGAACACGACGGAGAGCGGCGGGTCTTCCTTGCGTGCATCCTCGAGCGCGATGTTGCGCGCGAGGAGCGCCTTTTCGTCGTCGTCGAGCCACTTTGCCTTGACGATCCGGTCGTCGAGCGCGAACAGCAGCAGGATGCCGACGAGCACTGACGGCACCCCTTCGAGCAGGAACAGCCATTGCCATCCGTGCCAGCCGTTCGCCCCGTCGAAGGTCTTCAGGATGTAGCCGGAGATCGGGCCGCCGACGACGCCCGACAGCGCGACGGCCGTCATGAAGAGCGTCGTCATCCTGCCGCGGCGGTGCGCCGGATACCAGTAAGTCAGATAGAGGATCACGCCGGGGAAGAAGCCCGCCTCGGCGGCGCCGAGCAGGAAGCGCATCGTGTAGAACATCGCGGGCGTCGACACGAACATCGTCAGCGCCGAGATGATGCCCCACGTGACCATGATCCGCGCGATCCACACCCGCGCGCCGACGCGGTGCAGGATCACGTTGCTCGGGACTTCGAACAGGAAGTAGCCGACGAAGAAGATCCCGGCGCCGAGACCGTAGACCGCATCGGACAGGTGCAGGTCGGACGCCATCTGCAGTTTCGCGAAGCCGACGTTTACGCGGTCGAGATACGCGACGACATAGCAGAGCAGCAGTAGCGGCGCGAGCCGCCACGAAACCTTGCGATAGGTCGCCGCCTCGAAGGCGGATGGCGGGGTCGGCGTGAACGCCGGCACGGTGCTGGCCATGATTGTCTCCTCTGGCACGTTTTGATTGTGACGGGCGGTGCGCGCCGCGGCGTTCAGACGCAGCGGCCGCCGTCGACTTCGAGGCATGCGCCGGTGATGAACGCGGCGTCGTCGGATGCGAGATAGAGCGCCGCGTTCGCGATGTCCTGCGGGGTCGACAGGCGGCCGAGCGGGATCGTCGCAATGAAGCGCGCGCGGTTCTCAGGCGTGTCCGGCACGCCCATGAACGCGCTCGTGAGCCCGGTTTCGCCGAGCACCGGGTTCACGCAGTTCACGCGGATCCGGTCGGGGCCGAGCTCGACGGCGAGCGTCTTGCTCGCGGTGATCATCGCGCCCTTCGTGCTGTTGTACCAGACGAGGCCGGGGCGCGGCCGCACGCCCGCCGTCGATGCGACGTTGACGAACGCGCCGCCGCCCGCCTGGCGAAAATGCGGAACGAACGTCTGCACGCTCCAGAAGAGGCTCTTCATGTTGACTGCGTATACGCGGTCGTATTCGGCTTCGGTCACGTCGAGCACCGGCTTGTTGCGATGCGTCGTGCCGGCGTTGTTGACGACGATCTGCACGCCGCCGAATGCGTCGAGCGCCGCGTCGAGGAGCGCGCGCCAATCGTCGCCGCGCGATACGTCGCCCGCGACGGCGAGCGCGCGCCCGCCCGCGAGCGCGATTTCGCTCGCGACGCGCTCGGCCGCCGGCGCGTTCAGATCGTTGACGACGATGCACGCGCCTTCGCGCGCGAACGTTTTCGCGATGCCTTCGCCGAAGCCCGAGCCTGCGCCCGTGACGACGGCGGTCTTGCCGCTGAGCCGCATCCGTTGTCTCCTGGATTTTGTTGTGGGTCTTGCCGTGACTTGAACGGGTGGCGGCGCTCGACCTCGCGCGCCGTGCCGCGCCTTCGGTCAGTCGTGCTTGAGCGCGATCGTCTTTAGCACGGTGAAACCGTACAAAGCCTCGAAGCCTTTTTCGCGGCCGTAGCCCGAGCGTCCGCTGCCGCCGAACGGCAGCTCGACGCCGCCGCCCGCGCCGTAGTTGTTGACGAACACCTGTCCCGCGCGCAGCCGTCGCGCGAGCCGCATCTGGCGCGCGCCGTCGCGCGTCCACACGCCTGCGACGAGCCCGTACGGCGTGCCGTTCGCGAGCGCGAGCGCTTCGTCCTCGTCGGCGAACTTCATAGCGGCGAGCACCGGGCCGAACACTTCTTCCTGCGCGAGCCGGTGCGTGTGCGGCACGTCGCGCAGCAGCGCGGGCGCCTGGTAGAAGCCCGTTTCGGGGGCGTCCGGCACGACTTCGCCGTGCGCGGCCATCACGATGCCGTCGTGCTGCGCGTCGGACAGAAAGTCCCACACGCGCTGCTGCTGCTTCGCGCTGATGAGCGGCCCGCAGTCGAGATCGGCGTGGCCGGGGCCGACCTTCAGCGCGTTGAACGCGGCGGCGAGCCGCTCGACGAGCGGTTCGTAGACCGCCTTGTCGATCAGCACGCGGCTGCCGGCCGAACAGGTCTGGCCGCTGTTCTGCACGATCGCGGACACGAGGACGGGCAGCGCGGCGTCGAGGTCCGCGTCGGCGAACACGATCTGCGGCGACTTGCCGCCGAGCTCGAGCGTGACGGGCGCGTGGTGTTCGGCCGCCGCTTGCGCGACAAGGCGGCCCGTGTCCGGCGAGCCGGTGAACGAAATATGGTCGATGCCCGGATGGCGCGCGAGCGCCGCGCCGGCTTCGTGGCCGTAGCCCGTCACGACATTGAACGTGCCCGCGGGGAGCCCGGCTTCGGCCGCGAGCGTCGCGACGCGCAGGATTGACAGGCACGCGTCCTCCGACGGCTTGACGACGCACGCGTTGCCCGCGGCGAGCGCCGCGCCGACGCTGCGCCCGAGGATCTGCATCGGGTAGTTCCACGGCACGATGTGCCCGGTGACGCCGTGCGGCTCGCGCAGCGTGAGCACCGTGTAGCCGTCGCGGTAGGGCAGTGTCTCGCCGTGCAGCTTGTCCGCCGCGCCCGCGTAGAACTCGAAGTAGCGGGTGAGCGCGTCGGCGTCCGCGCGCGCCTGCGTGAGCGGCTTGCCGGTGTCGCGCGATTCGATGAGCGCGAGCTCCTCGCGGCACGCGGCGACGAGCATCGACAGCCGGTACAGCATGCGCCCCCGCTCGGCCGCGCTCGCCGTGCCCCACGGGCCATCGAACGCAGCGCGGGCCGCGCGCACGGCCGCGTCGATGTCGGGCGCGGTGCCGCGCGCGAGCCGCGCGAACGGCTCGCCGTCGGACGGATCGATCACGGCGATCGTCTCGCCGCCCGTGGGCGCAGCCCACGCCCCCGAGATGAAGTGCTTCGCCTCTTCCATGCTCGCTCCCGGCTCGTCGCGCCGTGTCTGATCGTTGCCCGATTATCGGCCGAACGGGACCGGAGCGCCATCGGGCGATTGGCTATAATGCGCATTCCATCGGAGGCGCCCGCGAGGCCGCCATCCGTCCCGATTCCCATCCGAACTTCAGAGAACGCTCATGAGCTTCAGCAACGTCCCGGCCGGCAAGGATCTGCCGCAAGACTTCAACGTGATCATCGAGATCCCGGCGCAAAGCGAGCCGGTCAAGTACGAAGCCGACAAGGAACTCGGCCTCCTCGTCGTCGATCGCTTCATCGGCACGGGCATGCGCTATCCGGTGAACTACGGCTTCATTCCGCAGACGCTGTCGGGCGACGGCGACCCCGTCGACGTGCTCGTCATCACGCCGTTCCCGCTGCTCGCGGGCTCGGTCGTCCGCGCGCGCGCGCTCGGCATGCTGAAGATGACCGACGAATCGGGCGTCGACGCGAAGCTCGTCGCGGTGCCGCACGACAAGGTCTGCCCGATGACGGCCAACCTCAAGTCGATCGACGACGTGCCCGGGTACCTGAAGGACCAGATCAAGCACTTCTTCGAGCAATACAAGGCGCTCGAGAAGGGCAAGTGGGTGAAGGTCGAAGGCTGGGACGGCATCGACGCGGCACACAAGGAAATCGACGAAGGCGTCGCGAACTTCAAGAAGTAAGCGGCGGGCCGGCGCACGCGGCGCCGGCCGGTTGCGCGAAACCGCGCGTGTCTCGTCACGAGGCCGCGCGGTTTTGTTTTGTGCGCGCGGGTTCCGCTCTCCTTCTCGAAGTCGTTGGTGTCCCGGAAGACCCGGCCGCCGTCTGCTTCGATATTTTCGCTGCGTTTGCGGCCTTCTTCGGCTTCGCCGGCTTGGCGGCGGGATGCGCGGCGGCCGTACCGCCCGTCGTCATTACCGCGCCGATTGCGGTTGCGGCTTCGGCCGTCGCCGTTTCGGCGATGCCGGCTGCCGGCGCGGGTGTCGCGCAATCGCCGTCCGCGCGGCGTGCCGCGGCGGCGTCAGCGGCCGGCAGCACCGACGCGAGCGAGAGCGAGCCCCCCGCGAGCGCGCGCTTTTGCGTCGGCGTCAGCCGTTTGACCCAATATTCGGCGCGCGACGCGCTCGAGCGATCGGCGAGCTCGAACGACGCGAGTACGGCCTTCGGCTTGCGCGCGCGCGTGTAGCGCGCGCCCTTGCCTTGCGCGTGCTGCGCGAAGCGTGCGGCGACGTCGGTCGTAATGCCAGTGTAGACGCTGCCGTCCGCGCATTCGATCAGATACAGGTACCAGGACATGAAGGGCGGCGTGATGCGAAGCCGCCAGTGTCGCAGAAATTGCGCGGCGCGAGCGCGCGATTCGCCCGTCGGCTCATCTGGCGGCCGCCCCCCGGTCGCGCGGCTAGCGGTGCGCGACCGCGTGGCCGGGCCGCGTGCGCGTCACGGGCGCTTCCCGGATTCGCCGGAAGATCGCCGCGGACACGAGCGTCACCGCGCCGACGCAGACGAAGCTCAGCTTGAAGCCGAGCAGCGATGAGCCGGTCTGCTCGCCGAACAGGCTCGTGAGCCCGCTTCCCACCGATGCGCCGAGCCCCATCGACAGCATCTGCACCATCGAATACAGGCTGTTGCCGCTCGCCGCGTCGCGGTGCGGCAGGCCTTTCAGCGTCACGCTGTTCATTGCCGCGATCTGAATCGAGTTGATCGCGCCGAAGATCGCAATCAGCGCCATTTCGACGACGAGCGGCGTGTCGGGGCCGATGGCCGCGAACAGCGCGATCACGGCGCCGACGATCAGCGTGTTGGCGAACAGAAACGTGCGATAGCCGTAGCGGCGAACGAGCGGCGCGATCCACGGCTTCGCGATCACACCCGCGATGGCGGCCGGCACGAGCATGAGCCCCGAGCGCAACGGAGAATAGCCGAATTCGATCTGCATCATCAGCGGCAGCAGGAAGGGCGTCGCGCCGATGCCGATCCGCGAGATCAGATTGCCGGCAAGGCCGACTGCGAAGTTCGGTTCGCGAAAGAGTTCGAGCCGGAAGAGCGGATTCGCGCGCCTGCGCGCATGGGCGACGTACACGATCGCCGCGGCCGCGGCGATCGCGGTCACGCCGACGGTCCAGTCCGTGTAGCCGCCGTCGGACAACGCGTCGATCGCGAGCGAGCCGGCGATCATCGCGATCGACAGCAGCGTGTAGCCCGTGTAGTCGAACGGCGGAGGATCGATCGGCTCGTCGCGCGGCATGTAGCGGTGGACGGCGACGAGGCCGACCGCGCAGATCGGCAGGTTGACGAGGAACACCCAGTACCACGACATCGACTGCGTGAGCCAGCCGCCGAGCGTTGGGCCGAGGATCGGCCCGATCTGGCCGAAGATCGACACGAACGCGAGCGCGGCCACGTATTCGTCGCCGGGCACGCCCCGCAGTACCGCGAGCCGGCCGATCGGCAGCAGCATCGAGCCGCCGATGCCTTGCAGCACCCGAGCGACGATGAGCTGCGTCGCGCTCGTCGCGGCCGCGCAGCACTGCGAGCCGAGCGCGAACACGACAATCGCGACGAAGAACACGCGACGCGTGCCAAAGCGATCCGCGAGCCAGCCGGACGCGGGCGTGAGTGTGGCCATCGTCAGTGTGTAGGCGGTGACGACGCCGTGCATCGAGAGCGCGTCCTGGCCGAGCGCGTGGGCGATCGACGGCAGCGCCGTGTTGACGATGGTCGTGTCGACGGACTGCATGAAGAACGCGGTGGCTACGATCCATAGCAGCGTCGTTCGGGAAGAGGTGTTGGGCATGAGCGCGGACCGATGAGTTGGGTGCGTCGCGCCTGGCGCGCGCGACGCAAGCCCCGCCGTCTCGGGCGGCGCGCAGCGCTTGCCCGAGATCGTCGGGGGCGTTGGTTAGTGGGCGCGTGTGTCGAGGCGCGTGGCGAGCGGCAGGCCAGTGGCCGGGGCGGCTCCCGCCGCGCGGGCCGCTCGGCGAGCGCCGGGGGGCGGGAAGCCCGATGGCTTGCGCCGCCACGCTGGTTTCGCAGACGCCATTTCAAACGGCGTTTCGGGACTGATGTCGGGCGATAAGAATGGTCGGCGCATGCCGTTTAGAATCGGCAGATGGGATGACATAATTTAATACTCCTAATTGATAATCCGCATGAAGATTCTCAACCAAAAGATCAAAATGTCTCCCCATCCTCTCCGATCGCGTCAGGCGGTGCGCCGAAGGGTGAAACTAGCGGGTGGCCCTGGAATATGAAAGTTTTTATCGATTTTCAGAATATCGTTTCTGAAAATCAGAAACAGGGGCGAAGGCGAATGAAATCCGTTTCTCCCTATTTTGGTGCGCATTAAGCACAACGAAAGTGTAGGGGGTTTTGTGCGAATATTGCAACCGAATAATCTTTCAATTTCCGATTTGGAGCGAATGATAATCAAATATCCCGTATATCCTGTTGAGGGAAATGAATGGCGATGCCGTTTTGGAAGCCGGCGCGCCTCGCTCGCGCGACTAGCCGGCCGCGGGACGAGGCGCGGGGGGCGTCGCGTCGTGGTCAGCGTTCGCCGTTCCTGAACGGATTGTGCTCGCGCAACTCGTCGACGTACGCGTGGATCTGGTTCGTCTCCTGCGCGAGGAAGCGGCCGACCGCATCGGCGAACGCCGGATGCGCGAGCCAGTGCGCGGAGCGCGTGACGGTCGGCATGAAGCCGCGCGCGAGCTTGTGCTCGCCTTGCGCGCCGCCTTCGAACGTGTCGAGCCGCTCGTCGATGCAGAATTCGAGCAACTGGTAGTACGCGGCCTCGAAGTGCAGGCACGGCACCTGTTCGAGCGCGCCCCAGTAGCGGCCGTACAGCGTGCCGCCGCCCGACGCGTCGCGCTGGTAGACGGCGAGCGCGCTCGCGATCGGCTGGCCGTCGCGCTCGGCGATCACGAGCAGCAGGTTCTCCGGCATCGTCGCGCCGATTTCGCGGAAGAAGTCGAGATTCAGGTACGGGCTCGAAAAGTGCTCGCGGTACGTCTGCCGGTAGCAGCGCGTGAAGAAGCGCCATTCAGCGTCGGTCGCGTCCTCGCCGCGCACGCGGCGGAACGTGACGCCGGCTTCCGCGACCTTGCGGCGCTCCGCACGGATGTTTTTGCGCTTCTTCTGTTCGAGCGTGGCGAGAAATTCGTCGAAGTCGCGATAGCCGTCATTCAGCCAATGGAACTGCACGCCTTCGCGCAGCATCATCCCGATGTCGGCGAGCACGCGCGTCTCTTCGTCGGTCGGAAACAGCACGTGCAGCGACGACACGTCGCTCTGCTCGGCGAGCGCGACGAGCGTCGCGGCGAGCCGGCGGCGCGCGTCGTCGCCGACGGCGAGAAGCCGGCTGCCTTGCACGGGCGTGAATGGCACCGCGCACAGCAGCTTCGGGTAATACGGCAGCGCGTTGCGCTGATACGCGTCGGCCCACGCCCAGTCGAACACGTATTCGCCATACGAATGGCGCTTCGCGTAAACGGGCGCAGCCGCGACGAGCGCGCCCGTTGCGCCGTCCGTCAGCGTGACGAAGCGGGGCGTCCAACCGGTGCCGTCGACCGCGCAGCCCGCGCGGTGCAGCGCGCTCAGGAAGGCGTGCTTCAGAAAGGGCGTCGGGCGCTCGGCGCGCGCGACGAGCGCGTCCCACTCGACGGCGTTTGCGTCGAGCGGAGACGACAGGATGCCCATGCGATAATCAAAGCGTTCGTGTTTCAACGATCTGAATCCGTTTCGTTCGTACCCGGTTGTACCCGTTCGTACCCGTTTGCACCGTCGGTCAGGCGCGCTGCCGCGCCGTCCGTCCGTGCGTTTGATCAAAGCCGTACGCGCTGCGGCCCGAGGAGGCCGCGCTGATCCCGTGATGAAAACCCGTATCGCACTTGCCCAACTCAACGTCACCGTCGGCGATTTCGCCGGCAACGTCGCCAAGATCGTCGCCGCCGCGCGCGCCGCGCACGACGCCGGCGCGCAGCTCCTGATCGCGCCGGAACTCGCGCTGTCCGGCTATCCGCCCGAGGACCTGCTGCTGCGCCCCGCGTTCTACGCGGCGTCGGACGCGGCGCTCGCCGAGCTCGCCGCGCTGCTGAAGCCGCTCGCGGGGCTCGCGGTGCTGGTCGGCCATCCGCAGCGCGCGGCCGGCTCGGGCGCGTCAAGCGCCGATGGTAATGCAAACCGTCCGATCGAGCGCGGCGTCTCGCCGACCGATACCTACAACGCGGCATCGCTCATCGTCGACGGCGAGGTCGTCGGAACGTACCGGAAGCAGGACCTGCCGAATACCGAGGTGTTCGACGAGAAGCGCTATTTCGCGACCGACGCCGCGCCGTACGTGTTCGAGCTGAACGGCGTGAAGTTCGGCGTCGTGATCTGCGAGGACGTGTGGCACGCGTCGGCCGCGCAGCTCGCGAAGGCGGCGGGCGCGCAGGCGCTGATCGTGCCGAACGGCTCGCCGTATCACATGAACAAGGAAGCGGTGCGGATCGACATCCTGCGCGCGCGGATTCGCGAGACCGGCCTGCCGATGATCTACGTGAATCTCGTCGGCGGCCAGGACGAGCTCGTGTTCGACGGCGGCTCGTTCGTGCTCGACGGCGCGGGCGAGCTCGTCGCGAAGATGCCGCAGTTCGAGGAAGGCAATGCGATCGTCGAATTCGACGGCGCGCGACCGCTGCCTGCGCGGATCGCGCCGGAGCTGCCCGTCGAGGCGCAGGTGTATCGCGCGCTCGTGCTCGGCGTGCACGACTACATCGGCAAGAACGGCTTTCCGGGCGCGATCATCGGGCTGTCGGGCGGCGTCGATTCGGCGCTCGTGCTCGCGGTCGCGGTCGACGCGCTCGGCGCCGATCGCGTGCGCGCGGTGATGATGCCGTCGCGCTATACGGCCGACATCTCGACGACCGACGCGGCCGAGATGGCGAAGCGCGTCGGCGTGCGCTACGACCAGATCGCGATCGCGCCGATGTTCGATGCGTTCCGCGCGTCGCTCGCGGGCGAATTCGCGGGCCGCGCCGAAGACGCGACCGAGGAGAACATCCAGGCGCGGATCCGCGGCACGCTCTTGATGGCGCTGTCGAACAAATTCGGCTCGATCGTGCTGACGACGGGCAACAAGAGCGAGATGGCGGTCGGCTACTGCACGCTGTACGGCGACATGGCGGGCGGCTTCGCGGTGATCAAGGACATCGCGAAGACGCTCGTCTACCGGCTCTGTCACTACCGCAACGCCGCGGTCGAATACGGCAAGCTCGGCATCATTCCGGAGCGGATTCTGACGCGCGCGCCGTCCGCCGAGCTGCGCGAGAACCAGACCGACCAGGACAGCCTGCCGCCGTACGACGTGCTCGACGCGATCATGCGGATGTACATGGAAGAAGATCGGCCGCTCGCGGCGATCGTCGCGGCGGGCTACTCGGAGGCGGACGTCAAGCGCGTCACGCGGCTCATCAAGATCAACGAGTACAAGCGCCGCCAGGCGCCCGTCGGCATTCGCGTCACGCATCGCGCGTTCGGGCGCGACTGGCGCTATCCGATCACGTCGCGCTTCTCCGAGAGCATCGACTGACGCGGCGCGCGGCGTAGAATCGGCTGACGATTTTCATTCATTCGAAGCAAGGGGCACATCATGAAACGCATCACCGCCATCATCAAGCCGTTCAAGCTGGACGAAGTGCGCGAAGCGCTCGCCGAAGTCGGTCTGACGGGGCTCACCGTGACGGAAGTGAAGGGCTTCGGCCGCCAGAAGGGCCACACGGAGCTCTACCGCGGCGCTGAGTACGTGGTCGACTTCTTGCCGAAGATGAAGATCGAGGTGGTGGTCGCGAACGATCTCGTCGATCAGGTGATCGATGCGGTGATCGGCGCCGCGCGTACCGGCAAGATCGGCGACGGCAAGATCTTCGTGTCGGACGTCGAGCGCGTGATCCGGATTCGGACGGGCGAGGAGAACGAAGCGGCCGTCTGAGGCCGGATTGCTCGGAAGAGGGGCCGTCGGCGCGGCGGGGCCGGACGGCTGCGGCTGCGCGGCGTCGTATGGGTGCTCGCGTTCGCGCATTGCGTTGGACGTATCGTGTCGCGCGCGAGGTCGCGCGACGTGCCGCTCAGTCTTGCTTCGTCGAGCGTTGCGTCATTCCGCCATTCCGTCGTTTCACGGTTTCGGCCCGCGCATAAAAAAACGGTGCGACACCTATGGGCATCGCACCGGTACGCGCCTCTCGCAGCAGCGTGAAAAGACTCTCTATCGGTTCAGACGATCCAGCGTTTGTGCTTAGAACAGGTGCTGGATGCCGGCGTACACGCCCGTCTGGCTGCCGCCGAACTTCGGATTGCCGGTCGAGATGTCGGTGCCCGCGCCGTTGGCGTTCAGGCCGAAGTTTGCGGTCTTGCTGTTGCGCACCGTCGCGACCTGAACGTCGAACAGCGTGCGCTTCGAGATGTTGTACGAGCCGCCGACCGTGTAGATGTTCGCGTTGCCGCCGCCGTGGTTCGCGTTGACGTGATACACGGCTGCGATCAGCGCGGCTGCCGGCGTGGCTTGCCACGTCACGCCGCCCCACACCTGCTGAGTGCCCGTGATGCCGTTATTGACGACCGGGCCGCCGCTGCCGTCGGCGTGCGACGACTGGTAGGCCGCCTGCAGTTTGAACTGGCCGAGGAACACGTTCGCGCCGGCGAAGTATTCGCGCGAGTAGTTGAACACGTCGGAGAACTTGCCGTTGCTGTCGCGCGTTTCATCGTAGATGCCGCGCAACTGGAACAGCGACGTCGTGTAGGTGAGCTGCGCACCGGCCGCGCGGCCCGGCTGGCCGGCCGTGGTGTTGCCGTTGAAGCTCGTCGAGTTCGAGAACGAGAACTGGCCGTAGAAATCGAGACCGTAGTACTTAGGCGACTGGTACGACACGTTGTTGCTGGTCTTGTTCCAGTTGCGGCCGCGCACGAGCGAAGCGGTCGACCACGACGACTGGCCGAACGGGTCGAAGTCCCACACGCCGTTCGCGATCGCGAGTTCGCGGCCGAGCAGCAGGGTACCGTATGCGTCGTTGGAGATGCCGATCGTCGCCCAGCGATTCCAGAGACTGCCGCCGCCCGGGCCGTTGCCGCTCATCGTGTCGAAGCTGCCTTCCAACTGGAACACGATCTTGTTGCCGCCGCCGATGTCTTCGGAGCCCTTCAAGCCCCAGAGGCTCGTGCCCCAGTCGCCGCTTTCCGCGCGCCAGCGGCTCGAGCTGCCGCCGTTCGCGCTCGGCAGGCCGCTCATGTATTCGATGCCGGCGTCGAGACGGCCGTACAGTGTCACGCTGCTTTGAGCGTGAGCCGCCACTCCGGCAGTCGCCAGTACTGCCGCGAGCATAACTTTCTTCATCATCTCCTCCATACCCTGTCAAAAAGTCAACCCAGAACTGCGCAACATGTCCGGCTTTGCATGCTGGACAAAATGGGTAACCAGAGAGACCGCGTGCAGGCCGGGTGGGCGACGCACGTGAGCGAGCGGACGGGAGTGCCGTTTTGCGGGCCCGTGCGGCCGGGATGGCCTGCCGGGGTCTCCTGTCGTCATGAAGTCAAACTACATTTCATGACTTTCGTTTTGCTACTTTGGTTACTAATTTAGCAAAAATACACTTTTGTGGCGACGAAAATCGTTGTTTGACTAGCACGTGTCGCCAAATTGCCATATATGTGTGCGCGGCCTCGCCGGACGACTTTCGTCAACGCGGCCGAATCCCTTGCCCGTCAAGGCACGCACGGAATCCGGCGGCATAGGTCAAGGATTGCCACTATTGACGCTGGAAATTCGTGAGGTTAAACGCGCCGGCGCTGATTGCGTCAGGAATCCGTAATGAAAACGCGGGTGGCGGACCGGGCGCGCGGCCGCCGTTTCGCCGCCTGCGACGCGGCGCAGGGCGGGGCCGACGTCAGCGCGCGCGAGCGGTCGACGCGACCGGAGCCGTATCCATCAGTTGCGCGCGAATCCAGCGGTGTGCGTCGGTCCGCGCGTGCTTCGCGTGCGAATACACCTTCACCGTGTAGCGGGGGATCTCGAACGGCGCGGCGAAGATCCGGATCGGCGCCGCGTGCCGCAGCACCTCGGCCGGATGGCGCGGAACCGTCATCAGCAGGTCGGAATCGGCGACGATGAAGGGCGCCGCGAGCACCGTCGGCAATTGCACGGCGACCTGCCGTTCGAGACCGAGCTTGTCGAGCACGTAGTCGATCACGCCGCGCGTCTCGTGCCACGGCGTGACGACGACGTGCCGCGCCGCGAGATATTGCGCGAGACTCGGGCGTCGCCGGATCGACGGATGGCGCTCGCTCGCGATCACGACGTAGTCGTCAGTGAGCCAGTCGAAGCTTTCGATGCCGGGCGCGACCGCGCCCGTTTCCTCGTGATAGCCGAGCGCGAAGTCGATCCGGCCGGAGGCCAGATCCTCGGTCGCGATCTTGCGGCCCGAATAGACGACGTGAAAACGCAATTGCGGCGCGACGCGCTGCATCCTGGAAATGAACGCGGGCAGCACCGCGAACGCCGTGTAGTCGGTCGCGGCGAATACGAACGTGCGCGTGCTGCGTTCCGGCTCGAAGCGGCGCGTGCGCTGCATGCCCTTGGACAGCACGTCGAGCGCCTCGCCGACCCAGCCCGCCATGTCCTCGGCTCGCACGGTCGGCTGCATCTCGTTGCCGAAGCGCACGAACAGCTCGTCGCCGAGCGCGTCGCGCAGCCGCGCGAGCGCGTGGCTCAGCGCGGACGGACTGAGCGCGATCTCGTTCGCCGCAGCCGTGACCGAGCGATGGCGAAAGAGCGCGTCGAAGACGAGCAGCAGATTCAGATCGAGGCGGCGCAATGCGGGATGCATGACGTTCAATCGGAGATGAAGAAAATGCACTTCATTCATGGAATGACCTGAACGTAGCATGTCGACCTCGACAGCGCCAGCGGCCACGCGGCGCACATACTCGTCACGATCGGGCCGGGAGGGCCGCTACATGGATATCCGGATTCGAGCAGCCGCGGCGGACGACGCCGCGCTGATCCTGCGCTTCATCAACGAGCTCGCGATCTATGAAAAAGCCGAGGAGCAGGTGGTCGCGACAGTCGAATCGATCGAAGCGAGCCTCTTTCGCGGGGCGTCGCCCGCGCGCGCGCTGATCTGCGAGGCGGACGGCGAGCCGGCGGGCTTCGCGGTCTACTTCTTCTCGTATTCGACGTGGCTCGGCCGGCAGGGGCTGTATCTCGAGGATCTGTACGTATCGCCGCGCTTTCGCGGCGTGGGGGCAGGCAAGCGCCTGCTGCACGCGCTGGCGCGAATCGCGCTCGAGAACGGCTGCGGGCGCTTCGAATGGAGCGTGCTCGACTGGAACGCGCCCGCGATCCGTTTCTACGAGAGAATCGGCGCGAGCGCGCAGAGCGAATGGGTGCGTTACCGGCTCGCGGGCGACGCGCTGTGCGCGTTCGCGAGCGAAGCGCCTTCGGATGCGGCGTGACGAGACGGTTGTGCGGGCGGGGACGTGCGCCGCGCCTGCTTGGCGGTTTACTTGAGGCTGCCGGACAGGAACTGCTTCAGGCGCTCGCTCTTCGTGCGGCCGAACACATCTGCGGGCGCGCCTTCTTCCTCGACCCGTCCCTGGTGCAGGAACATCACGTGGTTCGACACATTGCGCGCGAAGCCCATCTCGTGCGTGACGACGATCATCGTCCGACCTTCCTCCGCGAGCTTCTGCATCACCTTCAGCACTTCGCCGACGAGTTCCGGATCGAGCGCCGACGTCGGTTCGTCGAACAGCATCACGTCCGGATGCATCGCCAGCGCCCGCGCGATCGCGACCCGCTGTTGCTGGCCGCCCGACAGGTGCGATGGATATTGCTTCTCGACGCGCGGCGCCAGCCCCACTTTCTCGAGGTATTCGCGCGCGCGCTCCTCGGCCTCGCGTTTTGGAATGCCGAGCACGTGCACGGGCGCTTCCATCACGTTCTCGAGCACGTTCATGTGCGCCCACAGATTGAAGTGCTGAAACACCATCGCGAGCTTCGTGCGCACGCGCTGCAACTGCTTCGAATCGGCCGCCTTGAGCGCGCCCGTCTTGTCCTGCGCGGTGCGCACTTCTTCGCCGTCGACGAAGATGCGACCCGCGTTGGGTTGCTCGAGGAAGTTGATGCAGCGGAGCATCGTGCTCTTGCCCGAACCGGACGAGCCGATCACGCTGATCACGTCGCCCGCGTTCGCGCGCAGCGAGACGCCTTTCAAAACTTCGTTGTTGCCGTAACGCTTGTGGAGATCGTCGACGAAGAGCTTGTGCATCTGGGTGTTCATCTGAGGCATGTCCGGGCGAAACTCATTTGCCTTGCGGGCGCAGATACGCGAGCCAGCGACGCTCGGCGCGGCGGAACAGCCACACGAGCGTAAACGAGATCGCGAGGTAGAGAAGGGCGGCGATGCCGAATGCGTGGAACGACATGTAGGTCGCTGAATTGACGTCGCGCGCGATCTTCAGGATGTCGGGCACGGTCGCCGTGAATGCGACCGTCGTCGCGTGCAGCATCAGGATCACTTCGTTGCTGTAGAGCGGCAGCGCGCGGCGCAGCGCCGACGGCAGCACGATCCGCCGATACAGCGTGAACGTCGACATCCCGTACGCGCGCGCGGCCTCGATCTCGCCGTACGTGGTCGCCTTGATCGCGCCCGCGAAGATCTCGGTCGTGTACGCGCAGGTGTTCAGCGTAAACGCGAGCAGCGTGCAGTTCATCCCGTCGCGGAAGAACGCGTCGAGCATCGGCGCGCCGCGCACGACCTGCAGGCTGTAGAGCCCGGTATAGCAGAGAAGCAGTTGCACGTAGAGCGGCGTGCCGCGGAACACGTACGTGTAGAGCCAGACGGCGCCCGCGAGCCACTTCTTCTTCGACACGCGCGCCACCGCGAGCGGCACGGACAGGCAGAAGCCGATCCCAATCGACACGACGAGCAGCCACAGCGTGATCGCGAGTCCCGTGAAGCGATACCCGTCGGTATACAGGTAGTTGCGCCAGTATTCTTGGATCAGCTCGATCATAGGTCAGCCTTGCGTACGCCCGTCGAATAACGCTTTTCGAGCCACATCAGCACGAAGTTCGAGATCGTCGTGATCGCGAGATAGATCGCGCCGGCGAGCAGCGTGAAGAAGAAGAACCGCAGCGTGCCCTTGCCCGCGTCCTGCGACGCCTTCACGACGTCGGCGAGGCCGATGATCGACACGAGCGCCGTCGACTTCACGAGCACTTGCCAGTTGTTGCCGATGCCGGGCAGCGCGAAGCGCATCATCTGCGGGAACATGATCCGCGTGAACACCTGCCAGTGCGTCATCCCGTACGCGCTGCCCGCTTCGAGCTGGCCGCGCGGCACCGACAGGAACGCGCCGCGAAATGTCTCGGTGAAGTACGCGCCGTAGATGAAGCCGAGCACGAGCACGCCGGCCGCGAACGGATCGATGTCGATCTGATCCCAGCTCATCAGATCGGTGAACTGGTTCAGCCAGATCTGCAGGCTGTAGAAGAGGAGCAGCATCAGCACGAGGTCCGGCACGCCGCGGATGAGCGTCGTGTAGAGCGTGCCGATCCCGCTCGACAAGCGGTTCTTCGACAGTTTCGCCGCCGCGCCGACGAGGCCGAGCAGAAACGACAGCGCGAGCGACAGCACCGCGAGCTTGACGGTCTGCCAGGTGCCGGAGAGTATCAGCGGGCCGTAGCCTTGAAGAAACATATGTAGTCCTTGACGGCGCGTCGTGCGCGCCGCGAAAGACGCGTCCCGCGTGTTGCGCGAGACGCCCCGTGCGTATCATTGCCGCTCCGCCTTCGCGGATCGCGCCGTCGCCTGCGTTCGGGCAGGGCGGCGGCGCTTCGCAGCGCGTGGTGTCGACCGCTGGTGCTGCACGGGCCGCGCGCCGGTCGCGACGCGCGGCCCGCTCGGCGGCTACTTCGCCGAATAGATGCGGTACGGGAAGTACTTGTGCGACAGCTTGTCGTACGTGCCGTCCTTGTGCATCGCCGCGAGCGCGCGGTCGATCGCGTCCTTCAGGTCCGCGTCTTCCTTGCGCAGCCCCATCGCGGTGCCGTCGCCAAGCGTCTTCGGCTCCTTGACGGCCGGGCCCGCCCACGCGAAGCCCTTGCCGCGCGGCGTGCGCAGGAAGCCGTAATCGGCCTGCAACTCGTCTTGCAGCGTCGCATCGAGGCGGCCCGAGCCGAGATCGGCGTACACCTGATCCTGGTTCTGGTACGACACGATCGTCACGCCCTTCGGCTCCCAGTGCGCTTTCGCGAACGTCTCCTGGGTCGAGCCCTGCTCGACGCCGACGCGCTTGCCCTTCAGCGACTCGACGGTCGGCGCGAGCGGCGACCCCGCCTTCGCGATCATCCGCGCGGGCGCGTCGTACAGCTTGTCGGAGAAATCGATTTGCTCGCGGCGCTTGTCGGTGACGGTCAGCGACGACACGATCACGTCGAACTTCTTCGCCTTCAGCGCGGGGATGATGCCGTCGAGATCCTGCGGCGTCCAGACGCACTTCACGTTGATCCGCTTGCAGACTTCCTTCGCGAGATCGACGTCGAATCCGACGATCTCGCCGCTCGGCGCGGTCGATTCGAACGGCGGATAGCTGGCGTCGACGCCGATCCGCACGGTCTTCCACTCCTTCGCGAAGGCGCCGCCCGCCGCGATGGCGAGGGCCGCGCACAAGGCGAGCTTCTTCATGTCGTTCCTCATCCTGACTTCCCCGCCGCGCGGTCGGATGCACCGGGCATGCGCGCGCCGGGCGTATTCTAGGCGGCCAAAATTCGCGTTCGTCGATGCCGGTGCGGCCCGCTTTGGGGCGGAGCGCCGTCGACGGCGGCCAAAAGCGCGGTATTTTACCCGAACGCCGGCCGCGGCTTCGAAGAAACGGCGAGTGCGTCTCGCCGGCCGCTCGGCCGCCCGGCGCACGAAGCCGCACGACACATCGGTCGGCTCTTTGGCGTTGCCGCATGCCTATGCGCGGCGCGCCGCTTGTGCAGACGATTGCGCGGATCGGCGCAACGATCCGGTGCGCGCGCGCAGGATTGTTGCGGATGCGTGCCGCCCCTACATTCGAGGATGTCGATTTTTCAGTGGGAGGCGCCATGTTCCAGATCCGCCGCGCAGGTGACCGCGGTCATGCCAATCATGGCTGGCTCGATACCCGTCACAGCTTTTCGTTCGCCGACTATCGCGATCCCGATCACGTGCATTTCGGTGCGCTGCGCGTGCTGAACGACGACCGCATCGCGCCGACGCGGGGCTTCGGCATGCACCCGCACCGCGACATGGAGATCATCACGTACGTGCTCGACGGCGCGCTCGCGCACCGCGACAGCATGGGCAACGGCTCGATCATCCGCGCGGGCGACGTGCAGCGGATGAGCGCGGGCACGGGAATCGTGCACAGCGAATACAACGCGTCGCGGGACGCGCCGCTGCATCTGCTGCAGATCTGGCTGTTGCCGATCGAGCGGGGCGGCAAGCCCGGCTATCAGGAAGTGCGCTTCACCGACGCCGACAAGCGCGGCCGGTTGCGGCTCATCGCGTCGCCGGACGGGCGCGATGGGTCGGTATCGATGCGGGCGGACGCGTCGATCTACGTGGGCCTCGTCGATGGCGTCGAGCGCGCCGAGTTCGCGGGGCCGGCCGGGCGGCGCGTGTACGTGCACGTCGCGCGCGGCAGCGTGACGGTGAATGGCGAGGCGCTGGCGGCGGGCGACGGCGCGCGCATCGCCGACGTCGAGACCGTTGCGTTCGAGCGCGGCGAGCGCGCGGAGGTGCTGTTGTTCGATCTCGCGTGACGCGATTCGCGGCGGGCGGGAGGTCGGGCGCTTGGCACCGGCACGGAGAGACGGCGCAAGGAGAGGACGCGGCAAGCCGTGTGCCGATGCGAAAACACCGCGAGCGGGCGTGCGCCCGTTCGCGGTGTTTGCTTCAACGGCGACCGGTTGCCCGGCCGATAGCCACGGACGAGATACGGCCGACGAGATGCGATCGGTCGGAGCGCGTCGTCGGCCCGATGAAGCCAATCGGGCGGCGGATGGTCATGCCAAGCCGAGCGAGCGGGGGCCGATCACGCGGAACCGATCAAGCGGATCGATCCCGCGCGATCGCCCGGCCCGGCAGCCGAGCGCGCCCATACCCGCCGAACGCCGTCCGGCCGGTCGCCAAAGGCCGCATCATGCAGCCGCGACGTAATCCATGGACGGCGCGACCCGCCCGAACCCACCGGGCGAAGCCGAGCCGCCCGGCGTCACTGCTGCGGCGCGGGCGCCGACGCGCCCTTCGCCGCGCGGCGCTGCTCCCAGCGCTCCTTCATCTTCGCGTGACGTTCCGCCATCTTCGTGAACTGCTGCTTGAGCGCCGTGCTGACCGTCGCCTTCTGCTGGTCGTTCAGGCCGTTGTAGAACGCGAGCCATGCGGACGCCGTCTGCTCGCGCAACTGCGCGTTCTGCTGCTCGGCCTGCTGGCGCGCCGCGTGCATCGCGTTCAGGTCGAGGATCGGCTGGTTCTGCTGCGCCTGGAACTGCTGGCGCAGCGCCTCATGGCTCTTGCGCATCGCCTCGCGGTTCTGCTTCATCGTGCCGACGGCGGCCTGCCATTGCTGCTCCTGCGCGGCGCTCAGGTTCAGCTTGTCGTGCACGCGCTGCATCATCATGAACGGGCCGCCGTCCATGTGGTGATGTTCGCCGTGGCCGCCCGGCGGCGGCATGTCGGGCGGCGCGGCGTGCGAGACGGCGCTGAACGAAAGGGCAAGCACGGCGGCGGCGATGGCCAGACGGGAAGTCTTCTTATACATTGAGCAACTCCTGTATTGAAAAGTCCGGTGCTGCGGCCGGCTCGGCGTTCGGGCGTTCGCGCCCCGCCGCCTGCCGGCATATCCGGTAAGGCGCAGCGTAGCCAAGCGGCGCCGCCGCCGTGTTACGCGCACTGCGGCCGCGTTTACCGCGCATTACACTTTGCTTGCGCGGTAATCCGCAGTAACCCTTTCGGGTATTTGTTTCGCTCAGCCCCGCCAACCTGCACGGTAAACTTCACGCCATGACTACTCAGATCCTCATCGTCGACGACGACCAAGAACTGCGCGACCTGCTGCGCGACTACCTCGTGCGGCAAGGCATCGAGGTCTCGGTGCTGCACGACGCCGCTTCGCTCGAAAAGCGCCTCGAACGCGAGCGCCCCGATCTCATCGTGCTCGACCTGATGATGCCGGGCGTCGACGGCCTGACCGCGCTGCGCCAGCTGCGCGCGGCGGGCGACGACATTCCGGTGATCATGCTGACGGCGCGCGCGGACGATGTCGACCGCATCGTCGGCCTCGAGCTCGGCGCGGATGATTACCTCGGCAAGCCGTTCAACCCGCGCGAGCTGCTCGCGCGCGCGCAGGCGGTGCTGCGCCGCCGTCGCGCGACGCCGTCGGCGGCCGCGCCCGAGCAGCGCGAGCCGTACGCGTTCGGCCGTTTCGTGCTCGATTTCCAGGCGCGCACGCTGTCGGTCGACGGCAAGCCGGCGACGCTGTCGAGCAGCGAATTCGCGCTCCTGAAGATCTTCGTCAACCATGCGTTGCGCACGCTGACCCGCGAGCGCCTGCTCGAACTGCTGCACGGCCCCGAGTACGACGGCACCGACCGCGGGATCGACGTGCAGGTCTGGCGCCTGCGCCGGATCCTCGAAACCGATCCGTCGACGCCGCGCTTCATCCAGACGGTGCGCGGACGCGGCTACGTGTTCGTGCCGAACGGCGAGGCTCATGCGCAAGCCCATTGATTCGCTGTTCGGGCGGCTCGCGCTCCTCGTCGTCTGCGTGCTGCTGCTGTCGCACTTTGCGTGGTACTTCGCGATCCGGCTCGAGCGCAATCAGTTCCAGGCGCGCTATGCGGTCGAGGAGGCCGCGTTCCTCGTCGACGCTGTGCGTCAACACGTCGAGCGCTCGCCCGACCAGCCGCTGCCGTCGCGCGTGCGGCTCGTCGCGCCGAGCAGCAGCGACGTGCCGGAGGCGAACCAGGATCTGCCGCCCTCGCTCAGGCGCTTCACCGACGACCTGCGCGACCGCCTGCCGTCCGGCACGCTGGTACGCATCGGCAAGCCGGGCCGGCCGCCCGTGCTGTGGGTGAAGCAGCCGACCGACCGCGACTGGATCGTCGTGCCGGCGCAGCCGCTGCGGCCGCCGCGCCCGCTCGACCGGATGGTGCTCTGGCTCGTGATGATCTTTTCTGCTGCGGTGATGGCGGCGCTCTTCGCCGCGTGGCAGTTGCAGCAGCCGCTCAGCTCGCTCGCGCGCGCGGTCGCGCGTTTCGGCCGCGGAATGGCGGTGCCGCCGCTGCCCGAGCGCGGGCCGCGCGAGCTGCGCCAGCTCACGCATGGCTTCAATCAGATGGTTCAGCAGGTGTCGCGCGCAGAGAACGATCGAGCGGTGATGCTCGCGGGCGTCGCGCACGACCTGCGCACGCCGCTCGCACGGATGCGGCTGCGCGCCGAGATGATGGAGGACGCGCGGCTGCGCGACGGCGTCGTGCGCGACGTCGACTCGATGACGCACATCGTCGACCAGTTCCTCGTGTTCGCGCACGGCGACGCCGATCGCAGCGAGGCCGTGCCCGTCGATCAGGCGTGCGAGCGGATCGCGCGCACCTATCGCGCGGTGTCGCCGAACGCGCCCACCGTGCAGACCGATCTCACGGCGGGGCCGGGCTTCCGCCTGCCGACGGCGACGCTCGACCGGGTGCTGTCGAACCTGCTCGACAACGCGCACGCGTACGGCGCGCCGCCCGTCGTGATCGCGACCGTGCGCACCGCGACGGGCTACACGCTGACGGTCAGCGACCACGGCAAAGGCATTGCGCCGCGCGATCTGGCCGATGCGACGCGCCCGTTCGTGCGGCTCGATCCGGCGCGCGGCGGCAACGGGCATAGCGGCCTCGGGCTCGCGATCGTCGAACGGCTCGTGCAGCGCACGGGCGGCGCGTGCGAGATTGGCAACCGGGAAGAAGGGGGGCTGCGGGTCGCGATGTCGTTTCCGTTCGACGTCATGCCGAAGGCGGAACCGCAGGCTGCGTCCTGACGCGCCGCCGCCCGGGCGGCGCGGGATCCTCGTGCGTCCGGCGCGACCCCGCCGGGCGCCCGAGGGCGGCGGGTCACTCGCCGAAGAGCGTGCTGAGCGTCTCGGCGGCGTTGCTGTCGATCGTGTTGTAGGTGACGCTCGTCGCCTCGAAGATGTAGAGCGTGGTGTATTTGCCGAGACGGTCGAGGATGTCCTCCTGAAGCGTCTCCGGCACGATGTTCATGTTCAGATACCAGGCCGTCGACGACAGCCGCGTCTGGAACGAGCCGTATTCCTGCATCAGTTGATCGAACGCTTCGGCGTCCTGGTCCCGGCACACGATAACCAGATTTCCTGCCATTCACTCCTCCTGATTGACCATCGGCCCTTGATGGGGCAAACACCGATCATACCTGCTTCGCGGCATTCGTTTGCCGACGAGCGTCTCGGTTGTGCGCGTTCGCCCGCAGGGCGGGTTCACGGCAGGGCAGGATCGCGGCATAATCCGACGTTGCGGCGCAGCAGCGGCCAGCCGGCGCGCCGTCATCTCTCGCAGATTCGCCCGCCGCTCGCCCGTTCCGGGTCGGATGCGTTCGCGGCGGAGTCGAAATTCCACCGTTCGTCACTCAGAAGGTTGTGCCTGAAATATAGGATGTAGTAGTGTCGTGCCGTCGCGAGGATCGGGCGATCCCCGCGTCGCGTGTGGAAGCCGGTACCCTGGGGGCGGCTTCCGCGGCACCCGCAGTCAAAACGAATTACCGCATAAGCGCGCCTTGCCATGAGTCACATTCGCTTTCTGGCCTCATTTTTCGATTCGCACGGCCTTGCCGGGGAGGGCGCCTGATGGATCTCGGATTCAATCCGAACCGGATCGCCAACGCATCCGCGTGGCGCGTCCTGCCTAACCGTTGGGACTTCATCGCGTTCCCGCTCATCATTTGCGTGATTGCGATGGCAGTGGTCGGCTTTCACGAGACGATGGCGCCCATCGCGACGCTCAACACGCAGAAGATCTCGCTCGATCCGGCGAACTTGCCCGAGTACGCGCTGCGCACGACGCTGCGGATGCTGGCCGCGATGGTCGCGTCGCTCGTCTTCACGCTCGTGTACGGCACGCTCGCAGCGAAAAGCCGCCGCGCGGGGATGGTGCTCGTGCCGATCCTCGACATCCTGCAGTCGGTGCCCGTCCTCGGCTACATCTCGTTTACGGTCACGTTCTTCCTCGCGCTTTTCCCTAGCCGCGTGCTGGGTGCCGAGCTCGCGGCGATCTTCGCGATCTTCACGAGCCAGGCGTGGAACATGACGTTCAGCTTCTACCAGTCGCTGCGCACGGTGCCGCGCGATCTCGACGAGGTGTCGCGCGGCTTCCACCTGACGTCGTGGCAGCGCTTCTGGAAGCTGGAAGTGCCGTTCTCGATGCCGGGCCTCATCTGGAACATGATGATGTCGATGTCGGGCGGCTGGTTCTTCGTCGTCGCGTCCGAGGCGATCACGGTCGGCAACAATACGATCACGCTGCCGGGCGTCGGCGCGTATCTCGCGCAGGCGATTTCCGACAAGAATCTGCACGCGGTCGGCTGGGTGATTCTTGCGATGACGATCGTGATCCTCGCATACGACCAACTGCTGTTCCGTCCGCTCGTCGCGTGGGCGGACAAGTTCCGGATGGAAACGACGAGTTCGGGCAACGCGCCCGAATCGTGGCTCCTCGACCTCGTGCGCCGCACGCGCTTGATTCATCAATTGCTCGTGCCGGCCGGCTGGTTGTTGGCGAAGACGGCGCGGATTCCGCTGCGCGTGCCGTCGTTCGACACCGTGCGCTTCACGATGCCGCGCGTCGAAAAGAAGGCGTCGCGCGTTGCCGACATCGCCTGGGCGATTCTCGTGATCGTCGGCACGATCTACGTCGTCTGGCGCGTATTCGTCTACGTGAAGACGGGCGTGACGCTCGCCGAGGTTGGTCACGTGTTCGTGCTCGGGCTCATCACGCTCCTGCGCGTCATGCTGTTGATCGCGATCGCGTCGGTGATCTGGGTGCCGATCGGCGTGTGGATCGGCCTGCGGCCCGCGATTGCCGAAAAGGTGCAGCCGATCGCGCAGTTTCTCGCGGCGTTTCCGGCGAACCTGCTGTTCCCGGTGTTCGTGATCGTGATCGCGCACTACCGGCTGAACGCCGACATCTGGCTGTCACCCCTCATCGTGCTCGGCACCCAGTGGTATATCCTGTTCAACGTGATCGCGGGCGCGACCGCCTATCCGAACGACTATCGCGAAGCGGCCACCAATTTCCGCATCCGCGGCTGGCAGTGGTGGCGGCAGGCGATCCTCCCCGGCATCTTCCCGTACTACGTGACGGGCGCGATTACCGCGTCGGGCGGCGCGTGGAACGCGAGCATCGTGTCGGAGCTCGTCCAGTGGGGCGACACGAAGATCCAGGCGCACGGCCTCGGCGCGTACATCGCGCAGACGACGGCTGCGGGCGACTACCCGAAGATCATCCTGGGCATCGCCGTGATGTCCCTGTTCGTCACCTTGTTCAACCGCCTGTTGTGGCGTCCGCTGTACGCGTACGCCGAAGCCAAGCTGCGGCTCGATTGAGACCATGTCAGCCGATTGAGACCGACCGAGAGCAAAACGCGATGCAAAACCCGAATGATGTAAACGCACCCGTCCAGACGCCGGCCGCGCCGCCGCGCGCCGGCGAAGAAATCCTGCACGTCGAGAACGTGAGCCGCGGCTTCAACAAGACACAAGGCGAGCTGCTCGTGCTCGACGGCGTGAACCTGTCGCTGCGCGAAGGAGAGATCGTCGGCTTGCTCGGCCGCTCGGGCTCCGGCAAGTCGACGCTCTTGCGCATCATCGCCGGCCTCATCGAGCCGACGGGCGGCGAGATTGGATATCTCGGCAAGCCGTTGCGCGGTCCCGCCGAAGGCGTCGCGATGGTGTTCCAGACCTTCGCGCTGTTTCCGTGGCTCACCGTGCTGCAGAACGTCGAAGCAGGCCTCGAGGCGCTCGGCGTCGGCGCGCGCGAGCGGCGCGAGCGCGCGCTCGCCGCGATCGACCTGATCGGCCTCGACGGCTTCGAGAATGCATATCCGCGCGAGCTGTCGGGCGGCATGCGCCAGCGCGTCGGCTTCGCGCGCGCGCTCGTCGTCGATCCGACGCTGCTGCTGATGGACGAACCGTTCTCCGCGCTCGACGTGCTGACGGCCGAGACGCTGCGTACCGATCTGCTCGATCTGTGGACGCAGGGCCGGATGCCGATCAAGTCGGTGCTGATCGTCACGCACAACATCGAGGAAGCGGTGTTCATGTGCGACCGGATCCTCGTGCTGTCGTCGAATCCGGGGCGCGTGATCGCCGAGATCAAGGTGCCGTTCAAGCATCCGCGCAACCGTCTCGACCCGGCGTTCCGCCGGCTCGTCGACGACATCTACGCGAAGATGACCGCGCGCCAGGTCGGCGAGGCGACGAAGAAGGGGCTCGAGCTCGGCAGCTGGCTGCCGCAGGTGTCGACGAACCTGATGGCGGGTCTCATCGAAACGCTTGCCGCGCCGCCGTACCACGGCCGTGCGGACATGCCGGAAATCGCGCGCACGCTGCATCTCGAGGTCGACGACCTGTTTCCGATCGCCGAAGTGCTGCAGTACCTCGGCTTCGCCGATGTGCGGGAGGGCGACGTGTTCCTGACGCCGCCTGGCCGCGTGTTCGCCGAGTTCGGCACGCAGGAGCGCAAGATGATGTTCGCCGAGCATCTGCTGCGCCACGTGCCGCTCGCCGCGCGGATCAAGAAGGTGCTGAACGAGCGTCCGGGCCATCGCGCGCCGCGCGTGCGCTTCGAGCAGGAGCTCGAGGACTTCCTGTCGGACGGCGCGGCCGAGGAGACGCTCGACGCGGTGATCGACTGGGGCCGGTACGGCGAGATCTTCTCGTACAACGACCAGACCGAGATCTTCAGTCTCGAGGACGTCGAGTCCTGAGCGAAGGCGGTCCGTTCGCGGCCCGCGGGCTGTCGATCGGCGAGGAAGGAAAGAGGCTTGTGGTCGCCTCGTGCGCCGTCGCTGCGGCGCGCGGCCGCAAGCGCGTTCGGATTCGTTTGCGCGTCGAGCGGGAGAGGGCGAGGCGAGGACCATGGCCGCGGGGCGGCGGTGTTCGAGGCCGCGCCGCATGCCGCTGCCTAGTGTAGGGTTTCGCTCTCGATGGAACTTAAAATCGCCATGAAAATCTTGTGCGCATTGGGCTTCGTACGTTTCAAATAGCGTAAAACACCACACTGAACGTGGCGGCCACCCGAAACGCCGGCGTTATTGCAGATTGCCCCAGCGCTCGACGGCCGGCTCCGCCGACGCCCATTGCCAGCCGTGCGTATCCTGGCACGCGCTCGCCAAGTACCATTCCGCGCGCGTGCCGTCCTTCATCGAAAACGCGAATTCCTTGCAGAGCGCGAGCGGCGTCTGGAACGCACGCGTCACGCGCACCTCGCCTTCGCCGTTTTCGAGCGGCACCCTGTTCTTCACCTGCCACGCGCGGGCCTCGCCGACCGCGAGACCGCCCGCCGCCTGCGCGATCGCATCCTGCTGATTCTTATGCAGCTGCTTCATCGTCCGGTTGACGACTTCGTCGGTGGCCGCCTGCACCGCGATGCCGACGCCGACGCCGACAGCCGGATTCGCGGTGACGAGGCCCGTCGCCGCGCCCGCGAGCGCGCCGCTCGCCGCGCCGACCGAGCCGCAGCCGGAGAGGCCGATCGTCGCCGCGGCGAGCACGAGCGAGGTCGCGAGCGGCAGCGCCGCGCGCGCGCTCACGCTCATTGCAGCGCGCCCCAGCGCGCGGTCGCGGGCTCCGCGGACGCCCACTGCCACGCCGGGCCGTCCCGGCAGATCGTCGCGACGTAGAAGCCCGATTGCGCGGGCGCGTTCTGCTTCGCGTCGGTATCGACCGAGAACACGATTTCCTTGCAGTCGAGCGGTCCGACGCTGATGAGCCGGCTCACGGTCACGCGGCCGTGCTCGTCGTCCTCGATCGGGAACGAGTGATGCGTCGACCAAGGCGCGACGCCGCCGATGTCGAGCGGCCCGGCCGCCGTCGCGATCTGCGCCTGCGAGTAGCGGTGCGCGACGCGCTGCGTGTACTGGACGCCTGCCCGCGCGCCCGCGACGGCGCCGAGGCCGATGCCGGTCGCGACGGCGGCGTTGTTGGTGACTTTCGATGCGATGGCTGCGCCGGCGATACCGGCGCCTGCCGTCGCGCCTTCGCTATAGAGCGAATTGCAGCCGGACAGCAGCGTGGAGAGTGCGGCGGCGCCGAGCGTAGCCCACGCGGCCCAACGGCGCGTGGGCCGTGCGATGCGATGGTTCATCCCTGAATGCGGTCCTGTCTTCGTGCGTTGCGCGTGTGCGCCGCGAGCGTAGAGCGCCATTGTTTCGCAATTGTCCGACGAGAAATGCAAACAATTGACAAACGTTTGCCGCGCACATCGAGCGCGCGCGAGCGGCAATATTGTGGTGCAAAGCCACGCTGAGGGGTCGAATCGTTACAAATTGAATGTAATTGTTACCGTGAACCAAGCCCAGGGCACCTAGACTAAAGAGCTATGGACTGTTTCACCGACGGCCTCGCGCCGCTCCGATCATGAGACACCCTGCCAAGCGCCGCTCCAAGCGCCCCGAGCATCGCGGGCGCGACGCCGGCACCGGCCCGTCGCGGCCGGCCAACGTTCAGAACGCTCCCGCGCCTGCCGGCTCCGCGCCCGATACGCCGACGGACGGCGATCACAACCAGGGCGGCACCCGCCCGGAAGGGCTCGACTATCAACGCGACCTCGGCTCGGAGCAGGATGCATGAGGACGCCCTTGTTACATGTACTTGCATTTTTAACATTTGAACCGTCGCGAGGTGGCATGCGACTTGCCTGATTCGACGGGAGCGCCGTTTCCTGTCCGCCGGGCAATCTGAATACAGGAGGGTAAGCCGTAATGAGCAGATTGATCGTGGTATCGAATCGGGTGGCGGCCGGTCAGGATGCGCGTCCGACCGCGGGCGGACTGGCGGTCGGCGTGCTCGACGCACTGAAGGAAACGGGCGGCGTCTGGTTCGGCTGGAACGGCGAGATCGCCGGCGCGCCGGGCGAGCCCGTGATCGAGCGGGACGGCAAGGTCACCTACGCAACCGTCGGCCTCACGCGCCGCGACTACGACCAGTACTACCGCGGCTTCTCGAACGCGACGCTCTGGCCGGTATTCCACTATCGCGGCGACCTCGCGCGCTTCGATCGCCAGGAATACGCGGGCTATCTGCGCGTGAACTGCTCGCTCGCGAAGCAGTTGCGCGCGCTCGTTCAACCCGACGACATCATCTGGGTGCACGACTACCACCTGCTGCCGTTCGCGCATTGCCTGCGCGAGCTCGGCGTGAAGAATCCGATCGGCTTCTTCCTGCACATCCCGTTTCCGACGCCTGAGATCCTGCGCATGGTGCCGCCGCACGAGGAGCTCGTGAAGTTCATGTGCGCGTACGACGTCGTCGGCTTCCAGACGGAAAGCGACAAGCAGGGGTTCGTCGACTACATCGAGCGGCGCGGGCACGGCACGTCGAGCGACGACGGGATGCTCCATGCGCACGGCCGCGTCGTGAAGGTCGCCGCGTATCCGATCGGCATCTATCCGGACGCGATCGGCAAGGCGGCCGTCGAATACGGCTCGCGCAAGGCGGTGAAGGCGCTGCGCGACACGACGGGCGACCGCAAGCTCGTGATCAGCGTCGATCGTCTCGATTACTCGAAGGGGCTCGTCGAGCGCTTCCAGGCGTTCGAGCGGATGCTCGCGAACGCGCCCGGCTGGCAAGGGCGCGTGTCGCTCGTGCAGATCGCGCCGCCGACCCGCTCCGACGTGCAGACCTACCAGCGCATCCGCCAGACGCTCGAAGGCGAGGCGGGGCGCATCAACGGCCGCTTCGCGCAGCTCGACTGGACGCCGATCCAGTACCTGAACCGCAAGTACGAGCGCAACCTGCTGATGGCGCTGTTCAGGCTGTCGCAGGTCGGCTACGTGACGCCGCTGCGCGACGGGATGAATCTCGTCGCGAAGGAGTACGTCGCATCGCAGGATCCGAACGATCCGGGCGTGCTCGTGCTGTCGGAATTCGCGGGCGCGGCGGCCGAGCTGCCGGGTGCGCTGCTCGTCAATCCGTTCGACTTGTCGCAGATGGCGGAATCGCTCGAGCGTGCGCTCGCGATGCCGCTCGAGGAACGGCAGGCGCGTCACGCGGACAACATCGCGCGGCTGCGCCGGAACGATCTGTCGGTGTGGCGCGATTCGTTCCTGACCGATCTGCGTAGCGTCGCGACGGCGGTGTCCGTCACGCAGCGCGCGGGGCGGCGCGTCGCGAATGCTTGATACGGGCGTCGAAGCGCGCGCCGGCGAGCCCGGCGCCGATGCCGATGCGGACGCGGCAGTCGCGCGTTTCTTCGTGATCACGGGCGGGCCCGGCTCGGGCAAAAGCACGCTGATCGATGCGCTCGAAGCGCGCGGCTATGCACGCTCGCACGAAGCCGGGCGCGGCGTGATCCAGGATCAGATGGCGATCGGCGGCCACGCGCTGCCGTGGCGCGATCCCGCCGCGTTCGCCGAATTGATGCTCAGTTGGGAGATGCGCTCGCACCGTCTCGCGCGCGGTGCGCGCGGGCCCGTCTTCTTCGATCGCGGCGTGCCGGACGTGATCGGCTATCTGCACCTGTCCGCGCTGCCCGTTCCCGCGCATCTCGCCGCGGCCGCCGATCGATTCCGCTATCGCCGCGACGTGTTCATCGCGCCGCCGTGGCCGGAGATCTATGCGAAGGACGTCGAACGAAAGCAGGATTACGCGGAGGCCGTGCGTACCTACGATGCGATGGTCGATACGTACGCGGCATGCGGCTATCGGCTGATCGAATTGCCGCGCGCGAGCGTCGACGAGCGCTGCCGCTTCGTGCTCGACGTCGTCGCGGCGGCGGCGTGACCGCCGCCGCGCGTTCCGTCTCTTCCTCTGCGCGGTGAGGGCGCCGATCGGCATCGCACCGGCCCGGCGCCTTTGCCGTCGTCGTTTCGATTTTTCGTTCGATGCACGCGGTCGCGTCGCTCAAGCGTGGCGATGCGTCGGCTGCTGCTGCGCGCCGGTGAAAGGCTCGGGCGTGCGGGTCGGATCGAAGTCCGCCCAGCGGCCCGACTGCCAGCGTCCCGTCGCGCGTTCGATGTCGCCGCCGCCTGCCTCGGCGAGCACGCGTGCGGCTTCGCCTTGCGAATCGGTCGTCACGTGCACGGCGACGAGCATTCCCGACGCGCGCATTTCGTGATGGATCGCTTCGTGCGTGATTTCGCGCACATGCGCGCGAGAGAAGTCTTCCTTGTGCATCATTCTGCCGAGCCATCCGCCGAGATACGCGCCGACGCCCGCGGCACAGATCGCGACGACGAGCGACGGGGTGGCGAGCGAAAACAGCGCGACGCCGAAGATGGCGCCGACGACGGCGCCGATCGTCGCGCCGTGCCTCGCATGCTGCATCGCGCCGATGGGAGGCGGCGCGGCCGGGGGGGCGGCGTGGGACGGGTATTCCGACGATTGCCGCGCGTGCTGGCCGCGCGGATTGACGAAGAACAGACTGACGTCCTCGGCGACGAAGCCGCTGTCGAGAAGCCGCTTGGCGGCGGCCTCGGCGGCGCGCTGCGTCGTGAAGCGTGCTGCGACGATCAATGACATGACGCCTATATGAACGCGTCCCGTTTGCCACAGTTTTCGTGTGTTTCTGACTGACAGGATGGGCAGCGGCTCTATATCCGGCCTTGTTGCAGCCGGTTCTGCCGCTGCGGGCCCCGATGAAATATGCTGACTCGCACCTCATTCTGCTGGCGAGCTGGAAGCTCTAGGCGCCATACAGGTTTAGCGAGTCCCGGTCCTACCTGGCTTGTCATCACACTCGATTGCTGCGCAACCTTTCGACGTTCACCCTGTGTTAAAGATTGACCTTCTACTTCGTGTGAGCCGGTCAAATCGGCTTCACGCTCACGTAGGCTTTGCAGTACGGCCGGTCATGAGCGAGCACCGCCGCACGCTTCCATCCCGATCAGACATGGCGCTCTGTTCGCAAAATGCTCCAGAAACTTCGCCCGCTTGATCGGCTTGTTCACGATCTTTCCGCTTGTCTGATCGACGTAATGCACCCGGAAAACCTGCTTGGCGATATCTATGCCCACGGCCATACTGTTCATCGTGGATCCTCCGGTTGCCGGGAAATGCGTGCATTTTCCACCTGGGCACTTCGATGCCTTTGGCCCGTGAGGATCCTCCTTCTCCCTTCGCTCACTCGGTCACGGGGTGGGACGCGGTCATTTCATTCTCCTGACGATGGCGTAAAGGCCATCCGAAGCCCGTCACCCGAACGGCGGATGCGCTCGACTTGCGGCGCGGGCATGTGTTGGACAGACGAAGCGGGAAGGAGTGCTGGCGCGGATGGGGCGGGTGTGCGGATTTGGGGGAGGTTTGTCGCGGTGACCGGCGGGGAATAACGGGGCGGAAATGGGGTGTCGGTGGCCGGCGAGGGGCGGCTGGATCGTCGATGCGTTCGATCGGCTGGATTGTCCGAATGGCCGAATCGACGGAACTGCGGCGTGCTGCGAAAGTGACGGGGTGCTGCGGCGGGATGCGTACGGTGGAGGATCGGCGAAATCGACCGGCCGGCGAAGCGATGCGCCACCGATCGCTCGCCAACCCGCGCGCGCTACTTCGGCGAGCGGCTTCGCGTCACCCCGCAGCGGCGGCTGTGTCGCGCTGCGCCTTGATTCGCATCAGGCTGACGGCCGCCGCGACGGCGGCGAACGCGGTTGCGGCATAGAGTGCGATCGTCGGTCCATGTTGTGGCGCGACGCCGAAGATCAATGCGACGAGCGCGGCGCCGAGCGTCTGTCCGGTGAGCCGCGCGGTGCCGAGCATCCCGCTCGCGCCGCCCGTGCGCTCGCGCGGCGCGGACGACAGGATCGCGCGATTGTTCGGCGACTGGAAGAGTCCGAAGCCTGCGCCGCAGAGCGCCATCCGCCAGACGATGTCGACGGGCGTCGGATGTGCGCCGATCGTCGCAAGCGCGAGCAGGCCCGATGCGAAGAGCGCGAGGCCGATGCCGCCCAGCGCGCCCGCCGAATAGCGGTCCGATAGCACGCCCGCGAGCGGCGCGGCGATCACGATGACGAGCGGCCATGGCGTCATGTAGAGCCCGGTCTGCACCTGCGAGAAGTCGAGCGTGTTCTGCAGCCAGAATGGCAGCGCGACGAACGCGAGCATCTGCGACGTGAACGACGCGACCGATGTGCCGATCGACAGCGCGAAGATCGGGATGCGCAGCAGATCGACGGGCAGGAGCGGCGCAGGCTGCGTCAGTTGACGTTTGACGAAAAAGTAGCCGATGACGATGGCTGTGAGCGCGGTGGCCGCGGCGCTCGCGTGGTTTTCGCCATGCCCGAGTTCGTCGACGGAGACGATCAGCAGCCCGAACACGCATGCGTTCATCACGGCGCCGATGAAGTCGTACGGCGCGTTGCGGCCCGGATTCACGGGCAGTGCGCGCAGGCCGCCGTACACGGCGGCGACGCCGATCGGCACGTTGATCGCGAAAAGCCACGGCCACGGCGCGACGGCGAGCACGGCGGACGCGACGGTCGGTCCGATTGCCGACGAAAGCGCGACGACCATCGCGTTGATCGCGACGCCGCGCCCGAGTTGCGACGACGGATAGATCATGCGGACGAGCGCGGTGTTGACGCTCATGATGCCGGCGGCGCCGAAGCCCTGAATCACGCGCAGTGTCGCGAGCGTGGGCAACGTGCTCGACAGCGCGCAGCCGAACGACGCCGCTGTGAAGAGCGCGAGCCCCGCGATGTAGACGCGCCGATAGCCGATCCGGTCGCCGAGCGACGCGAGCGGCAGCAGCGAAATCGTGACGGCGAGCTGATACGCGTTGACGATCCAGATCGACGCGGCGTCGGATGCGCGCAGATCGCGGGCGATCGTGGGCAGCGCGACGTTCGCGATCGCGCCGTCGAGCACGGCGAGCGTGATGCCTAGCGCGACGCAGACGATCGCCCAGTAGCGTTGCGGGAGCGGCAGTCCGGAGTCGGCGTTCATGGCGGAAGCGATGGCGAGGCGGCGAGGGTGCGGCGATTCGTTGCGAATGCAACCGCCGGCTTGCGCGCTGACGCGCCCGGCCGGCGGCGAAGGACCGGGCGGGCGCCCGGCCCGGACGGCTTACTTCAGTTCGTAGAGGCCGGTGTATGTCGTCGAATCGAGTTCGTTCAGATGGATCATGAAGCGGGCGACAGCATTGGTTGTGTCCTTCGTGACGGGCACGGCGTCGACCTTCAGCGCGTGCAGGCGAAAGATGTAGCGGTGCGGCTTGTCGCCGCGCGGCGGCGCGGCGCCGCCGAAGCCTTCGTCGCCGTAGTCGTTGCGCACCTGCACGGCGCCCGCGGGCAGCGCGGCGCTGCCTGCTGCGCCCGCGTCTTGAGGCAGGGCCGCCGCGTCGACCGGGATGTTGACGACGGTCCAGTGCCAGAAGCCGCTGCCCGTCGGCGCGTCGGGATCGTAGACCGTCAGCGCGAGGCTCTTCGCATCGGCGGGCACGCCTTCCCAGTGGAGCGCGGGCGACCGGTTGCCGCCGTCGACGCCGAAGCCTTCGTGTTTGTATTCCTGCGCCTTCGGCATGAAGCCGTTGGCCGGAAACTCGTCAGTCCAAAGCCGGAAATCAGCCACGGGGGCCTCCTCGTGAAGTTCGACAGAAAGACGCCTGCGTCGCGGCGACGAATGCTCGCGAGCATCGGCGTGAGCCGGTCGAGTGTATCACCGGCGCTTGAATCATGAAGTCGGGCGGAACGAGGGGATAACGGCGCATTGCGGGCAGCGCCGTGCGTTGTGCAGGGGGGCGGCGAAGCGGTGCGGAATCGGCGAAGGCGTGGCCTCTCGAACTCGTGCGGGGGGCGTGCGTGCGCTTGGGATCAGACAATCAGGTGATCGGGACTCGGGAGACCATCGGTGAGGTGATCAAGCGTGATGTGATGTCGATCGGCCGCGACGGCCACTCGACAGGCCGATCGACAGGCCAGTCGACGCTTCGAGACGCGGCGAATCCGTTCGCCAATCGAGCGGAGGCGACACGCTCCGCCGTCGCCGTCATACCTCGAAATCGAGCCCGCCGATCAGCACGAGCGCATCGGCTTGCGTGCGCGAGCCGAAGTCGATGCCGCGCGCGTTTTCCCAGGCCGGCAGCTTGCGCCCCAACGCCGCGAGATAGCGCTCGAAGCGCGCGGGCCCGTCCGCCGCCATCAGATGCTCGATCTCGTCGGTGTCCCACGTGAGCGCGATGTCGAGCGGATGCGCGTAGCCGCGCGCGTGCTCGGCGGGCGGCGCGACGATCCGCACTTGTGTCGGATGTCCGTGCCCGCCGTAGCCGATGACCTCGGCGCTCGCCCTGTGACCCAGCAAGTCGGCGATTGCGCGCGCGATGCGCGGCGCGAACTCGGTATCGAATCGGCGGGCGGTGTCTGGGCTCATCGAGGGCGTCTCCTTGGTGGTGCCGAAAATCGTAGCACGGCCCATGCGGCGCGCGAGCACGGATGTGACACGCGTAATTGCGCGTTACCGCTTGCTGCATCTATTACGGTCGACGGCGCCCACAATGGATTTCGTCATGCACCACGTTTGGCGGAGTCCAACATGAAGAAGATCGCGGCAGTTCTGGTGACGGCGGGCAGCCTCGCGCTTGCCGGCCCGGCCAGCGCACACGATCGCGGCGGCGATATCGTCGGCGCGCTGATCGGCGGTGCGGTGCTGGGCGCGATCGTCACGTCCGCGCTGAACCCCGCGCCGGCCGTTGCGTATTCGGCGCCCGCATATCGGGCTCCCGCGTATCAGGTGCCTGCCTATCAGCCGGCGCAGTACCAACCCGCGCCTGCGTACGGCGGTCCGCCCGCGGGCTATTGCTACGACCAGTATCGACGCGCATACGTCGGTTGCGGCGCGCAAGCGTACGACGACGGCTACGGCGCGTACGGCTACGCGCAGCCGCAGCCTGCCGGGTGGTAACGGGAACGACGTGCTGGGAGTGGGCGCGATGTGCGGCCCGGCGCGCGCGATCCGGCGGCCGCATCCATGCGGTGTGGGTCGGATCGCACTGGTTCGATCGAGCAGATTTTGCGGCTGTCGGGACGCCTTGAATGCCGATGCCGATGCCGATGCCGATGCCGATCGAGCAGCGACGCGCTATCGAAGCGCGTGAAGTGCGTGAAGCGTTCCGCCTGAACGTTCTTCGAGAGGAGCGAGCAGGGCGGATGCCGCGATCGGCGGCGTCGGACGACGATGTCGCCGACGCACCGAGCCCTCTTCTTCAGGCAGGTCGATCGTCAGCGCGTCCGCTGCGATCGTCGCGGCGGTCCGCGACCGTAACCGCCGTGCGTTTCTTCGATACAACTCGTTGCAAATCGACGGCGAACCTCAGTGCCGTCCGCCGTGGCCGCCGCCATTGCCGCCTCCGCCCGGCCAATCGTTGCCGCCGCGGTCGTTGCGGCCGCCTTGCCAGCCGTGGCCGCGCTCGCCACGCGATTGATCGCCGTGCCAATTGCCGCCGCCGCGCCCGCTGCCTCGCCAGCGGTCGCCGCCGCCCCGCCAATGGTCGCGGTCCCGCCATCCGCCGCCGCCCCAGATGTTCACCGTCCCGTACACGGGCGAATAACCCGGTCCGTACACATAACCGCCCGGATAGTACGGCTGCGCGTAGCCATAGCCGTAACCGTCGTCCGGCACGGCGACGCAGCCGGCAAGGAGCGCCGCGGCTCCGAGCGAAGCGACAAGTTTCAGCATGGCATGCTCCCTTCTCCCTGTTTTCACTGCCGTTTCCATTGTGAAGCGCACAGACCCGCTTAGTTCGAAGCGAATTGTGTCTGCACATTACAATCACGAAAGCAGTCGAAATGCGGAAGTTGGCTGTGCGTGGCGCTTCCGTCCATATTCAATCACTCTTCAGGAGCACCGTATGAAATCAGCCTCTCGCTTGGCCGCCTGGGCGGCATGCGCCGCATTCGTCGGCTTCTCCGGCGTCGCGGCGGCGGCGAGCGTGTCGACGCCCGCCGCGGGCGTCGACGCCGCGTCCGCGCCCAAGCCGTCAGCGGAAGACATCAAGATGTTCCCAGCCGCGCAGGCGGGGCAGAAGCGCACGGTGATCGTGCTGCCCACCGAAAAGCTGGAGGACGACATTCGCGTCGAGCTGATCGTCGGCAAGACGATCAAGGTCGACTGCAACCAGCACTGGTTCGGCGGTGATCTCAAGCATGAGACGGTGCAGGGCTGGGGCTATTCGTATTACGTGCTCGCCGATGCGAAGGGGCCGGCCGGCACGCTGATGGCGTGCCCGGGGCAGGGCGCGCAGGAGGCGTTCGTGCCCGTCCGCGGCAGCGGCTATCTGCTGCGCTACAACAGCCGCCTGCCGATCGTCGTGTACGTGCCGAACGGATTCGATGTCCGCTACCGGCTGTGGTACGGGTCGAACGAAGTGGCGCGCGCGGTCGAGAAGTAAGCGGCGCTGCGCCTATCCGAAGCGATCCGGCTTGGCCACGCGGCGCAATGTGCGGGCGGCGTGCGGTGCCCCGGCGGCGGCCGCACGCCGGGGCGTCATGGCATCGAGCACGTGAGCCAGCGACGGATCTTCATCGCATCGGCGATATGGTCGCGCGGCCCCGGTGCGCCGAGCAGCACGATGTCGACGGGGCGCCCGCGCACCGCGTAGCGGAGCACCACGCAATGGCCGGCTTCGTTGATGAAGCCGGTCTTCTGCAACATGATGCTCGAGTCGCCCGCGCGCACGAGCGCGTCCGAATTCACATACTGGAGCTGGCCGCGGCCGGGGAAGACGGTTTTCGACGTATCGGTCGAGAACGTCTTGATGCGCGGATAGCGGCTCGCCGCGGCGACGAGCCGCGACAGATCGTGCGCCGTCGACACGTTGCGAGGCGACAACCCGGTCGCGTTGACGAAATGCGTGTGCTTCATCCCGAGCGTGCGCGCCTTGCGGTTCATCGCGGCGACGAATGCCGGGCGGCCGCCCGCATAGTCGCGCGACAGCGCCGCCGCCGCCCGGTTTTCCGACGACATCAGCGCGATGTGCAGCATGTCGCGGCGCGACAGCACCGAGCCGACCTTCAGGCGCGATCCCGTGAATTTCTCGTAGTCGCGGTCCTGTGCGCTTACGCGCAGCTGCCGCGACAGCGGTGCGCGCGTGTCGAGCGCGACCATCGACGTCATCAGTTTCGTGACCGACGCGATCGGCACGACGCGATTCGCATTTTTCTCGATCAATACCGTGCCCGTTCTTTCGTCGACGACGTAGATCGCGCGTGAGCGCAGCAGGCTGCGCGACGCGCCGGTGTAGCCGCAGCTTGCGAGCAGTTGCGGCTTCGCGGCCGCAGTCGCGGCGACGACGTTGCGCGACGCGCGGTGGCGCTTGCGCGTCGGTTGATGCGGACGCGCGATCGAGCGCGTGCGATGTCTGATTTTTTTGTGGATCGCCGGGGACTTTTTCTTCACGTGCGGCCGATGATGTCGCACGCGCGCTGTGCGCTTGACGTGCTTCGCATGAACGCTGCGCGCGACGCGGCAGGCGTTGCCGTGCGCAGCCGACGTGCGTGCGCAGGTCTTTCCCGCCGCGTGCGCGGGTGGCGCGAACGCGACGCACAGAATGGACGCGATCCAGACGAGGCAAACGGCGGACAGCAGACGGACGACAAAGCGGCGGGAGCGTGGACGATGCGGCGTGGATGACATGGCGATCGAGCAAGGAACGGAATTCGGGCGAACGTATCGCGCGGTAGGACAGCGGACCGGCCGGGAAATTCGCGGCGGCGGCGATTTCGGTTGCTTCGGCGAGGGGCGTCGTGCGAGCGGGCGTCAAGGACGGCGAGTGCGCGGCGACGCCGTCGCGAGCGAAGCCGCGGCGTCACTCCCAGATGCTGCGCACGGCGACCGCGACGATCACCGGCACCGAAAAGACGAGCGGGATCGCGAAGTACGGCGCTTCGCGATCGACGAGCCACGAGTAGATCACCCACGCTGCGCCGAGGCCGAACGTCACGAGGCCGACCAGCACGGCGAATAGGTTGAGCGCGAGGATCGACGGGCGGCTGCGTTTCTTGGCGGCGGGATCGGGAGGGCTGTCTTTCATCGCGATTCGGAAGGCTTCGTGGCTAGCCGCGCGCAGGCTGCTGGCGGCGGTCGGGCGGCGGACCGGCGGCAAACGCGGCGCGGGTCGCAGCAGACGGCGGCGTGCGGTTGTGCTCGTCGCCTCGCCGACGGTGTCCGGAACGGTGGATCGACATCAATCATCGCAGTAAAGCTTGCGGCCTTGCAAGGCATGCATCGCGCGTGCCAGGCGAAAGGAGATGTCCATGGCGATTCGGGCGATGTGCGATGCGGGCTCGCTCGCGGCATCGTCCGAAGGCCGCATTGCCGATGCAGTCTCGTCGGCTGCAATCGACGGCGCGGCATGACGCGCGTTCGACGTGCGCTCGTCATGCCGCCACGCGAATCGAACGCGCATCGCGCGCGTTCGGTCGCGAGTATGGCGATCGGCGCCGTGGTTTCCGTCAACTGTTCCACTTGGATTCGAGCTTCTGGACGCGTTCATATAGAGCGGCATGGCTTTCCGTTTGGCTCACGACTTTGTCGTTCACTTGATGTCGTCCTGGTAATGGCTTTAATTGTGCGACTGCCGGGTAATGTCGATTGGAGCAGCGATGGTCATGGCGCAAAAATATACGAATACCGGGCTTTCTGCGGGAGTCGAAGGGGGCGTGGAAACGGGCGTCGGCGGCGATACGGTGCGGGTGCTTGTTGCGCGTTTTCGCATCGGAAGCGAATGGCCGGCCGCATCCGGGCAACGCGATCGGAACTTGCCGACGGGGCTTACGTCTCATTCGGAACGAATAGTTCCGGGGGAATTCATGATCTTTCATCTCTTTCGTTCGTTCGCATGGGCCACAGCGATGGCCGTATTGATCGCCGGCGTGGCGGGGCCGGCGGTCGCCGCCGACGAGCCCGCGCCGACTTTCTTCGAGGCCATTGCGCAAAGCGCGAACCGCATCGCTTGGAAGCGGATGCTCGCGAAGGAAACGCGCGTGCCGGGATGGCTCGCGAGCGAGAACCGGGTCAGTTCGCCGTACAAGCGCGAGCGGATCGACGGCGCGTCGTATCTGGTGGGGTGGATGTGCAAGCCGCACGATTGCGCGGCCAACCAGTTCTACGGCGTGATCGACGAAGACGCACACCGGATGTGGGGGATGCTCGTGACGCTGCCCGAGATGCCGGGCGCCTACGACGCGCCGAGCAAGTATGCGAGTTTCCGCTGGTTCGGCAAGCCGGACGGACGGATGAAGGCGTATCTGCAGGAGCAGTTGAAGCAGGATCCGAACTGGAAGTGACGTGCGCAATGCGGTTCAGACGTGCGTTCGCAGGTACTGCACACATTTCGCGCGGAGCATCGGCGCTTCGATCGTCGTATTGTCGATGTCATGGCAGCAACGCTGAAATAGCGGAGAGGCCGAAAGGAGCACTCGTTCGTCGACGGCGTACATCGAGTGTGCAATTTCGCCGGACGCGCGTGCGAGTCAAATCCGGTCGCGCCAGTCGCATTGGGTCTGCAGCGACGACAGCCACGCGCCGGCCACGCACGCATCGATTCGACCGGATAATCGGGGCGCAACCACCCGCGGGTCAGCGTCCGGGTGACAAGCTGGTTGATCACGAGAAAGCACAGTAAGTCGACGTATCGGGTATGAATTGACGGGTGCGCGTCGTGTCCGGGTTACGCATCCGGCGCCCGGCCGGACGCCGCGGCGTCGCTAGTACGGCTTCTTGGGCGGCATCGACCGCTTGAGACGTGCTCGCTGGCGCGCGACCGCGCTGGCCTTCTTGCGTTTTCGCAGCGCAGTCGGTTTTTCATAGCTGCGGCGGTCGCGCAATTCGCGAATCAGGCCAATGCGTTCGATTTCTCTTCGAAAGCGCCTGAGCGTGATGTCGATGGGTTCGTTGAGCCTGGGCGTGATGGTCGTCACAAGTTTCCTTGGCGTAAGTAGGAAGACGGGGCGAAGTGCGTTCATCGGGGGCGGCACATGATCTTGCCGGCCATGCCTCCGATTCGAGCTCCGAATGTCCGACGCCTAGCGACAGCACCCGGACGGTGGCTTGCGATCGACCTGCGCGATTTCATTCCGCGGCACGAGACACGGAACTTTGTCGACGACCATTTCACCGGACGGGAATCGTCTAAGGTGCTCTCGTCGAATCGAGGTTTTCTGCGGAATGCGAAGAAGCGACGCCGGTCAGCCGGCTTCGGAAAACACCCAGTGCTCGCCTTCGTTCCGGTCGATGATCTCCTCCGCGTACAGCAGCGATGCCCGTCGCGCGTCGCCGGCGTTGGAGAACGGCGAGCGGTCGGCGAGCTTGAAGATGCGGCCTTGGGAGGCGGCCGTTTGCTGCGAGCGCGGGCAGATTCGCACGGCGGCGTCGAAGCCCGCTTCGTAGTTGTGGCCGCGACCCTCTCCAGCGGGCACATGGGGATAGATGAGCGGATGAATTTCGAATCCGCGATACACATGCATGCTCATGACGCCTATATGAACGCGTCCCGTTTGCCACAGTTTTCGTGTGTTTCTGACTGACAGGATGGGCAGCGGCTCTATATCCGGCCTTGTTGCAGCCGGTTCTGCCGCTGCGGGCCCCGATGAAATATGCTGACTCGCACCTCATTCTGCTGGCGAGCTGGAAGCTCTAGGCGCCATACAGGTTTAGCGAGTCCCGGTCCTACCTGGCTTGTCATCACACTCGATTGCTGCGCAACCTTTCGACGTTCACCCTGTGTTAAAGATTGACCTTCTACTTCGTGTGAGCCGGTCAAATCGGCTTCACGCTCACGTAGGCTTTGCAGTACGGCCGGTCATGAGCGAGCACCGCCGCACGCTTCCATCCCGATCAGACATGGCGCTCTGTTCGCAAAATGCTCCAGAAACTTCGCCCGCTTGATCGGCTTGTTCACGATCTTTCCGCTTGTCTGATCGACGTAATGCACCCGGAAAACCTGCTTGGCGATATCTATGCCCACGGCCATACTGTTCATCGTGGATCCTCCGGTTGCCGGGAAATGCGTGCATTTTCCACCTGGGCACTTCGATGCCTTTGGCCCGTGAGGATCCTCCTTCTTCCTTCGCTCACTCGGTCACGGGGTGGGACGCGGTCATTTCAATTCTCCTTGCGATCGTGAGCAGCGGATCGCGATGATGGGATGGCTTCGGCTTCGGCTTCGGCTTCGCGCGCGTGCGAAGCATCGAGCGTCCAGTGCAGCGCCGCTGAGGGCGTCGAATGCGTGAAGAGGCAGCGACGCACGAGGGGAAGGGTGCGATGGACAATCTGAGCGTTTGTGCAAGGAACGCAAGCAGATTGATTCATCATACGCGCGCTGGGTGAGTTGTCCAGAAAAAACGAGCGGCGGCGGGCGTGTCGTCGGCTCGCAGCGTTTTGTTCCGGCTGTCTCTTTTCGAAAACGAATTGGATCGAAGGCACACTGTCTCGTTACGCCTCTCGCTATGACGATCACGGACGACGTTCGGTCGTCGGCCTTCGTGTTTCATGAGCAGACACGTCGATATGACGTGATCGCCATCGTCCGCAACCGATCGGATATCTTAGCTTTCCCGACAGAATTCACGAATCAAGGTGGGGGGGTGATTTCGGTTTGGCTCTCGAGTATTGTGCCGCCAACAATGCCCTCATAGATGGGGGGCTTGAATGCTGTCGGTGCCATTCTGAGGTTCACTCGTTTTTTCGCCTTCCAACGGTCCCGAGTTATGCAGCGGCGTCCTTGGTCTGCTGAGCTTTGATCCAGTCTCGAAGGAACTGCTCCGGAGAAACAAAGCCGAGCGACGAATGACGACGACTGCGGTTGTAAAACACTTCGATGTATTCGAACAGATCGGCCTTCGCGTCCTGATGCGCGTGGCGTGAACCCGTTCGTTCTTCAGGCTGTTGAAGAAGCTTTCCGTCGGCGCGTTGTCCCAACAATTTCCCTTGCGGCTCGTCGAGCAACGCATGCCGTAGGCGGCCAGTTTGCGCTGGAACTCGTGACTCGCATACTGGTTGCCGCGGTCGGAGTGGCACAGTGCGCCCGGCGCGGGTCGGCGGCGAAACCAAGCCATCGTCAGCGCGTCCGTCACGAGATCCGCCGTCATGCGCGGCTTGATCGACCAGCCCACCACCTCCCGGTTGAACAGATCGAGCACCGCGGCCACGTACAGCCAGCCCTCGTCGGTCCAGATGTACGTGATGTCCGAACTGAACACCTGATTCGGCTCGGCGGACATGAACTCGCGATTCAACAGATTCGGCGCTACCGGCAGTTTGTGCTTCGAATCGGTCGTCATCCGTTAGCGGCGTTTGTGTCGGGCTCGGATACCGTTCTCACGCATCAGCCGTTCCACACGCTCCTTGCTGGCCGGAAAGCCGCGCTCGCGGATTTCCTCGGTCATGCGCGGCGAACCGTATGCACCCTTGAACTCGGCGTGCACCGTCCGGATCATCGTCAGCAGTTGCGTGTCCGTCAGTCGCGTTCGTCCCGGCGTACCGCCGCGTTTCCACGCGCGATAGCTGCTCACGCTGACCGATAGCACGCAGCACAGCGACCGCAGCGGATATTGCCCGACCTGCCGGTCGACCCAGGCATACCTCACAGCAGGTCCTTCGCGAAGGATGCTGCTTTTTTTGTGATCTCAAGCTCCATCTGCAGGCGCTTGTTCTCCGCTCGCAGTCAAGACAGTTCCATCTGCTCCGGCGTGACCGGCTTCGCTCCGGCACCGCTGAGCTTGCCCGACGCCTCAGCCTTCACCCAGTTGCGAAGCGTCTGTTCAGAAATGCCCAGCTCGCGGGCCACCACGGTCACTCCTTGGCCATCCTTGCCCCGCTGTACGGCGGCCAGCTTGAACTCCGCCGTGTACACCTGTTTCGGTACCTTGAACATGCCTGATTTCCTTCCTTTCCGTCGAGTTTATACACGACCTCTTGGAAGGCGAAATTTCAGGGGAAGCTCACCGGCCCCGATCCTGCGATTGAGCACGCCATCAATTTCATGGGGGTACAAATATTCCTTGTGTTTCCAATTTTTTGGGGGACATTTATTGTCATGGACATTACCTACGACCCAAATAAGAGCGAAAGGAACATTGTCGAGCGTGGACTTTCGTTTGAGCTGGCGCGTGAATTTGAGATGGCGGGCGCGCTGATCGTGGAAGATGTTCGGATGATGTACCCGGAACGCCGCTTTCAGGCGCTCGTCCACATCGGCGATCGCCTTCGTATGTTGGTGTTCACGCCGCGCGACGGCATGGTTCACGTTATCAGCCTGCGCAAGGCTAACTCCCGCGAGGTGAAAGGATATGAGCAAGCGAAAAGTACGTAATCCAGTTGACGAGAATCCGGAATGGACCGACGCCGACTTCGTGCGTGCGCGTCCGGCCGAGGAGGTGTTGACTGAACTGCTCGGCAAGGATGTTGCAGCCAAACTGACGAAACCGTGTGGTCGGCCGAAGTCGGCCAATCCCAAGACCCCGCTTAAGCTGCGGATCGATCCTGACATTGTGAGCGCCTACAAAGCGCAGGGCGAAGGATGGCAAACGCGCATGAACGATGCGCTACGGGACTACGCGAAGTCACACAGCATGATGTGATTGGGCGGCGGTTGCCCATGCATCCGCACGCTTGGACGATTCGGGCTCGCAGCGCGTCCCTATGAGCCGACAGACGGGACGCGCCCACACTTCGTCGGTAGGTGCACGCTGTAAAACACAAAGCGATGGTGGCCGTTGATCGCGCGTAGCTCGGCGAGCACGTCGAGCGCCTGACGTGATAGAGGCACGATATGCGGGTCACGCATCTTCATGCGTTCCGCCGGTACGCGCCATTCGGCGGCGTCTTCGTTAAACTCCTGCCATTCCGCACGAATCATTTCTGCCGTGCGTACGAAGGTCCGACAGAATTCACATTTCGCCGTGAGAGGCTTGTGTATAAGTGGTCAGGGGTTGTGCGCTTGTTGAATATACCCCCAAAAATACGGTTCATCGCAGTAAACCGTGGAGGGTTTGATGGAGATTGCGTAACCTGACGCCTGATTCTATAGAGGTCAGGAGGA
>NZ_LOWC01000008.1:0-11233 GCF_001522845.1 Burkholderia sp. BDU5 | reverse complement strand
ACGGCTGGCTTCATGCCGCACCCAAAAACCGGACAGATTACGTGCTACAGACCCGGACAATTCATTTGCTCGCGACAGTAATTTCTCAAGAATTCTTGCGAAAGCCCCGTCGGACGCACTACTATCGCGATTAACCGTCGTCATACGATTGGCGAGCGCAGCGCGTTCGCCCGCCTCTCATGCTGCGTCTTTCGCTGTCCGTTCTCGTGATCTCACTGCTCGCGGCCTGTTCGACCGCGCCGCAGAAGTCGGCGCGCTCGTCGTCCGGCATGGCGATCACCACGCCGCGCGCATACGCGCCGCCGCGCGGCTTCCCGAACTTCGTCGACCACAGCGTCGGTCGCGAGGAAATCTCGATCCAGGCGATGAGCCTAGTCGGCGTCCCGTACCGCTGGGGCGGCAACACGCCCGACAGCGGCTTCGACTGCAGCGGCCTCGTGCGCTACGTCGTCGACCGCGCGGCAAGCGTCAATCTGCCCCGCACAACGGCCGACATGAGCTCGATCGGCGAATCGATCGATCCCGACGGCATCGCGCCCGGCGACCTGATCTTCTTCAACACGTCGGGCCGGCCGCATTCGCACGTCGGCATCTACGTCGGCAAGCTGCGCTTCGTGAACGCGCCGTCGACGGGCGGCACCGTGCGGCTCGACTACCTGACGAATCCGTATTGGGCGAAGCGCTTCGACGGCATCCGGCGCGTCGCCGCGCCGAAGGCGAAGCCGACGCCGTTCGATGCGCCGACCTACCAGGCAAGCCGGCAGCCGGACGCCTCGCCGCGTACAGCCGTGGTGGCGGCGCCGGCAGCTCAATCGGCTCAATCGATCTACGCGGCGAATGCCGCCGCGCAACCGGTCGCTCGCGCGACCACGCCGACCACGCCGTCCGCTTATGCGGCGAATGCGAACGCGCAGTCTTCGGTGCGTAACGCCACGTCTGGCGCAGCGCCGGCTTATGCGGCGAATTCGTCGGCACCGGACGCGGCTACGCCCGCGCCCGCCGTCACGTCGACCGCATTGCCCATGCGCGCAGCGCCCGTCGCGACGGCGTCCGCCGACCCGTACGAGCCGCCGCCGTCCGCGATGTCCGCCGCGCAGCGGCAGGCGCAGGCGCAGGCCGCGGGCGCGGCGTCGCCCGCGTCGGTCGATCCGATCAACGCCGCAGCGGACGCGTTCGAGCCGCCGCCGCCCACCGCGCGCGCTGCAGCCCGCCAGGCACAGCTCGCCGCGCCAGGCAGCGTGCAGATCCTGCGCGCGTCGACTGCGCCCGGCTCCGCAAGCACCGCCCCTACTAGCACGAGCGACGACCCGATTGCTCGCTTCGCGAACGGCAGCTACTGAACGGCCGGACCGGGTCTCGCGGTCGGCGAGCGGTCCGGCAGCGTTCGGCCGCCGTCGTTCCGGCCGCAGACGAGCGCTCCGTCTTCCTCTCGATGTCGAACGGCGCGCAGATATGCGCCGGCCGCCAAGCAATGCGCGGCATTCCGCACTCCATATCGGCTCTTCCCGATCGGTCGATAACCGCTGCGGCCGTTCCTCGGTCCCTTCGCCCTTCCATTCCCGTTCCCTCGAACGGTCGAACGCCTGAACGCCAAAACAGCGACGCAAAACGCCGCACAAAACCCAGGCGCGTGCCCCGCGCGCTTCGCTCAGGCTACGCCAGCGTCCGAATCGAATTCGAAATTCCCCGCGCGCAGTCGATCACCGCGGGCGCGAGCCGCTGCTCGGCGTCGGCGAGCGTCCAGCGGCTCGACGGCGCGACGACGTGCACCGACGCGACCGGCCGCCGCTCGCCGTCGAGCACGGGCGCCGCGATCGTCATGTCGCCGATGAACAGTTCCTCGCGATTCGACGCGTAGCCGTTGCGCCGCGCGCCGCCGAGCAGCGCCTCGATCGCACCGATGTCGGTGACCGTGTATTGCGTGTGCGCGACGCGCTCGCTCGCCTCGAGCAGCGCATGCGCGTCGCCGTCGGGCAGCGCGCTCAGATAAGCGCGGCCCGACGCCGTGCAGTACATCGGAATGCGGCTGCCGATCGGCATGTGGATCGGCACGAATTTCGTGCAGACGAAGCGCGCGACGTACACCATGTCGACGCCGTCCGGCTCGGTCAGATTCGTCGTCTCGCCCGTCACGTTCGTGAGCTCCGACAGGAACGGGTTCGCTACGTCGATCAGCGTATCGGCCGCCAGATAGTTGAAGCCGATCTGCATCACGCGCGGCGTCAGCTGATAGCGGCGCGTGCGCGGATGCTTCCTCACGTAGCCGAGCCGCTCGAGCGTGTAGATCATCCGCTGCGCAGAGCTCTTCGTGATCGACGTCGCCTCGGCGACCTCCGGCAGCGTCATTGTCCGATGCGCTTGCGCGCACGATCCTGCCGGACGGCGAAGTCGCGTCCGACTCGCGGCGGCTGTTGCTCTACTTTCGGAAGGACGCATCGGGACGCCTGCTGATGGGCGGCTGCGGGCCGTTTCGCGAGCCGCGCGGCGCGGCGGACTGGGCGCATCTCGAGCGCTCGGTGAAGCTGATGTTTCCGCAGCTGGAGAACGTCCGCCACGAATACCGCTGGGCCGGTCGGATCGCGATCACGCGCGACTTCCTTCCGCACGTCCACCGTCCAGCGCCGGGGCTCACGATCGCGCTCGGCTACAACGGCCGCGGCATCGCGCTCGCGACGACGCTCGGCCGGCATCTCGCCGCCGCGATGAGCGGCGCCGTACGCGCGCTGCCGCTCGCCGCGACGCCGGTCAGGCCCATTCCGCTGCATGCGCTGCAGCGTCTGTACATCAGCGCGGGCGTCGCGTGGTACGGGCTGCTCGACGCGCTGTCGTAACGGCGACGATCGCCTCGCCCGCGCCACGCGCGCCTATCAAAGACGATGCGCCGCAGCCTTTCGGCATGCGGCGCATCGTCGTTTTCGGCAACGCGCGGCGTCGAGCCGCGCGGTCGGCCGGATCAGGCCGTCAGAACACCCGGTGGCCGATCCACCAGCCGGCCGCCGCGATCAGCGCCGACGCGGGAATCGTCAGCACCCACGCCCACACGATGTTGCCCGCGACGCCCCAGCGCACGGCCGACAGCTTGCGCGTCGCGCCGACGCCGACGATCGCACCCGTGATCGTATGTGTGGTCGATACCGGAATGCCCATCCAAGACGCGACGAACAGCGTGAGCGCGCCGCCCGTCTCCGCGCAGAAGCCGCCGACCGGCTTCAGCTTGGTGATCTTCTGGCCCATCGTGCGGACGATCCGCCAGCCGCCGAACAGCGTGCCGAGCCCCATCGACAGGTAGCACGCGCCGATCACCCACACGGGCGGCGCGTCGGACGTCGCGGACGCGTAGCCCGACGCGATCAGCAGCATCCAGATGATGCCGATCGTCTTCTGCGCGTCGTTGCCGCCGTGGCCGAGGCTATAGAGGCTCGCGGACAATAGCTGCAGCCGCCTGAAGCGCCGGTCGACCTTGCTTGGCGCGGTCCTGAAGTACAGCCACGACACGCCGAGCATGAACAGCGACCCAAGAATGAAGCCGAGGAGCGGCGAGATGAAGATGAACGCGACGGTCTTCATCAGCCCGTCGATGTTGAGCGATCCCCAGCCCGACTTCGACACCGCGGCGCCGACGAGCCCGCCGATCAGCGCATGCGACGAGCTCGACGGAATCCCGTAGTACCACGTAATGATGTTCCAGCCGATCGCGCCGAACAGCGCGCCGAACACGACGTAGTGATCGACGATGCTCGCGTCGATCGTGCCTTTGCCGACGGTCTGCGCGACCTTCAGGTGGAAGATGAAATACGCGATGACGTTGAATGCCGCCGCGAACACGACGGCCTGCTGGGGCTTCAGCACCCCGGTCGACACGACGGTCGCGATCGAGTTCGCGGCGTCGTGGAAGCCGTTCATGAAATCGAACACGAGCGCGACGAGCACGAGCGCCGCGACGGCCCACAAGGCGAGTTGTATCGAATGCATCGTGATCCGCTCAGGCGTTTTCCAGCACGATGCCTTCGATGATGTTCGCGACATCCTCGCACTTGTCGGTGATCTGCTCGAGCAGCTCGTAGATCGCCTTCAGTTTGATGAGCGTCTTGACGTCGTCTTCCTCTCGGAAGAGCTTCGACATCGCCGCGCGCAGCACGCGGTCAGCCTCCGATTCCCAGCGATCGATCTCCTCGCACGCCTTCAGGATCTGGCTCGACTGCTTCATGTCCGACAGCAGCGCGACGGCCGCCTGCACGTGCTGCGCCGACTGCGTGACGATGTGCGCGAGCTGGCTCGCCTCGGACGTCACCGACTGCACGTCGTACAGCGACACGGCGGTCGCGACGTCCTCCATCAGGTCGAGGATGTCGTCCATCGTCGTGATCAGCTTATGGATTTCGTCGCGGTCGAGCGGCGTGATGAACGTCTTGTGCAGCAGGTCGATCGCTTCGTGCGTCAACTTGTCTGCGGCCTTCTCGGCCGATTGCACATTCTGCTTGTGAATCTCGGCGTCCGCGAGATTGTCGATCAGAAGTTCGAGCTCGCGTCCGCCGGAGACGATGTAATTCGCGTGCGCGTTGAAGATTTCGAAGAACTTGCCCTCGGTGGGCATGAATCGACCGAACATGGGATTCCTGAAAGATGGTCAAACGGCTGTCACAAAAACCGGCGACATTGTACTGTTTTACCGTTGCCCGCCAAGCGCCCGATTGCGACGACGGCGACGAGATACAACGTTTTGCGAAATTGGGGTTTACATCCGGCGCTACTCGCCGTAGAAGTTTTGCGCCCCTGCAAAATTGTCGAACTTCGTGTATTGACCCAGGAACGTGAGTCGAACGGGACCGATCGGGCCGTTACGCTGCTTGCCGATGATGACCTCGGCCGTGCCCTTGTCGGGGCTGTCCGGGTTGTACACTTCGTCGCGGTAAATGAACAGGATCACGTCCGCGTCCTGTTCGATTGCGCCCGATTCCCGCAAGTCCGACATCACCGGCCGCTTGTTCGGCCGCTGCTCGAGCCCGCGATTGAGCTGCGATAGCGCGATTACCGGCACATCGAGCTCCTTCGCGAGGCTCTTCAGCGATCGCGAAATTTCCGAGATTTCGGTCGCGCGGTTCTCGCCCTGCGACGAGCCCGTCATCAGCTGCAGGTAGTCGACGATGATGAGCCCGAGCTTGCCGCACTGGCGCGCGAGGCGCCGCGCGCGCGAGCGCAGTTCCATCGGATTCAGGCCGCCCGTCTCGTCGATGAAGAGTTGCGCCTCGCTCATTTTCTGCACCGCATGCGTGAGCTTCGGCCAATCCTCGTCGGTGAGGCGCCCGGTTCGCATCCGATGCTGGTCGAGCCGGCCGACCGAGCCGAGCATCCGCATCACGAGCTGCGTGCCCGGCATTTCCATCGAGAACACCGCGACGGGCAGCCCGTACTCGACAGCGACGTATTCGCCGATGTTCATCGATAACGCCGTCTTACCCATCGACGGCCGGCCGGCGACGATGATCAGCTCGCCGCCGTGCATGCCGGACGTCATCCGGTCGAGATCGACGAAGCCCGTCGGCGTGCCCGTCACGTCGCTCGGATTCGCCGTGTGATAAAGCGTGTCGATCCGCTCGACGACCTGCGTGAGGAGCGGCCCGATCTCGAGGAAGCCCTGCGTGCCGCGCGCGCCGTCCTCGGCGATCGAGAACACCTTCGACTCGGCCTCGTCGAGCAGTTGGCGGACTTCCTTGCCCTGCGGATTGAACGCGTCGGCCGAAATTTCGTCGGCGACCGACACGAGCCGGCGCAGCACCGCGCGATCGCGGACGATTTCCGCATAACGGCGAATGTTCGCGGCGCTCGGCGTGTTCTGCGCGAGCGCGTTCAGGTACGCGAGCCCGCCGACGTCTTCCGCCTTGCCGGACGTCGTCAGCGCCTCGTAGACAGTCACGACGTCGGCCGGGCGCGTCGACGCGATCAGACGGCCGATGTGCTCGAAGATGATGCGGTGGTCGTACCGGTAGAAGTCGCCTTGCGACAGGAAGTCGGCGATCCGGTCCCAGGCGCCGTTGTCGAGCAGCAGGCCGCCCAGCACCGACTGCTCGGCCTCGATCGAGTGAGGCGGGACTTTCAGCGATTCGATTTGGGGATCTTTCGGCGCGTTCATGGCTTCGGATTATCGCGAAATGGGCGCGGCTTCGCCAGCGGGCGTCGGGAACGCCGAGAAACGAAAAAAGGCAGGAACCGGTTGCCCGGGCCCCTGCCCTTCATGTCGGGCGGCGTGCGCCGCCCGTAGAGACTGCATGTCGCTTACGCGTGATCGCCGATCACGTTGACCGTCACGTCGACGACGACGTCGGTGTGCAGCGCAACTTGCACGCCATGCTCGCCGATCATCTTCAGCGGGCCTTCCGGCATGCGCACTTGCGCCTTCTCGACTTCGTAGCCCGCCTTCTTCAGCAGTTCCGCGACGTCGCCGTTCGTGACCGAGCCGAACAGACGGCCGTCGACGCCCGACTTCTGCGTGATTTCGAACGACTGGCCGCTCAGCTTCTCGCCGACCGCTTGCGCGGCGGCCAGCTTCTCGCCGGCGACCTTTTCGAGTTCCGCGCGGCGGACTTCGAATTCAGCGATCGCGTCCTTCGTCGCGCGGCGTGCCTTGCGGTTCGGGATCAGGAAGTTGCGAGCGTAACCGTCCTTGACCTTGACGATATCGCCGAGGTTGCCCAGATTGGCGACTTTTTCCAACAGAATGATTTGCATTCGAATTCTCCTTATTGCGTCGCCTGATTACGCCTTGTGCTGATCCGTGTACGGCAGCAGCGCGAGGAAACGCGCGCGCTTGATCGCCGTATCCAGCTGGCGCTGATAGTGGGCCTTCGTGCCCGTCAGACGCGCCGGCGTGATCTTGCCGTTCTCGCCGATGAAGTCCTTCAGCGTTTCCGTGTCCTTGTAGTCGATCTGCTCGACGCCGGCTGCCGTGAAGCGGCAGAACTTCTTGCGCTTGAAGAGCGGGTTTTGTTGCTGACGACGCTTGTCGAATTTCTTACCAGTGGGGCGGGCCATGTTCAGTCCTTTCCAATGTCCTGCAATGCTGTGATGTGAAACACCAAGGTTCTCGCGTTACGGCTCTTTTTCGCCAGGAAACCTGTGAAGAGCGTCTCGACGCCCATCTCGCAGCCTTCCAGCTTGCCGCTCGCCTCGCCTGCCGCCACGGCCGGGATCGTCAATTCGACCTGCCGGGCGATGCCTGCTTCGACGACTTCCGTGCGATGCTGCAACGTGGCGCTTGCGATCGGAACGCCGGCGGGGGTGTACCGCACCGGTTCACGCTCGACGACGCTCGCCGTCAATTGCAGCCTGTTCACGAAAGCGACGCGCTCCTTTCCTGGTGGCTTGTTGCGTTAAGCCTGCGCTTCGGTCGGCTGAGCGGCAGCCGCCTTCTTGGCTTCTTCGCGCTGAACTTCCTTCATCATCGGCGACGGACCGGTTTCGGCCTTCTTCATCTTGACGATGAGGTGACGCAGCACGGCGTCGTTGAACTTGAACGCGTGTTCGAGTTCGTCGAGCGTCGCCTGGTCGCACTCGATGTTCATGCAGACGTAGTGAGCCTTCGCGAGTTTCTCGATCATGTAGGCCAGTTGGCGGCGACCCCAGTCTTCGACGCGGTGGATCTGGCCACCATGCGACGTGATCGTGGACTTGTAGCGCTCGATCATCGCGGGCACTTGCTCGCTTTGATCGGGGTGCACGATGAAGACGATTTCGTAATGACGCATACACACTCCTTGTGGATTGAAGCCACCCGGGCGTCGGAACCGGTGTGACAAGTGAGAAGCCGAATATTCTAACCCGGATATGGGTCGCGTGCAAGATTCATCGATGATTCGCCGCGCGATTCGGCCGTGTTTTCAACGACTTGGGCAGGCGGCCGCTTGGCATCGCCGGGCCGGCGCGGCGTTCGTCGCGCGATCGAGCTGGATCTTGACGGGGTCGCATCGCGCGCGGCGCCGTCATTCGGTTCGCGGCGCCGCGACGCGCGCGGTCAGCGCCGTCCTGAACGCCGCGAGCGCGGACGGCTCCGCATCGGTCACCGCCCACCACGTCATGCCCGCCGCGTCCCAGCGGTCGAGCGCGTAACCCTGCGACACGGTCGCGTAAGGCGCCGCCCCGCCCTCGCCCGACGGCCACGGCCGCACGTAGACGTCGATCACGTGCTGCCGGTAGCGGTACACGAGTACCGCGACGCGACGCTGCCCGATGTAATCAAGCCGGCCGCCCGCGAGCGTGAAGCCGCTTGCGCTCAGGTCGACGACGGGCGGCGCGTAGTCGAGGCGCCCGTTGAACCATGGCTTGACCGTGTGCCGGTCGGTCGAGATCACGTCGATGTCCCGCGACGACAGGCCGGCCCGCACGTGGCTCGCGACGATTTCGTCGACGATGCGCTCGGTCGCCGCGCGGCGCGTGCCGACCGTGAGGCCGGCCGCCGCGGCAAGCGCGATCGCCAATGCGACGCCCCAGCCGAGGCCGGGCAGCGCGGCGGCGCGCGGACGCGGCCAGCGGACTGCCGGGCCGGCGGGCGCGCCGCGGGGGCCAGGCCGGCTGAACCAGCGCCATGTTCGCGCGGCGGGCGGGCCGCCATCAGGAGCCCTGACGTCCGGAAGCGGCGCGTCCGGAACCGGCAATCCCGCGACGATGCGGGCGCGCAGCGCGTCCGACGCGCGATGGTATTCCGCCTGCCTCACCGCCCGACCGAGCGCGACGAGCCGGTCGCGCTCGAGGCGGCACGCGTCGCAGCCGTCGACGTGCCGCTCGACCCGCAACGCGTCGGGCGCGGAGAGTTCGCGGTCGACGTCCGCGTCGAGCAGCGCGCGCGTTTCGTTACAGTCCATCAATGGCCTCCGATGCGGTTCCGGACAGCGGCGCGCCCCCTTCGCCAGCCGCCGCGCGCGCGCTCGCCTGCGCCTGCGCCTGCGCGCGGCCAGCGCGCGGCGCCGGCACGTCGTGCGCGTCGCCGAGCAACGCGGCGAGACGCCTGCGCGCCCGCGCGAGCCGCGACATCACCGTGCCAACGGGCACATCGGTAACCGCCGCGATCTCGCGGTAACTCAAATCCTCCATTTCGCGCAGCACGAGCACCTCGCGATACTCGGGCGGCAGCTTCGCGAGCGCGTCGTTCACGCGGTGGACATCTTCGCTGCGCATCAGGAGCGCGAGCGGATCCTCGGCCGCCGGATGCCAGTCGTCCGGCGAATCCGCGGCGTCGAGCGCGTCGGCCGACGCGACTTCGCGCGCGTTCGCCCGCCGCCGCCATTCGGTGTACCAGGTGTGGCGCACGATCGTCAGCAGCCACGGCCGCGCATTGTCGCCGCGGCACGAATCGAGAAAGCGGAACGCACGCATGCACGCCTCCTGCACGACGTCATCCGCGTCGCTCGCGTTGCCGCACAGCCAGCGCGCGAGGTTGTACGCGGCGTCCAGATGCGGCAGCGCGAGCGCCCGGAAGCGCTCGCCGCGCGCCGCCACGTCGCCCGTATCGTCCATGTCGCCCGCGTCACGTTCGTCGACCATCCGGCCGAATTGACCCACGTCGCCTCCCCTGGATGCGCGGCCGCCGGCCGCTCGCGTCCGGCGCACGACGCCGCCGGAAACGGCACGCACGCGGTCAAGCATCCCTACCGCCCATCGATCCAGTTTATTCCCGCCGCCCGCGCGCGGAGACGAAAAATAAACCGGGAATACTCGCCGCGCGGCGACGGTATGACAGGTACGTACCGTCACTTGCGAAGGAGCCGCCATGCCGAACCCGACCCCGTCCCTGAAGCGCCGCGATTTCCTGCGCCTCGCCGCATGTGGAGGCGGCGTCGCGTTCGCGTCCGCGCTGCCCGGCTGGAGCCTCGCCGCCGACGGCGGCGCCGATTTCTTCTTCGCCCAGCTCTCCGACGCGCACTGGGGCTTCACCGGCCCCGCGATCAACCCCGACGCGCACGGCACGCTGCCGAAGGCAATCGAAGCGGTCAACGCGCTGCCCGTCGCGCCCGACTTCGTGATGTTCACGGGCGACCTCACGCACACGACCGACGATCCCGCCGAGCGCCGCGAGCGGATGCGGCAGTTCCAGTCGATCGTCGCGCAATTGAAGGTGAAGCCGCTCCACCTGATGCCGGGCGAGCACGACGCGAGTCTCGACGCGGGCGCCGCGTACCGCGAGATCTTCGGCGACACGCACTACGCGTTCGATCACAAGGGCGTGCATTTCGTCGTCGTCGACAACGTGTCGGATCCGGCCGGCCGCGTCGGCGATGCGCAGATCGACTGGCTCGCGCAGGATCTCGCGCGGCAGCCGAAGGACGCGCGCATCGTCGTGTTCACACACCGGCCGCTCTTCGATCTCGCGCCGCAGTGGGACTGGGCGACGCGCGACGGCGCGAAGGTCGTCGACGTGCTGATGCCCTATCCGAACGTCACCGTGTTCTACGGGCACATCCACCAGGAACATCACGCGATGACGGGCCATATCGCGCATCACGCGGCGCGCTCGCTGATGTTCCCGCTGCCCGCGCCCGGCTCGCAGGACAAGCGCCTGCCGGTGCCGTGGGACGCCGCCGCGCCGTATCACGGGCTCGGCTGGCGCGAGGTGCGCGTCGGCGACGCGACGCGCGCGCTTGCGCTGACCGAGATGCCCGTCGGCGCGAAGCAACCGCAACCAGCCGTCTGAGGAGCGAGCGATGCGCCATTTTTTTTTCGATCCGCATGCGCTTCGCGGCCGGACGCCGGCGACGGCGGCGTCCGCATCGCGCCGCCGCTGGCTGCTCATCGCGGGCGGTGCGGCGCTTGCCGCGCTCGCGGGCGTCGACATGTCGCGCGTGCGCGCCGCCGAGCCGCGCGTGATCAAGGTTCACGCGCGGCGTTTCGTGTTCACGCCGGACCGGATCGCGCTTGCGCCGCACGAATCGGTCGTGTTCGAACTGACCGCGCAGGACACCGTGATGGGCTTTTCGATCCCGCAGTACGGCGTGCGTGCGGACGTGCCGCCGGGCGCGGTCGTGCGCGTCGCCGCGCAGGCGGGCGACGCGGGAACGGTTCAGTTCCTGTGCGACATCTTCTGCGGCTCCGGGCACGAGACGATGAACGGCGTGCTCGTCGTCGGGTAGCGCGGAGACCGACCGGCATCGGCTGATCGGCTGATCAATTGGCGAACTGGCGAACTGGCGAACTGGCGAACTGGCGAACTGGCGAACTGGCGAACTGGCGAACTGGCGAACTGGCG
>NZ_LOWC01000007.1:0-110070 GCF_001522845.1 Burkholderia sp. BDU5 | reverse complement strand
GCAGTGCCGTCGGAGAAGAGGCCGACCTCGGGCAGCTCGACGCGCTTGCCCGCCGCGAGCGAGCGCTTCATCGCGCAAGAATCGTCCGTCTGCACGCCGATCACCTTGATCTCGGGGCGCACCGCCTTCACGTATGCTGCGATGCCCGCCGCGAGCCCGCCGCCGCCGATCGGCACGAAGATCGCATGGATCGGCCCCTGATGCTGGCGCAGGATCTCCATCGCGACCGTGCCCTGGCCCGCGATCACGTAAGGATCGTCGAACGGATGGACGAACGTGAGGCCGCGCTCGGCCTGCACCTTCACCGCGTGCGCATAGGCGTCGCTGTACGATTCGCCCGCCTGGATCACCTCGACGGTCGGGCCGCCGTGCGTGCGCACCGCATCGACCTTCACCTGCGGCGTCGTCACCGGCACGACGATCACCGCCTTCACGTTCATTCGTGCGGCCGAGAACGCGACGCCCTGCGCGTGGTTGCCCGCCGACGCGGTGATCACGCCGCGCGCGAGCGCGTCGGCCGGGATGTGCGCCATCTTGTTGTACGCGCCGCGCAGCTTGAACGAGAACACCGGCTGGTTGTCCTCGCGCTTCAGATAGACGTCGTTGTGCAGCCGCGCGGACAGGTTGCGCGCGCGTTCGAGCTCGGTTTCGAGCGCGACGTCGTATACCCGGGCGGTCAGGATTTTCTTCAGATAATCGTGGGAAGCCATGAGAGGGGGCGAAAAGCGTGGATGCGGCGGAAAAGGGCAATGATAGCGCCAACCCTCGCCGTTTCGACCTTAACCGAATGGTTACCGACCGTCCGGACGGCGAATCGAAGTCGGTCCGACCGCCGTCGGGGTACTGAAAGACGAGCGCGCCGCGCGGCGCGGCCGGCCGCAAACGCCCGCCAGTCGGTCGCCGCAGCCGATCCGACGGCCCATTCGACTGCCGCGTCGACGATTAACGCGTTCGTCCAACCTGGGTTAGAATTTCGTTTTGAATCAAGGATCGGAAGATGCAAAGGCAGTCTTGGATCGTCGCTTTGAAGCCGTCGCCGCGCGCAGCATGTCCGGCGGCGGAACGGCACGCGCGCCGCGCGCGATCGTGTTGACGGTACCGAGCGCCGCCAGGTCGTGTCGATCCGGAGTCGCGCTTCAGCGCTTTGTCGACCGGAGTTAATGCTTCAGCACTTACGCCGGTCCCATGCAGCGCACTCCGGTCCCGTGCAAAGCAGTCACGTGCCTGGTAACAGAAGATTTCCCCAAAATCGCGCACCACGCGCCTGCCGGTTTCGCGCTCCTTCGCTGCGCGCCGGCCTCCGAATCGTCCGAACATGAACGCACCGCAAGTTTTCGATCCGCACGGCGCGGCAGCCGCCGTTGCCGCCGACCCCGCTCCGCGCCTGCGCGAAATTCCCTACAACTACACATCGTTCTCCGATCGCGAGATCGTGATCCGGCTGCTCGGCCACGAAGCCTGGACCGCGCTCGACGAGCTGCGCGCCGAGCGCCGCACCGGCCGGTCGGCGCGGATGTTGTACGAAGTGCTGGGCGACATCTGGGTGGTGCGCCGCAATCCGTATCTGCAGGACGATCTGCTCGACAATCCGAAGCGCCGCGCGCTCCTGATCGAGGCGCTGAACCATCGGCTGTCCGAGATCGAGAAGCGCCGCCGCGCCGATCTGTCGGAGCACGGCGACGTGGCGGGCCGCGAGCGCGCCGCGCGCGTCGAGATGCTCGCGACGGCCGCGCATCGCGCGGTCGACGAGTTCGCGCAGGAATTCGAAAAGATGGCGGAACTGCGCCGCCGCGCGACGAAGGTGCTCGGCCGCTGCACGCAAAAGGACAACATCCGCTTCGACGGCCTCGCGCGCGTGTCGCACGTGACGGACGCGACCGACTGGCGCGTCGAATATCCGTTCGTCGTGCTGACGCCCGACAACGAAGCGGAAATCGCGGGCCTCGTGAAGGCCTGCTTCGAGCTCGGCCTGACCGTGATCCCGCGCGGCGGCGGCACGGGCTACACGGGCGGCGCGGTGCCGCTCACGCCGTTCTCGGCCGTCATCAACACCGAGAAGCTCGAGCAGCTGGGCGCGGTCGAACTGACCGAGCTGCCGGGCGTCGCGCACAAGGTGCCGACGATCTTCTCCGGCGCGGGCGTCGTCACGCGCCGCGTGACCGAGGCGGCCGAGGCGGCCGGCTACGTGTTCGCGGTCGATCCGACGTCGCTCGACGCATCGTGCATCGGCGGCAACGTCGCGATGAACGCGGGCGGCAAGAAGGCGGTGCTGTGGGGCACCGCGCTCGACAATCTCGCGTGGTGGCGGATGGTCGATCCGGAAGGCAACTGGCTCGAAGTCACGCGCGTCGAGCACAACCTCGGCAAGATCCACGACATCCCGGTCGCGCGCTTCGAGCTCAAGTGGTTCGACGGCGCGCGCGCGCCGGGCGAGAAACTCTTGCGCGCCGAGACGCTCGACATCGAAGGCCGGCGCTTCCGCAAGGAAGGCCTCGGCAAGGACGTGACCGACAAGTTCCTCGCGGGGCTGCCGGGCGTGCAGAAGGAAGGCTGCGACGGACTCATCACGTCCGCGCGCTGGGTGCTGCACAAGATGCCCGCGCATACGCGCACCGTCTGCCTCGAATTCTTCGGCCAGGCGCGCGAGGCGATTCCGAGCATCGTCGAGATCAAGGACTACCTGTTCGAGACGTCGAGGCAGGGCGGCGCGATTCTCGCCGGCCTCGAGCACCTCGACGAGCGCTACCTGCGCGCGGTCGGCTACGCGACGAAGAGCAAGCGCAACGCGTTCCCGAAGATGGTGCTGATCGGCGACATCGTCGGCGACGATGCGGACGCCGTCGCGGCCGCGACGTCCGAAGTCGTCCGGATGGCGAACGGCAAGAGCGGCGAAGGCTTCGTCGCGGTGAGCGCGGAAGCGAGAAAGCGCTTCTGGCTCGACCGCAGCCGCACCGCCGCGATCGCGAAGCACACGAATGCGTTCAAGATCAACGAAGACGTCGTCATCCCGCTCAACCGGATGGGCGAATACACGGACGGCATCGAGCGGATCAACATCGAGCTGTCGATCAAGAACAAGCTGCAGCTCGTCGACGCGCTCGAAGCGTTCTTCACCGCGGGCAACCTGCCGCTCGGCAAGAGCGACGACGCAAACGAGATCCCGAGCGCCGAGCTGCTCGAAGACCGCGTGCAGCAGGCGCTCGATCTGCTGAAGCACGTTCGCGCGCGCTGGGAATTCCTGCGCGACAGGCTCGACCTGTCGCTGCGCGAGGCGCAGCACTATCTCGTCGCGCTCGGCTACGAGGCGCTCGCGGAGAAGTTCGCGGACCGCGTCGACGCGCAGCCGGACGCCACCGTGTTCCACATCGCGCAGGACCGCACGGTGCGCATCTCGTGGAAGCAGGAGATCCGCGCGGAACTGCGCGCGATCTTCAACGGCGGCGAATTCAAGCAAATCCTCGACGAGGCGCAGGCGATCCACAAGCGGGTGCTGCGAGGCCGCGTGTTCGTCGCGCTGCACATGCACGCGGGCGACGGCAACGTCCACACGAACATCCCGGTCAACTCCGACAACTACGAGATGCTGCAGGACGCGCACGCGGCCGTCGCACGCATCATGAAGCTTGCGCGCTCGCTCGACGGCGTGATCTCCGGCGAGCACGGCATCGGCATCACGAAGCTCGAGTTCCTGACCGACGACGAGATCGCCGAATTCCGCGCGTACAAGCAGCGCGTCGATCCGCAGGGCCGCTTCAACAAGGGCAAGCTGCTCGACGGCGCGGACCTGCGCAACGCGTACACGCCGAGCTTCGGCCTCATGGGCTACGAGTCGCTCATCATGCAGCAGTCCGACATCGGCGCGATCGCCGAATCGGTGAAGGACTGCCTGCGCTGCGGCAAGTGCAAGCCGGTGTGCGCGACGCACGTGCCGCGCGCGAACCTGCTGTACAGCCCGCGCAACAAGATCCTCGCGACGTCGCTGCTCGTCGAGGCGTTCCTGTATGAGGAGCAGACGCGCCGAGGCGTGTCGATCAAGCACTGGGACGAATTCAACGACGTCGCCGATCACTGCACGGTCTGCCACAAGTGCGCGACGCCGTGCCCGGTGAAGATCGACTTCGGCGACGTGACGATGAACATGCGCAACCTGCTGCGCAAGATGGGCAAGAAGAAGTTCAACCCGGGCAGCGCGGCCGGCATGTTCTTCCTGAACGCGACGAATCCGCAGACGATCAACGCGACGCGCGCGGTGATGATGGGCTTGGGCTACAAGGCGCAGCGCTTCGCGAACGACGTGCTGAAGAAGGTCGCGCAGAAGCAGACCGCGCACCCGCCGTCGACGACCGGCAAGCGGCCCGTCGTCGAGCAGGTGATCCACTTCGTCAACAAGAAGATGCCGGGCAACCTGCCGAAGAAGACGGCGCGCGCGCTGCTCGACATCGAGGACAACAAGATCGTGCCGATCATCCGCAATCCGAACACGACGACCGTCGATTCGGAAGCGGTGTTCTACTTCCCCGGCTGCGGCTCCGAGCGCCTGTTTTCGCAGGTCGGCCTCGCGACGCAGGCGATGCTGTGGGAAGCGGGCGTGCAGACAGTGCTGCCGCCGGGCTACCTGTGCTGCGGCTATCCGCAGCGCGGCTCGGGCCAGTACGACCGCGCCGAGCAGATCGTCACCGACAACCGCGTGTTGTTCCACCGGGTCGCGAACACGCTGAACTACCTCGACATCAAGACGGTGGTCGTGTCGTGCGGCACCTGCTACGACCAGCTCGCCGGCTACGAATTCGAGAAGATCTTCCCGGGCTGCCGGATCATCGACATCCACGAGTTCCTGCTCGAGAAGGGCATGAAGCTCGACGGCGTGGCCGGCACGCGCTACATGTATCACGACCCGTGCCACACGCCGATCAAGACGATGGACCCCGTCAAGCTCGTCAACGACCTGATGGGCGCGCAGAACGACGGCTACAAGATCGAGAAGAACGACCGCTGCTGCGGCGAATCGGGCACGCTCGCCGTCGCGCGTCCGGATGTGTCGACCCAGGTCCGCTTCCGAAAGGAGGAAGAGATCAAGAAGGGCGCCGCCAAATTGCGTAACATTCCGGTGGTGTCGGGCAACGGCGCGAACGGGCCGGCCGCCGGCGCGTCGGACGTGAAGATCCTGACGAGCTGCCCGGCGTGCCTGCAGGGCCTGTCGCGCTATAACGAGGACGCGGACATCGAAGCCGACTACGTCGTGGTCGAGATCGCGCGCCACATGCTCGGCGAAAACTGGATGGCCGACTACGTCGCGCGCGCGAACAACGGCGGGATCGAGCGCGTGCTGGTGTAAGGTGACGAACGTTCCACCAGTGAAGGAATTGACGATGGATTGCGTATTCTGCCGCGAAGACGGCGGCGAGCTGCTCTGGAAGGACGACGTGGTGCGCGTCGTCCTCGCGACGACCGAAACCGATTACCCGGGATTCTGCCGGGTGATCTGGCACGCGCACGTCGCTGAATTTTCCGATCTGGCCGAAGCCGAGCGTACGCATTTGATGCGGATCGTCTACGCGGTCGAGAAGGCGGTGCGGCGCGTGATGCAGCCGACGAAGGTGAATCTCGCGAGCCTCGGCAACCAGGTGCCGCACGTTCACTGGCACGTGATTCCGCGCTTTTCGAACGACGCGCATTTCCCGCAGCCGGTCTGGGCGCCGCGCCAGCGGTCGGTGTCCGACGCGCTGCTGCGGCTGCGCGCCGCGCAGGCGACGCTCCTGCACAACGCGGTGCACGAGGAGATCGAGCAGGCGGTGAGCGGAGGCCGGGCATGAGCGGCCAGACTTCGACGGCGCCCGTGCCGTCCGGCGTCGTCGTGCACGCGGTGTCGCGCGTGCTCGAACTGCAGTACCCGAACGGCGAAAGCTACCGGGTGCCTTTCGAGCTGATGCGCGTCTGTTCGCCGTCCGCCGAGGTGCGCGGTCACGGCCCGGGCCAGGAGACGCTGCAGACCGGCAAGCGCGACGTGACGATCACGGCGCTCGAGCCGGTCGGCAACTACGCGCTCAAGCCGACGTTCTCGGACGGCCATTCGACGGGCATCTACTCGTGGGATCTGCTGTACGAGCTCGCGACGCGGCAGGACGCGCTCTGGCGCGCATATTTCGACAAATTGAAGGCGGCGGGCGTCGAGCGCGACGCGCCAATGCCGGCGGACTCGCTACCGCGAGGCCACCACCACTGAACGACGGCGCCGGTTGCGGCGCCGTTTGGCATTGATAGAGGATCAACGCGATGAGCAAAACCCACTTCGGCTTTGAGACCGTCGAGGAAAACGAAAAAGCGAAGAAGGTCGCGGGGGTGTTTCACTCGGTCGCGAGCAACTACGATCTGATGAACGACCTGATGTCGGCGGGCATGCACCGCGCGTGGAAGGCGTTCACGATCGCGCAGGCGAACGTGCGGCCGGGCTTCAGGGTGCTCGACATCGCGGCCGGCACGGGCGATCTGACGAAGGCGTTCGCGAAGGCCGCCGGGCCGACTGGCGAGGTCTGGCATACCGACATCAACGAATCGATGCTGCGCGTTGGCCGCGATCGCCTGCTCGACAAGGGCATCGTCGCGCCGTCGCTGCTCTGCGACGCGGAGAAGCTGCCGTTCCCGGACAACTACTTCGACGTCGCCACCGTCGCGTTCGGCTTGCGCAACATGACGCACAAGGATGCCGCGCTTGCCGAGATGCGCCGCGTCTCGAAGCCGGGCGGCCGTGTGATGGTGCTCGAATTCTCGAAAGTCTGGGAGCCGCTGAAAAAAGCCTACGATCTTTATTCTTTCAAAGTATTACCGTGGCTTGGCGACAAATTCGCGAAAGATGCCGACAGTTACCGGTATCTTGCTGAATCTATCCGGATGCACCCGGATCAGGGCACACTGAAGACGATGATGGAACAAGCCGGGTTGGATACCGTCAAATATTACAATTTGTCAGGTGGCGTGGTAGCTTTGCACGTGGGAACCAAGTATTAAGGGGTTCCATCCATACAATTTACTTTCAGCTTGGAGGCCGGGATGTCCGAATCGCGTTCGTCGTTTAACCGCAGCAGAGGGCCGAAGTCGTTGGCGCGGCGAATCGGCACGTTCCTGATGGTCGGCCTTCTGGCCGCCGGCACGTTTGCGTCGCTCGATGCCGAAGCGAAGCGCATGGGCGGCGGCCGCAGCGTCGGCCGCCAGTCGCAGACGCTGCAGCAGCGTCAGGCGACGCCGCCCGCGCAGCAGCCGATGCAGCAGGCGGCGCCCGCCCAGGCGCCGCGCCAGCAGCCGACGCCCGCCGCGCAGCCGAACCGCTCGCGCTGGCTCGGCCCGATCGCCGGTCTCGCCGCCGGCCTCGGCATTGCGGCGCTGCTGTCGCACCTGGGGCTCGGCGGCGCGTTCGCCAGCATGATGGCCAACGTCATCGTGATCGCGCTCCTCGCGATGGCCGGCATCTGGCTCGTCCGCAAGTTCATGAACCGGCGTAGCGCGCAGCAGCCTGCCTACGCAGGCGGCCAGCCGTCGCAGAACCGCGGCGGCTTCGGTCAGGACGCGAGCGTTCCGCGCCAGGCGGCGTCGAATGACGCATTCCCGGGCTCGGGCAGCACGTACGCGGGCGAAGCGCAGCGCGTGTTTGGCGGCGCGGCCGCCGCGACGACGGCTGCGGCCGCCGCGGCGCCCGTGGTGCCGGCCGGCTTCGACACCGAAGCGTTCCTGCGCAACGCAAAGGTCTACTTCGTGCGGCTGCAGGCCGCGTGGGACGAGGGCAACCTCGCCGACATCCGCGAGTTCACGACGCCCGAGATGTTCGCCGAAGTGAAGATCGACCTCGACGGTCGCGGCGCGGGCGCGAACCAGACGGACGTCGTGCAACTCGACGCCGAACTGCTCGCGGTCGAGGATCGCGGCGGCGATCACTTCGCGAGCGTGCGCTTCCACGGCCTCATCCGCGAAGCGCAGGGCGCGTCGGCCGAGCCGTTCGACGAGGTGTGGAACCTGTCGAAGTCGGGCAGCCAGGGGTGGCTCCTCGCGGGCATCCAGCAGGTGAACACGCACTGACGGAAGTCGTGCCGCCCGTCGCGCCTCGCGAGGCCGCGGCCGAACCGACGTTACAATAGAAGCCCGCGCAGGCGCCCTGCCTACGCGGGCTTTTCATTGCCAGCCAGATGACCCTTGCCGCCAAGCCTTTTGCCGCCGCCGTCAATCACCTGCTCGCCCGCGAATCCTGGGCGCGCGACCGTCTGATTCCCTATGCCGGCAAGACCGCCCGGCTCGAAATTTCGCCCGTGACGCTCGTGTTGCTCGTGCAGCCGGACGGCTACCTGGCCGCCGTCGACGCACACGACGCGCGTCAGTTCGACGTGTCGATCGCGCTGTCGGGCGGCGACAAGGGCGGCCCGTTCGACGCGGCGGCCGCGTTCCTGCAGGGCGGGCAGGCGGCCGTGATGAAGCACGTGAAGATCGACGGCGACGCGGAGTTCGCGACGCAGATCGCGAAGCTCGCCGAGCACCTGCGCTGGGAGCCGGAGGAGGATCTCGCGAAGATCGTCGGCGATGCGGCCGCGCACCGGATCGCGACCTTCGTGCGTTCGACGGGCGAGCACGCGCGCCGCACCGGCCGCAATGTGCTCGATTCGATCGCTGAATACTGGCTCGACGAAAACCCGCAGGTCGTGCGCAAGAGCGTGCTCGCCGATTTCGACGCGGAGCTCGCCCGGGCCCGCGACGCGCTTGCGCGCGTCGAGAAGCGGATCGAACGACTGGAACAAAAAATTGACGCGCGCGCGGGCGGCAGCTCGCGACGCGCGCAGTGAGGGCCGCGAGGCATGCGCATTTTCCGTTTCATCAAAATCGTCTTCACCGTCATCCGCTTTGGCCTCGACGAGGTGATGCTGTCGCGCATCGAAAACCGTCGCGTGAAGTTCCTGCTGCGCATCACGACGATCGGCCGCCGCTTCGCCGATCCGCCCGCGGTGCGGCTGCGCCGCGCGCTCGAAAGCCTGGGGCCGATCTTCGTGAAGTTCGGCCAGGTGCTGTCGACGCGGCGCGATCTGCTGCCCGTCGATTTCGCGAACGAGCTCGCGAAGCTGCAGGACCAGGTGCCGCCGTTCGATTCGGCCGTCGCGATCGCGCTCGTCGAGAAAGCGCTCGGCGCGCGCATCGATCAACTGTTCGACGAGTTCGAGCGCGAGCCGGTCGCGAGCGCGTCGATCGCGCAGGTGCACTTCGCGAAGCTCAAGCAGGGCGAGCACGCGGGCAAGGCGGTCGCGGTCAAAGTGCTGCGGCCGAACATGCTGCCCGTCATCGATTCCGACCTCGCGCTGATGCGCGACATCGCGACCTGGGCCGAGCGCCTGTGGGCGGACGGCCGGCGGTTGAAGCCGCGCGAGGTGGTCGCCGAATTCGACAAATACCTGCACGACGAGCTCGACCTGATGCGCGAGGCGGCGAACGGCAGCCAACTGCGCCGCAACTTCGCGGGGCTCGATCTGCTGCTCGTGCCGGAAATGTTCTGGGATTACTCGACGCCGAGCGTGCTCGTGATGGAGCGGATGGAAGGTGTGCCGATCAGCCAGATCGACACGCTGCGCGCGGCGGGCGTCGACATTCCGAAGCTCGCGCGCGAAGGCGTCGAGATCTTCTTCACACAGGTGTTCCGCGACGGCTTCTTCCACGCGGACATGCACCCGGGCAACATCCAGGTGAGCCTCAATCCGAAGCACTTCGGGCGCTACATCGCGCTCGACTTCGGGATCGTCGGCGCGCTGTCCGATTTCGACAAGAACTACCTCGCGCAGAACTTCCTCGCGTTCTTCAAGCGCGACTACCACCGCGTTGCGACGCTGCACCTCGAATCGGGCTGGGTGCCGCCCGATACGCGCGTCGAGGAGCTCGAAAGCGCGATTCGCGCGGTCTGCGAGCCGTACTTCGACCGCGCACTGAAGGACATTTCGCTCGGCCAGGTGCTGATGCGGCTCTTCTCGACGTCGCGCCGCTTCAACGTCGAAATCCAGCCGCAACTCGTGCTCCTGCAGAAGACGATGCTGAACGTCGAGGGGCTCGGCCGCTCGCTCGATCCGGAGCTCGACCTGTGGAAGACTGCGAAGCCGTACCTCGAGCGCTGGATGACCGAGCAGATTGGGCTGCGCGGCTGGTACGAGCGCTTGAAGGTCGAGGCGCCGCAATGGAGCAAGACGCTGCCGCAGCTCCCGCGCCTCGTTCATCAGGCGCTCACCGCACATCACGAAGCGCCGCGCGCGATCAGCGACGATCTCGTCCGGCAGATCCTGGTCGAGCAGAAGCGGACCAACCGGCTGCTGCAGGCGCTCCTCGTGTTCGGGCTCGCGGTCGGGGCGGGCGCGGTGATCGCGCGGGTGTTGATCATCATCGCGTACGGCGGCTGAGCGCGCGGTGCGGGATTCGGGCAAGCGCCGTCCACGGGCGACGCGGGAAGGACGGGCGACGGTATGACGAGCGAAACGAAGAAACCTGATGCCGCCGCGCAGGCGGCCGGCGACGCAAGTCCGACGGCTCCGGCTGCCGGGGCCACGCCGGCCGCGCTGCCTGCCGGGAATTTCGCGTCGCGCGATCCGGGCGACGCGTCGTTCTGGGACGAGCGCTTCGAGCAGGGCCACATCCCATGGGACAGCGCGCGCGTGCCCGATGCGTTCGCCGCGTTCGCCGCGCGGCGAACGCCGTGTCCGGTACTGATTCCCGGCTGCGGCAGCGCATACGAAGCGCATTGGCTTGCACGCGCCGGCTGGCCTGTGCGCGCGATCGACTTTTCCGCGCAGGCGGTCGAGGCCGCGCGCCGCCAATTGGGTGAAGACGCCTTGCTCGTCGAGCAGGCCGACTTCTTCACGTATGCACCGCCGTTCGTCCCGCAGTGGATCTACGAGCGCGCGTTCCTGTGCGCGATCCCGCCGAGCCGCCGCGCCGACTACGCGCGGCGGATGGCGGAACTGCTGCCGCCGGGCGGCTTCCTGGCCGGTTTCTTCTACGTGGGCGCGACGCCGAAGGGCCCGCCGTTCGGCATCGAGCGCGCGGACCTCGATGCGCTTCTTTCGCCGCACTTCGAGCTCGTCGAGGACGCGCCCGTCGCCGATTCGCTGCCGGTGTTCGCGGGGCGCGAGCGCTGGCTCGCATGGCGCCGCTCGTAGCGGCCCGCCTGCGGAGACCGAGGGTGGCGTCCACCTTTCGGCTATAATTCAAAGCTTTGCAAGCTTTTTATACCGGTTATTGTTTCTGCGGGAAAATACCATGCCGATCTACGCCTATCGTTGCGAAGCGTGCGGTTACGCGAAGGATGTGCTTCAGAAGATGAGCGACGCGCCGCTGTCGCAGTGCCCGGAATGCGGGAAGGACGCTTTTCGCAAGCAGGTCACGGCGGCTGGATTCCAGTTGAAGGGCTCGGGCTGGTATGTGACCGACTTCCGCGGCGGCTCGGGCGGCGCAGGCGCGCCGGCGAGCACGTCGGCCGCGAACGGCGACCAGGCGGGCGGCGAGAAGGCTGGCGGCGAGAAGGCGAGCGCGCCCGTCGCGGCGGACAGCTCGGCGAGCGCGCCGGCGACACCCGCGCCCGCCGCCGCGCCCGCGAGCAGCACTTGATCGCTGCGCCGCCCGTGTCGGCGGCGCGTTCCGCGCTTGACGCACCGGCGCGATTTTTCGACGGCAGATGATGAAAAAGACGACCCTCAAATCGGTGTTTCTGACGGGACTCCTGGTTCTCGTCCCGCTCGCGATCACGCTGTGGGTCCTCGGGCTCATCATCGGCACGATGGATCAGACGCTGCTCCTCTTGCCCGAATCGTGGCAGCCGGAGCGGCTGCTCGGCTTCCGCCTGCCGGGGATCGGCGCGGTGCTGACGCTCGCGTTCATCTTCGTCGTCGGGCTCGCGACGCAGAACTTCATCGGCCAGAAGCTCGTCACCTGGTGGAACGCAGTCGTGCGGCACATTCCGGTCGTCGGGCCGATCTACACGAGCGTGAAGCAGGTGTCGGACACGCTCTTGTCGAGCAGCGGCAATGCGTTCCGCAAGGCGCTCCTGATCGAGTATCCGCGCCGCGGCTCCTACACGATCGCGTTCCTGACCGGCACGCCGGGCGGCGACGTGGTCAATCACCTGAAGGAAGAGCACGTGAGCGTCTACGTGCCGACGACGCCGAATCCGACGTCCGGCTTCTTCCTGATGGTGCCGAAAAGCGAGGTCGTCGAGCTCGACATGTCGGTCGACGCCGCGCTCAAGTACATCGTCTCGATGGGCGTCGTCGCGCCCCCGGCGCCCGTCGCCGCGCCCGCGCGCCGTCCCGTCGAGCCGCCGCTGTAATGCCCGGGAGAGAGTGCGGCTCTTCCCGTTGACCACTACGAAAGAAAGCAAACATCATGTCGATGCGAACTGAATACTGCGGTCTCGTGACCGAACACCTGCTGGGCCAGACGGTGTCGCTGTGCGGCTGGGTCCACCGTCGCCGCGATCACGGCGGCGTGATTTTCATCGACCTGCGCGATCGCGAAGGTCTCGTGCAGGTAGTGTGCGATCCGGATCGCGCCGAGATGTTCGCTGCCGCCGAGGGCGTGCGCAACGAGTTCTGCATCCAGATCAAGGGCCTCGTGCGCGGCCGTCCGGAGGGCACGATCAACGCCGGCCTGAAGAGCGGCAAGATCGAAGTGCTGTGCCACGAGCTGAACGTGCTGAACGCGTCGGTCACGCCGCCGTTCCAGCTCGACGACGACAACCTGTCGGAAACCACGCGCCTCACGCATCGCGTGCTCGACCTGCGCCGTCCGCAGATGCAGCACAACCTGCGCCTGCGCTACCGCGTCGCGATCGAGGCGCGCAAGTATCTCGACGAGCAGGGCTTCATCGACATCGAAACGCCGATGCTGACGAAGAGCACGCCGGAAGGCGCGCGCGACTACCTCGTGCCGTCGCGCGTGAACGCGGGCCAGTTCTTCGCGCTGCCGCAGTCGCCGCAGCTCTTCAAGCAACTGCTGATGGTCGCGAACTTCGATCGCTACTACCAGATCACCAAGTGCTTCCGCGACGAAGACCTGCGCGCCGACCGCCAGCCGGAATTCACGCAGATCGACTGTGAGACGTCGTTCCTCGGCGAGCAGGAAATCCGCGACCTGTTCGAGGACATGATTCGTCACATCTTCAAGACGACGATCGACGCCGAGCTCGCCGCGAAATTCCCGGTGATGCCGTATTCGGAAGCGATGGCGCGCTTCGGCTCGGACAAGCCGGACCTGCGCGTGAAGCTCGAGTTCACCGAGCTCACCGACGCGATGAAGGACGTCGACTTCAAGGTGTTCAGCACGCCGGCCAACACGAAGGACGGCCGTGTCGCGGCGCTGCGCGTGCCGAAGGGCGCCGAGCTCACGCGCGGCGACATCGACGGCTACACCGAGTTCGTGCGCATCTACGGCGCGAAGGGCCTCGCGTGGATCAAGGTCAACGAGAAGGCGAAGGGCCGCGACGGCCTGCAAAGCCCGATCGTGAAGAACCTGCACGACGCGTCGATCGCGGCGATCCTCGAGCGGACGGGCGCGGAAGACGGCGACATCATCTTCTTCGCGGCCGACCGCGCGAAGGTCGTCAACGACAGCCTGGGCGCGCTGCGCCTGAAGATCGGCCACTCGGAATTCGGCAAGGCGAACGGCCTCGTCGAGTCGGGCTGGAAGCCGCTGTGGGTCGTCGACTTCCCGATGTTCGAATACGACGACGAAGACGCGCGCTACGTGGCCGCGCATCACCCGTTCACGAGCCCGAAGGACGAGCATCTCGAGTACCTCGAGACCGATCCGGGCCGCTGCCTCGCGAAGGCATACGACATGGTGCTGAACGGTTGGGAAATCGGCGGCGGCTCGGTGCGTATCCACCGCGAGGACGTGCAGAGCAAGGTGTTCCGCGCGCTCAAGATCGGCCCGGAGGAGGCGCAGGCGAAGTTCGGCTTCCTGCTCGACGCGCTGCAATACGGCGCGCCGCCGCACGGCGGGATCGCGTTCGGCCTCGATCGCATCGTCACGATGATGGCGGGCGCCGACTCGATCCGCGACGTGATCGCGTTCCCGAAGACGCAGCGTGCGCAGTGTCTGCTGACGCAGGCGCCGAGCCCCGTCGACGAGCGCCAGCTGCGCGAGCTGCACATCCGCTTGCGCCAGCCGGAGCAGCCGAAGGCGTAACGGTCGCCCGCTCGCCGGCTGCGGCCGATCGTCGACCGTCGCGGATCGGCCGGCGATCGACGCGGCCGATGGCCCCGGCCGCAACCGGCCGGAGCAGGAAGCAACTGCAGAAATGGGGGCGCGCGTGCGCCCTTTTCGTTTTTTGCGGTACAGTCAGCCTCATGGTTTTTTGACGGTGCCGCGCTGTCCGCCGCGTCGAGCGGGCAGGCGCCGATGACATCCCGATGACGAAACCGCCGAAAATCCCCGAATCCGTCCTCGTCGTAATCCATACGTCCGCGCTCGACGTGCTCGTCATCAAGCGTGCCGATCAGCCCGACTTCTGGCAGTCCGTGACGGGGTCGAAGGACGCGCTAGACGAACCGATCGAGCAGGCTGCCGCGCGCGAAGTCGCCGAAGAGACGGGCATCGTCGTCGGCAGCGCCGGCATTCCGCAGAGCGCGCTCGTCGATTGGCATCACGCGATCGAATACACGATCTACCCGCAGTACCTGCACCGCTACGCGCCCGGCGTCACGCGCAACATCGAGCACTGGTTCGGCCTCGAGGTGCCGGGCCGCATCGACGTGACGCTGTCGCCGCGCGAGCACACCGCCTATCTGTGGCTGCCTTACCGGGAAGCGGCCGCGCGCTGCTACTCGCCGTCGAACGCCGAGGCGATCCTGCAACTGCCCGAACGCGTCGCATCGCGCGCCGCATGAGCGGCAAGACTCGGCACCGTCTCGCGCAACTGCGGCAGATGTTCCTGCAGGAGCGCGGCTCCGCGTCGCGGCTCGCGTTCACGTCCGGCAACACGGTGCGGCTTTGCGACGGCGGCGCGACGTTCTTCCCGGCGCTGATCGAACGGATCGACGCCGCCCGCGAGCGCGTCGCGCTCGAAACCTACATCTTCTGCGACGACGCGGCGGGACGCGCGGTCTCCGATGCGCTGATCCGCGCGGCCGCGCGCGGCGTCCACGTGCGGGTCATCACCGACGGGATCGGCACCGAGCGTCTGCCGCTCTTCGACGCGTGGCCGGACGCGGGCGTCGAGCACCGGATCTACAACCCCTATCTGTTCGGCCGCTTCGGCTTCTCGCGCACGCACCGCAAGCTCGCGGCCGTCGACGACGCATACGCGTTCTGCGGCGGCATCAACATCGTCGACGATTTCGAGCAGAGCGGCGAGCGCCTGCCGTATCCGCGCTGGGATTTCGCGGTCGAACTGAACGGGCCGGCCGTCGCCGACGTGCGCGCCGCATTCGAGGTGCAGTGGCACCGGATCGCCGCCGGCCACAAGCGCTACGCGGCGTTCGCGCCGCACGGCGTCGACAGCTCCGCATTCGCCGCGCGCTTTCGCCGCTGGATGCGCAGCCACCGGTGGGTGAAGGCGGGCGCGCTGCGCGTCGTGACCGAGCCGAGCGTCGCGTTCGTCGCGCGCGACAACGTCGTGAACCGCCGTGCGATCGAGAAGGCGTATCTCGCCGCGATCGGCCGCGCGCGCCAGTCGATCCTGCTCGCCAACCCTTACTTCATGCCAGGGCGCAAGCTGCGCCGCGCGCTCGCGGGCGCCGCGCGCCGCGGCGTCGACGTGCGGATCCTGATCGGCCGCAACGAGTTCGCGTCGCTCGATATGGCGGTGCCGTTCCTATATCATGCGTTGCTGCGCGCGGGCGTCAGGGTCGCCGAATACGACAAGACGATGCTGCACGGCAAGGTCGCGGTGATCGACGATCATTGGGCGACCGTCGGCTCGTCGAATCTGGACGCGCTGAGCCTGATGCTGAACAATGAGGCGAACGTCGTGCTCGTGCGGCATCGCGGCGAGACCGCCGCGCTGCGCGACGCGATCGCCGCCGCGTTCGCGGACGGCCGCGAGATCGACGCCGCGCTCTACGCGGCGCGGCCGGCCGTCGAGCGGTTCCTGAACTGGTTCGCGTACACCGCGTACCGGGGGGCGATGAAGCTCCTGACAGTCGGCGGATACGACTAAGCATTCGCTTACACACGCCGCGCGCCACGGCCTGCACAGGGCCGCCTCCAAAGGCGCGCAACCCTGCAAAATAGCGGGGATGGTTAGAAACCGATTTCTAATAATTTCCTTGTTTCGCCGACGGCCGCACTCAATAATAGTACGGCCGTTCGATTTTATTCGATTACCTGGAACGGTTATTAAAAGCTATGCGAAAAGGCGAACAGACGCGTGCCGCGATACTCGAAGCAGCATTGGACCTTGCCAGCCGTGACGGGCTCGAGGGTCTGACGATCGGCCTATTGGCCGAGCGCATGCAGATGAGCAAGAGCGGCGTGTTCGCGCACTTCGGATCGCGCGACGATTTGCAGGTCGAGGTCGTGCGAGAGTACCACCATCGTTTCGAGAACGAGGTGTTCTTTCCGAGCCTGCGCGAGCCGCGGGGTCTGCCGCGCTTGCGGGCGATGCTCGCGCGCTGGATCGAGAAGCGCATCCAGGAAGTGACGACGGGATGCATCTATATCAGCGGCGCCGTCGAGTACGACGACCGTCCCGACAGCGCGGTGCGCGAGCAGTTGATCGCGAGCGTGAAGGCATGGCGCGCCGCGCTGCTGCGCGCCATTTCGCAGGCGAAGGAAGAGGGGCATCTGCGTCCGGATACGGACCCGAACCTGATGCTCTTCGAGTTGTACAGCTTCACGCTCGGTCTGCATCACGACGCGCGCTTCCTGCATCAGCCGGACGCCGTGCGCCTCACGTGGGCCGCGCTTGAAAAGACGATTGTTTCGTACCAGAGCGAGAGCCGTTAGCGGCGGCGCGACCGCCGCCGGGAGCTCGAGCCGATTGCCTTATCTTGGAGAGAGTCATGGGACAGTACGCCGCGCCGTTGCGCGACATGCAATTCGTGTTGCACGAGCTTCTGAACGTCGAAGCCGAGGTCAAGCAGATGCCCAAGCACGCTGATCTCGACGCCGACACGATCAACCAGGTGCTCGAGGAAGCGGGCAAGTTCTGCTCGGAGGTGCTCTTCCCGCTCAACCAGGTCGGCGACCGTGAAGGCTGCACGTATGTCGGCGACGGCGTCGTGACGACGCCGACGGGCTTCAAGGAAGCGTATCGGCAATACGTCGAGGCCGGCTGGCCGGCGCTCGGCTGCGATCCGGACTACGGCGGCCAGGGGCTGCCCGCATTCGTCAACAATGCGCTCTATGAAATGCTGAACTCGGCGAACCAGGCGTGGACGATGTATCCGGGCCTGTCGCACGGCGCATACGAATGCCTGCACGCGCACGGCGCGCCCGAACTGCAGAAGGTCTACCTGCCGAAGCTCGTCGCGGGCGAATGGACGGGCACGATGTGCCTGACCGAGCCGCACTGCGGCACCGATCTCGGCATCCTGCGCACGAAGGCCGAGCCGAACGGCGACGGCTCGTACGCGATCAGCGGCACCAAGATCTTCATCTCGAGCGGCGAACACGACTTCTCGAAGAACATCGTCCACCTCGTGCTCGCGCGCCTGCCGGACGCGCCGAAGGGCACGAAGGGCATCTCCCTCTTCATCGTGCCGAAGTTCATCCCCGACGCATCGGGCGAGCCGGGCGAGCGCAACGGCGTCAAGTGCGGCTCGATCGAGCACAAGATGGGCATCCACGGCAACGCGACCTGCGTGATGAACCTCGACAACGCGAAAGGCTGGATGATCGGCGAGCCGAACAAGGGCTTGAACGCGATGTTCGTGATGATGAACGCCGCGCGTCTCGGCGTCGGCATGCAAGGTCTCGGCCTTACCGAAGTCGCGTACCAGAACTCGCTCACGTATGCGAAGGAACGCCTGCAGATGCGCTCGCTGACGGGCCCGAAGGCGCCGGACAAGCCGGCCGACCCGATCATCGTCCACCCGGACGTGCGCCGCATGCTGCTCACGCAGAAGGCATATGCGGAAGGCGCGCGCGCGTTCACGTATTGGTCGGCGCTGCAGATCGACAAGGCGCTGTCGCACGCCGACGAAGCGGTGCGCAAGGAAGCGGAGGATCTCGTCGCGCTCCTCACGCCGATCATCAAGGCGTTCCTGACCGACAACGCGTTCGAGTGCACGAACCACGCGATGCAGATCTACGGCGGCCACGGCTTCATCTCCGAGTGGGGCATGGAGCAGTACGTGCGCGATGCGCGGATCAACATGATCTATGAAGGGACCAACTCGGTTCAGGCGCTCGACCTGCTCGGCCGCAAGGTGCTGGGCGACATGGGCGCGAAGCTGAAGAAGTTCGGCAAGATCGTCACCGAGTTCGTCGAAGCAGAAGGCGTGAAGCCCGAAATGTCCGAATTCGTCACGCCGCTCGCCGACATCGGCGAAAAGGTGCAGAAGCTGACGATGGAAATCGGCATGAAGGCGATGCAGAACCCGGACGAAGTGGGCGCCGCGGCCGTGCCGTATCTGCGCACCGTCGGTCACCTGGTGTTCTCGTACTTCTGGGCGCGGATGGCGCGCATCGCGCTCGACAAGGAAGCGTCGGGCGATCCGTTCTACAAGTCGAAGCTCGCGACCGCGCGCTTCTACTTCGCGCGCCTCTTGCCCGAAACGGCGGCGTCGATCCGTCTCGCGCGCGCCGGCGGGAAGACGATGATGGAAGTCGACGAAGCGCTGTTCTAACGCGACCGCCGGGCGGCGCGCCGCGCGCCGCCTGAACGACCGATTCTTAGCACTCACACGCCGCGCTCGCGTCCTTACGAACGGCGACGCGCGGCTCAATCCGGAGGAGTCCCGTGAGCAATTTCAACATTCGCAAGGTCGCCGTGCTGGGCGCCGGCGTGATGGGCGCGCAGATCGCCGCGCATCTCGTCAATGCGCGCGTGCCGGTGCTGCTGTTCGATCTGCCCGCCAAGGAAGGTCCGAAGAACGGCATTGCGCTGAAGGCGATCGAGAACCTGAAGAAGCTGTCGCCCGCGCCGTTCGGCGTGAAGGACGACGCGAAGTACCTCGAACCCGCGAACTACGAGGACGACATCGCGAAGCTCGCCGAATGCGACCTCGTGATCGAAGCGATCGCCGAGCGGATGGACTGGAAGCACGACCTGTACAAGAAGGTCGCGCCGCACATCGCTTCGCACGCGATCTTCGCGACCAACACGTCGGGCCTGTCGATCACGGCGCTGTCCGATGGCTTTGCCGATGAACTGAAGGCGCGCTTCTGCGGCGTGCACTTCTTCAACCCGCCGCGCTACATGCATTTGGTCGAGTTGATCCCGACCACGCACACGCGCGGCGAGATCCTCGACCAGCTCGAGACGTTCCTGACGAGCGTCGTCGGCAAGGGCGTCGTGCGCGCGAAGGACACGCCGAACTTCATCGCGAATCGCGTCGGCATTTTCTCGATCCTCGCCGTGATCACCGAAGCCGAAAAGTTCGGCCTGCGCTTCGACGAAGTCGACGACCTGACGGGCAGCCGCCTCGGCCGCGCGAAGTCGGCGACGTTCCGCACGGCGGACGTGGTCGGCCTCGACACGATGGCGCACGTGATCAAGACGATGCAGGACAACCTCGCCGACGATCCGTTCTTTCCGGTCTACAAGACGCCCGCCGTGCTCGCGAAGCTCGTCGAACAGGGCGCGCTCGGCCAGAAGACGGGCGGCGGCTTCTACAAGAAGGAAGGCAAGGCGATCAAGGTGCTCGACGCGAAGACGGGCGCCTACGTCGACTCCGGCGCGAAGGCGGACGAGACCGTCGGCCGCATCCTGAAGCGCCCGCCCGCGGAGCGCCTGAAGCTCTTGCGCGAGACGGAGCATCCGCACGCGCAGTTCCTGTGGTCGATCTTCCGTGACGTGTTCCACTACATCGCGCTCCACCTCGAATCGATCGCCGACAACGCGCGCGACGTCGACCTCGCGATCCGCTGGGGCTTCGGCTGGAACGAAGGTCCGTTCGAAGGCTGGCAGGCCGCGGGCTGGAAGCAGGTCGCCGAGTGGGTGCAGGAAGACATCGCGGCCGGCAAGGCGCTCGCGAACGTGCCGCTGCCCGCGTGGGTGCTCGAAGGCGTCGTCGCCGAGCAGGGCGGCGTGCACACGGCCGAAGGCTCGTGGTCGCCCGCGACTAAGCGCTTCGCGCCGCGCTCGACGCTCGCCGTCTACGGCAAGCAGGTGTTCCGCGCGCCGCTCCTCGGCGAAGCGGGCCACGATCCGAAGACGTTCGGCAAGACGCTGTTCGAGACCGACTCGGTGCGCGCGTGGGTCGACGACCGTGCGGGCGAGGACGACGTCGTGATCGTGTCGTTCAAGTCGAAGATGAACACGATCGGCCCGGGCGTGATCGACGGCCTCGTGCAGGCGATCGAGCTCGCGGAGAAGGACTACAAGGGCGTCGTGATCTGGCAGCCGACGTCGCTCAAGCTCGGCAACCCGGGCGGCCCGTTCTCCGCCGGCGCGAACCTCGAAGAGGCGATGCCCGCGTTCATGATGGGCGGCGCGAAGGGCATCGAGCCGTTCGTGAAGAAGTTCCAGGAAGGCATGCTGCGCGTCAAGTACGCGAACGTACCGGTCGTCGCGGCGGTGTCGGGCCTGGCGCTCGGCGGCGGCTGCGAGCTGATGCTGCATAGCGCGAAGCGCGTCGTGCACGTCGAGAGCTACATCGGCCTCGTCGAAGTCGGCGTCGGCCTCGTGCCGGCGGGCGGCGGCCTGAAGGAAGCGGCGCTGCGCGCGGCGGACGCGGCGACGGCGGCGGGCCTGACGAGCGAGCTGCTCAAGTTCCTGACGAAGTCGTTCGAGAACGCGGCGATGGCGAAGGTGTCGATGTCCGCGCACGAGGCGCGCGCGATGGGCTACGTGAAGCCGTCGGACACGATCGTGTTCAACGTGTTCGAACTGCTCGACATCGCGAAGAAGGAAGCGCGCGGCCTCGCGGCGGCGGGCTACCGCGCGCCGCTGAAGGCGAAGGAAATCCCGGTGGCCGGCCGCTCGGCGATCGCCACCATCAAGGCGCAGCTCGTCAACATGCGCGACGGCCGCTTCATTAGCGACCACGATTTCCTGATCGCGAGCCGGATCGCCGAGGCGGTTTGCGGCGGCGACGTCGAAGCCGGCAGCACGGTCGACGAGGAATGGCTGCTCGCGCTGGAGCGTCGCGCGTTCGTTGAGCTGCTCGGCACGCAGAAGACGCAGGAACGGATCATGGGCATGTTGCAGACCGGCAAGCCGGTTCGCAACTGATCGAGCCGAGCGGACAACTTTGCATGGGAGCAGAGTAAGCGCCACAGCGCTAACTGCGATCGACCGCCCAAGGGCATGGGACCAGAGTCAGCGCTGAAGTGCCAACTCTGGTCGACAGGAGTCTCAAATGAGCAAACAACTGCAAGACGCATACATCGTCGCCGCAAGCCGCACGCCGATCGGCAAGGCGCCCCGCGGTGCATTCAAGAACACGCGCCCGGACGAGCTGCTCGTCCACGCGATCAAGTCGGCGATCGCGCAGGTGCCGGAATTCGACACGAAGCTGATCGAAGACGCGATCGTCGGCTGCGCGATCCCCGAGGCAGAGCAGGGCCTGAACGTCGCGCGGATGGGCGCGCTGCTCGCGGGCCTGCCGAACACGGTCGGCGGCGTGACGGTGAACCGCTTCTGCGCATCGGGCATCACCGCGCTCGCGATGGCGGCGGACCGCATTCGCGTCGGCGAATCGGACGCGCTCCTCGCGGCCGGCGTCGAATCGATGAGCATGGTGCCGATGATGGGCAACAAGCCGTCGATGTCGCCGCACATCTTCGATCGCAACGAAGACGTCGGCATTGCCTACGGGATGGGCCTGACCGCCGAGCGCGTCGCCGAGCAGTGGAAGGTGAGCCGCGAAGACCAGGACGCGTTCTCGGTCGAGTCGCACAGGAAGGCGCTCGCCGCGCAGCAGGCGGGCGAGTTCAAGGACGAGATCGCGCCGTACACGATCATCGAGCGCTTCCCGAATCTCGCGACGGGCGAGATCGAGACGAAGACGCGCGAGATCGCGATCGACGAAGGCCCGCGTGCGGACACGTCGATCGAAGGCCTCGCGAAGCTGCGCGCGGTGTTCGCGAACAAGGGCTCGGTGACGGCGGGCAACAGCTCGCAGACATCGGACGGCTCGGGCGCGCTCCTCGTCGTGTCGGAGAAGGTGCTCAAGCAGTTCAACCTGACGCCGCTCGCGCGCTTCGTCAGCTTTGCCGTGCGCGGCGTGCCGCCGGAGATCATGGGCATCGGCCCGAAGGAAGCGATTCCGGCCGCGCTGAAGGCGGCGGGCCTGAAGCAGGACGATCTCGACTGGATCGAGCTGAACGAAGCATTCGCCGCGCAATCGCTGGCGGTGATGCGCGATCTCGGCCTCGATCCGTCGAAGGTCAACCCGATCGGCGGCGCGATCGCGCTCGGCCACCCGCTCGGCGCGACGGGCGCGATTCGCGCGGCGACCGTCGTGCACGGCCTGCGTCGTCGCAACCTGAAGTACGGGATGGTGACGATGTGCGTCGGGACCGGCATGGGTGCGGCAGGCATCATCGAGCGGCTCTGATCGGAGCGCGCGACGCATGACGACGGTGCGCGGGCGACCAGCTCGCGCACCGTTTTTTTTGTTTATCGAATGAAAACAGCCATGGAGACGGCTCAGATGGATATCCAGATCGAAAACGCAGGCGGCGTGCTGACGATCACGCTCGCGCGCCCCGCGAAAAAGAACGCGATCACCGCGGCGATGTACCAGGCGATGGCCGATGCGCTCGCGGCGGCGCAGGATGACAAGTCGGTGCGCGCGATCGTGATTCGCGGCAGCGACGGCAACTTCAGCGCGGGCAACGATCTCGACGACTTCATGAAGGCGCCGCCGAAGGACGAGAACGCACCCGTGTTCCAGTTTCTGCGCCAGATCGCGAGCGCGCAGAAGCCGGTCATCGCGGCGGTTTCCGGCGTCGCGGTCGGCATCGGCGTGACGATGCTGCTGCACTGCGATCTCGTCTACGCGGCCGACACCGCGCAGCTCTCGCTGCCGTTCGCGCAGCTCGGCCTGTGTCCCGAGGCGGCGTCGAGCCTGCTGCTGCCGCGTCTTGCCGGCCATCAGGTCGCGGCCGAGAAGCTCCTGCTCGGCGAGCCGTTCGACGCGCTCGAAGCGCACCGGATCGGCCTCGTGAACCGCGTGCTGCCCGCCGCGGATCTCGACGCGTTCGCCGCGGAGCAGGCGGCGAAGCTCGTCGCGCTGCCGGCATCGTCGCTGCGCGCGACGAAGGCGTTCCTCAAGAAGGGGGGCGGCGCGGACGTCGCCGCGCGGATGTCGGAAGAAGGCGACCAGTTCGGCCGGATGCTGCGCTCGCCCGAAGTGCGCGAGGCGATCACTGCGTTCTTCGAGAAGCGCAAGCCGGACTTCCGGCAGTTCGACTGAACGCGAACGCAAACGCGGCGGCGTGCGGCGGTGTGCCGCTTCCGCCGCACGCCCATCGATGCGGCGGCGCGCTAAGCGGAGCCGTAGTCGACGTAGCCCGCTTCGCGGCAGAAGCTCACGAGCCGCAGCCCGGCTTGCCGCGCGATTTCGATCGCGAGCGACGACGGCGCGGAGATCGTCGCGACCATCGGAATGCCGACGCGCGCGGACTTGCGCACGAGCTCGTAGCTCGCGCGGCTCGACAGGAAGACGAAGCCGTTCGTCATGTCGGCGCGTTCGAGCGTGAGCGTGCCGATCAGCTTGTCGAGCGCGTTGTGGCGGCCGATGTCCTCGAACGCGTGGACGATCGCGCCCGATGCGTCGCACCACGCGGCCGCGTGCAGCCCGCCCGTCTGCCGCGTGAGCACCTGATGGGCGGGGAGATCGCGCGCCGCGCGTGCGATCGCATCCGGCGCGATGCGCGCGAGAAAGCCGGTATCCGGCACGCGTTCCGGCACGAGATCGAGCAGATCGATACTCTCGATGCCGCACACGCCGCAGCCGGTGCGCCCCGCGAGCGCGCGGCGCTTCTCCTTCAGCGCGGCGAACGCCTGCTGGACGACCGTGAGCTGCACTTCGGCGTGCGGCAGCGGCGCGTCGCCGTGCAGCACGACTTCGATGTCCTTCACGTCGCTGCCGCGCTCGACGATGCCTTCCGACACCGCGAAGCCGACCGCGAACGCTTCCAGATCGCGTGGCGTGCACATCATCACCGCGTGCGAGATGCCGTTGAACACGAGCGCGACGGGCCATTCCTGGCCGACGTGGTCGACGGTCGCTTCGACCGCGTCGCCGCGCCGCCTGCGCACCGCGAGCTCGACGATGCCGCTGGGTTCGACGGTTTCGGACAGACTCACGGGGGACTACTCCTTCGATTGGACGGGGCGGACGAGCGGGGCGCGGCGTCCGGCGGCACGCCCGTCGCCCGCGAAGGTTCTAAAATACTCCAGACAGGCCAAATGTGCCGGCAAACGTCATAGTGGGTGCAAACATGGGACTGAGCGACGCGCCGTTGCTGTTCAATTTCGAAGTCGTATCGTCGGAGGATCTGACCTACATTCCGATGATCGTCCGTTTCAACCTCGACCGCTTCGGGCTGCGGATCTCGCTCGAGCAATGGCAGATGCTGCCGATCGAGGATCGCAAGCTGCTCGCGCGCTTTCCGGCCGACGAAGACGTCGTGATCGAGCCGAACTTCGATCATGCGCTGTTCGAGATGCTGCGTACGCACGCGAACGTTGAGCCGAGCTGGTTCCAGCCGGACGAGCATCCGGCCTGGCGCAGCGCCGATGCGGTGCCGGATGCGCTCGTCGCGCAGAGCGGGCTGGCCGGGCTGCAGGCGCCGTCGGCCGCGCAGTGGGCGACGCTCACGCCGTTTCAACGCTACGTGCTCGCGAAGCTGTCGCGCAAGCCGAAGCTCAACCACGACTTCATCCCCGCGATGCGCGAGTTCGGCCTCTCCGCGCATTGAGCGGGCGAGGCGGCGCCACGCGCGTTGCCCCGCCGTTCGCGCGCGGGCGCCGGATGCGACGCGCAGCCGCGCTTATTCGAGCGGCGGCAGCGCCCGCGGGCGGCGATCGGCGTCGGTCGCGACGTAGGTGAGGGTCGCTTCGGTCACCTTGACGATTTCGCTCATCAGACTCATCCGCTGTGCGTAAACCTCGACGTCGACCGTCACCGACGTGTTGCCCGTCTTGACGATGCTCGCGTAGAAGCTCAGCAGATCGCCGACGAACACCGGCTGCTTGAACAGGAAAGAATTGACCGCGACCGTCGCGACCCGGCCGTTCGCGCGGCGGCACGCCGGGATCGAGCCCGCGATGTCGACCTGCGCCATGATCCAGCCGCCGAATACGTCGCCGTGGACGTTCGCGTCGGACGGTTGCGGCACGACGCGCAGCGCGGGCGGTTTTTGCGGGAGTTGCAGGGGCGAATCGGTCATGGTTGAAGCTTCCATCTTGTAAGAAAAGCGGCCGGCTTGCGCGATTTCGCGCGCCGCCGCGGGCGAGGCGGCGCGCAGCGGCGCGAACCGGCTTCTGCGAGAATACAAAGTTCTGAAATTGTACGAGAAAGTGTGGATTGGGGCCGGGCCGGGCGGGCAGAATTGCGTCGCCCAAGCCGCATGGGCCGAGCCGGGCGGGCAGCTCAACGTCCGCCGTGCCGCATGGACCGGAACGCGCCGGCAGTCCGCCGGGTATTTCGTCGCGCGATTCGTGCCGCCCGCCGGCTGGCTACGCGGCGCGCGTGGCGTAGCCAGCCGGCTCGAGACCGATCGCCATGCGGCGGCCGGGACGGCGGATGCAGATGGCCGCCGACGCGCGATTCGCGCGCGCCGCGCCCCTGCGTCGCACCGACGCCGGCCGTGCGAACCCGAAACGCATACTTTCACCGACGAAGCGAACCCACGAACTCCCCCATGCGCCGCTATCCCGCTTCTTCCGAGCCCGCGCCCATCGCGACCGGGCCGCGCAACGACTGGCAGACGATCCGCTCGCTGCTGCCGTACCTGACCGCCTACAAGTGGCGCGTCGCGTTCGCGCTCACGTGCCTGATCGGCGCGAAGGTCGCGAGCCTCGGCGTGCCCGTCGTGATGAAGCGGATCGTCGACAGTCTCGCCGCCGTCCAGCATCTGACCGCGCTCGGCCGCGCCGAGCAGTCGGCGAGCATCGTGCTCGCGGGCGGCGTGGGGCTCCTCGTGGTCGCGTACGCGTTCGTGCGTCTATCGACGTCGCTCTTCACCGAATTGCGCGAAATCCTGTTCTCGAAGGTGACGGAGAGCGCAGTGCGGCGGCTCGCGCTGCAGGTGTTCCGGCATCTGCACGGCCTGTCGCTGCGCTTTCACCTCGAACGGCAGACGGGCGGCATGTCGCGCGACATCGAGCGCGGCACGCGCGGCATCCAGCAGTTGATCTCGTATTCGCTGTACAGCATCCTGCCGACGCTCGTCGAAGTGGGGCTCGTGCTCGGCTTCTTCGCCGTCAAGTACGAAGCGTATTACGCGTACGTGACGTTCGCGGCGCTCGTCGCGTACATCGTGTTCACCGTGAAGGTGACCGAGTGGCGCACGCATTTCCGCCGCACGATGAACGAGCTCGATTCGCGTGCGAACTCGCGTGCGATCGATTCGCTGATCAACTATGAGACGGTCAAGTATTTCGGCAACGAGGAGTGGGAAACGCAGCGCTACGACGAGAACCTGAAGCGCTACCGCAAGGCGGCGATCCGTTCGCAGAACTCGCTGTCGTTTCTCAACTTCGGCCAGCAGGCGATCATCGGCGCGGGGCTCGTGTTCATCCTGTGGCGCGCGACGCAGGGCGTGCTCGCGGGCAAGCTCACGCTCGGCGACCTCGTCCTCATCAACACCTTCATGCTGCAGTTGTACATTCCGCTCAACTTCCTGGGCGTCGTCTACCGCGAGCTGAAGCAGAGCCTGACCGACATGGACCGGATGTTCGGGCTGCTGTCGGCCGCGCGCGAAGTCGACGACGCGCCCGGCGCGCCCGCGCTGAAGGTGAGCGGCGCGCAGGTGCGCTTCGAACGGGTGAATTTCAGCTACGAGCCGGCGCGGCAGATCCTGCACGACGTCGATTTCACGATCGAAGCGGGCTCGACGACCGCGGTCGTCGGCCACAGCGGCTCGGGCAAGTCGACACTGTCGCGCCTCTTGTTCCGCTTCTACGATCTCGGTCGCGCGACGGGCGGCGCGATCACGATCGACGGCCAGGACATCCGCGACGTGAAGCAGGATTCGCTGCGCGCGTCGATCGGCATCGTGCCGCAGGACACGGTGCTCTTCAACGACACGATCTACTACAACATCGCGTACGGCCGGCCGTCGGCGACGCGCGACGAGGTGATCGCGGCCGCGCGCGCCGCGCACATCCACACGTTCATCGAAAGTCTGCCGAAGGGCTATGACACGCCCGTCGGCGAGCGCGGGCTCAAGCTGTCGGGCGGCGAGAAGCAGCGCGTCGCGATCGCGCGGACGATCCTGAAGAACCCGCCGATCCTCGTGTTCGACGAAGCGACGTCGGCGCTCGATTCGCGTTCCGAGCGCGCGATCCAGCACGAGCTCGAGCAGATCGCGCGGCACCGGACGACGCTCGTGATCGCGCACCGGCTGTCGACCGTCGTGCACGCGGACCAGATCATCGTGATGGACCACGGGCGTATCGTCGAGCGCGGCACGCATGCCGAGCTGCTGCGCGCAGACGGCCTCTATGCGCAGATGTGGGCGCTGCAGCAGCAGCGCGCGGCGGCCGACGGCGCGGCGGCGGAAGAGGTTTAATGGGGCGGGGCGCGCCGCGCGCGGCATGGTGGCGCGGACTCGCGCGTCTCGGCCGATAGCGGCGCGTCGTTGTGTCGTTGCCGATTGGCGGCCGGCTGGACGCTCGGCGGATCACGCCGGAGCCGCTCGATGAACCCGGGCGAGCGGGCGTCAGCCGGCCGGCTTCAGCGCGCTGCCCTCAGCGCGGCGTCGAGCTCGCTCAGTTGCGCCGGCGTGCCGACGTTCTCCCACACACCCGCATATAGCTCGCCCGTCGCGCGGCGCGCGGCGATCGTTTCGCGAAAATAGGGGGTGAGCCGGCTGCGCGTGCCGGCGGGCAGAGCGCGGAACATTCGCGAGTCGTAGAGCGCGATGTTGCCGAATGTGACGCGCGGCACGCCGTCGAGCGACAGCAGGCCGTCGCCGTCGAGCGCGAAGTCGCCCGCCGGATGGAACGGCGGGTTCGGCACCATCACGAGGTGCATGCCGGGCTCGGGCGCCGCAGCCAGCGCGGCGGCGCGCGCGCGCAGCGTCGCGTAGTCGAAGTTTGCGTAGACGTCACCCGCGACGCAGACGAACACCTTCGGCCCGCCGCCGTCCTCGATGAACGGCAGCGCCTGCGCGATTCCGCCCGCCGTTTCGAGCGCCTCGCGCTCGGCCGAATAGACGAGCCGCACGCCCCAGCGCGAGCCGTCGCCAAGAGTGGCCTCGATCCGCTCGCCGAGCCATGCGTGGTTGACGACGATCGTGCGAATGCCCGCCGCGGCGAGCCGCTCGATCTGCCAGACGATCAGCGGCTTGCCGCCCGCCGCGAGGAGTGGCTTCGGCGTCGTGTCGGTGAGCGGGCGCATCCGTTCGCCGCGCCCGGCGGCGAAGATCATCGCCGTGTCGAGTGTGTGCGTCATCGTTCAGAACGTGTAGCCGACTTCGGCTGTCTTGTTTTCGAGCTCGTCGAGCAGCCTCGCGAACGGCGTGAGCGGCCGGTAGCGCAGCGCGACCTTGCGCGCGTAGCCGAGAAAGCGCGGCAGGTCGGCGAGATAGTGCGGCTTGTGATCGCGGTAGTTGATCCGCGCGAACAGGCCGAGCACCTTGATGTGGCGCTGCAGGCCCATCCATTCGAGCTGCCGGTAGAACTCGCCGAAGTCGGGCTCGACGGGCAGCCCGGCTTTCTTCGCCTTTTCCCAGTAGTACGCGAAGCAGTCGAGCTCGAACGCCTCGTCCCAACTGATGAACGCGTCGCGCAAGAGCGACACGACGTCGTACGTGAGCGGCCCGTAGACGGCGTCCTGGAAGTCGAGCACGCCCGGGTTCGGCTGAGCAATCAACAGGTTGCGGGGCATGAAGTCGCGCAGCATGTAGCCCTGCGGCTGCGCGCGCGCGCTCGCGATCAGCAGCGCGAACGTGCGGTCGAGCACGCCGCGCGCGTTATCCGTGAGCGTCTTGCCGAGATGCCGGCCGACGTACCACTCGGGCATCAGCTCCATCTCGCAGCGCAGGAACGCCTCGTCGAACGGCGGCAGCACGTCTTCGCGCGACGCGAGCTGCCAGCGGATCAGCGCGTCGAGCGCGTCGCGCATCAGCGGCCGAGCGGCGTCCGGCGCGGCGGGATCGAGCGCGGAGATGTACGAGCGCGTGCCGAGATCGGTGATGAGCATGAAGCCCGCGTCGAAGTCGTGTTCGAGCACTTTCGGCACGTTCAGACCGGCCGCGTCGAGCAACTGCGAGAGCTGCACGAACTCGCGGCATTTCTCTGGCGGCGGCGCGTCGACGGCGATCGCGGTTCCGCCCGGCGCGGCCGCGCTCGCGATGCGGAAATAGCGCCGGAAGCTCGCGTCGGCGGACGCAGGGACGAGCGACGCCGGGTCGAGCGCGTAGCGGTCGGCGAACGTGGCGAGCCAGTCGGTGAGGAGGGCGAGGCGGGGATCGGCCAAGGGCTGCGTCATTGAAAGTCGGGGAGGGGGAACGTCTTGCCATATAATACCCCACGACTTTTTTGACGCGTCCCGTGTCAATCCCCGCCGGCGCGGGCCCGCAGTCCGCCACGCCGCTCGTTTGCCCGTTTTCCCCCGGTATGCGCGAAGCCGCAGTCACGGTTCGATTGCGAGGGCTGCGACGTGCGGAGGCCGGGTTTGACAGGGTCGATTCGCCGAACGATAGATGCCGCCTAAAACGTTATTCCCGCTCGTCCCAGCTTGCGATGCCGCGCCGCGCAAAAAACGGCTCGCGGTCGCGCTTTTGGCCGTACCGGGCCTCGTGCCGGCGGTGTCGCAGGCCCAGTTGTCGGGCGCCGCGGCCGAGCCGCAGGCGTTCGGCTCGCCGTGGGACCTTCGCCTCGCGCCGCAGCTCGACGAGCATCCGCAAAAGCAGCGCGGCAAGCCCGCGACGTTCGTCTTGGGCGACCACACGAACGGCACGGCCGACCAGGATCTCGCCGCGAAGGGCTCGGCCGAGATCCGGCGCGGCAATGCGGTCGTCAAGGCGGATGCGATCCACTACGACCAGGACACCGACATGGCCGACGCGTACGGCAAGGTCACGGTGTCGAACGCCGGCACGACGTTCTCGGGCCCCGAGGCGCATCTGAAGGTCGAGGCGAACCAGGGCTTCATGACGACGCCGAAGTACCATTTCACGGCGACGGGCGGCTCGGGCAGCGCCGAGCGGGTGCAACTGCTCGACAGCGAGCGCTCGGTGTTCACGAACGGCACCTACACGGGCTGCCAGTGCACGACGAACCCGGCGTGGTACATCAAGGGCACCGAGTTCGATTTCGATACGGGCGCCGACGAAGGCGTCGCGCGCAACGGCGTGCTGTTCTTCCAGGGCGTGCCGCTCTTCGGCAGCCCGTGGCTCACGTTCCCGCTGTCGGGCGAGCGGCGCAGCGGCTTCCTGCCGCCGACGTTCTCGCCGTTCAGCTCGACGAACGGCTTCGAATTCTCGCTGCCGTACTACTTCAATATCGCGCCGAATCGCGACCTGACGGTCACGCCGCACATCATCTCGAAGCGCGGGATCTTCACGCAGGCGACGTTCCGCTATCTGTCGACGAACTATTCGGGCACGCTGACGGGCGAATACCTGCCGGACGACCGTGTCGCGAAGCGCAACCGCTACGCGATCTACTGGCAGCACCAGCAGAACTTCGGCAACGGCTTCGGCGGCTACGTTTACTTCAACAAGGTTTCGGACAACCTGTATCCCGAGGATCTCGGATCCACGAACCAGTTCGTGAACGGGCTCCAGACGATTTATCAGCAGGAAGCCGGCCTGACGTACAACAACGGGCCGTGGTCCGTGCTCGGGCGCTACCAGCACTGGCAGACGCTCGCGCCGTCGGTCGCGCCGTACGGCCGCGAGCCGCAGTTGAACGTGAAGTACGCGAAGTACAACGTCGGTGGCTTCGACTTCGGCGCGGAAGCCGATTATTCGCGCTTCCGGATCACGACCGCCGACCAGCCGGAAGGCGATCGCGTGATGTTCAACCCGTACGTGTCGTACGGGGTGTACGGTCCCGGCTATTTCGTCGTACCGAAGGCGCAGATGCACTTCGCGTCGTACGACCTGACGACGACGACGGGCGGCGTGCCCGGCCAGGCGAAGCGCTTCACCTATTCGATTCCGACGCTCAGCTTCGATTCCGGGCTCATCTTCGACCGCTCGGTGCGCCTGTTCGGCCAGGATTTCATCCAGACGCTCGAGCCGCGGCTGTACTATGTGTACACGCCGTACCGGAACCAGTCGGACGCGCCGCTCTTCGACACGGCCGTGTCGGACTTCGGGCTCGCGGAGATCTTCACGCCGAACACCTTCGTCGGCAACGACCGGATCGCTGACGCGAACCGCCTGACGGCCGCGCTCACGACCCGCTTCATCAATCCGACGACGGGCGACGAGCGCGCGCGCTTCGTCATCGCGCAGCAGTACTACTTCACCGACCAGCGCGTGACGCTGCTGCCGACCGACGCGTCCGCGACCGCGCGGCACTCCGACCTGATCCTCGGTGCGTCGGTCAAGCTCGGCGCGGGCTTCGCGTCGGAAACCGCGTTCCAATACAACGTCGACAACAACCAGCTCGTCAAGTCGAGCGTCGGCTTCGGCTACAGCCCGGGCGAGCGGCGCGTGATCAACGTCGGCTATCGCTACACGCGGCAGAACGCGACGCTCAGCAACGAGCCGATCAATCAGGTTCTCGTGTCCGCGCAATGGCCGCTCACGCGGCGGCTCTATGCGGTCGGCCGGCTCAACTACGATCTCGCGAGCAGCCGGGTTGTCGACGGTCTCGTCGGCTTCCAGTACGATGCCGACTGCTGGGCGTTCGGCGTTGGCGTCCAGCGCTACGCGAACGGCGTGAACACGTCGGGGCAGCAGAATTCGTCGACCCGCGTGCTCGCGCAGCTCGTGCTCAAGGGGCTGACGAGCATCGACAACGGACTCGTATCCTCGTTCCGCGCCGGCGTGCAGGGATATACGCCGCTGCCGCCCGCGCCGGCGCCGTTGTCGCGTTTCAGCAATTACGATTAACCGCCGACGAGGCGTTCGCGGCGAGCGGCGTTTGCGCAGCCCGCTTTCAATGGAGTACCTGTGGCAATGAAGAAAACCCTTCGCTTCGCGGCTATCGCATCCGGTCTGGTCGCGTCGCTCATCACGGTCGCACCGGCCGCGTCTGCGCAGGCGCTGCGCGCGCAGGGCGCGTCGCTCGCCGACGAGGTGGTCGCTGTCGTCAACAACGACGTGATCACCGGGCGCGAGCTCGATCAGCGCGTCGGCCTGATCGCGCGCCGTCTGCAGCAGCAGAAGGCGCCCGTGCCGCCGATCGACCAGTTGCGCGCACAGGTGCTGAACCAGATGGTGCTCGAGCGCATCCAGATCCAGCGGGCGAAGGACGACGGCATCGTCGTCGACAACGCCACCGTGCAGGCGACGCTCGGGCGCCTCGCGCAGGCGAACGGGATGCCGCTCGACCAATACAAGGCGCGCATCGAGGCGCAGGGCGTGCCGTGGGACGTGTTCGTGCGCGACGCGCGCACTGAGCTGATGCTCTCGAAGCTGCGCGAGAAGGAAGTCGACGGCAAGATCACCGTGTCGGACGCCGAAGTCGCGAGCTACATCGCGAGCCAGCGCGGCCCGAACGCCGGCTCGCAGCAGGATCTGCGGCTCGAGCACATCTTCGTGAAGGCGCCGACCAGCGCGCCGCAAGCCGACATCGACGTCGCGCAGAAGAAGGCGGAAGGCCTGCTGCAGCAGGCGCTCGCGTCAGGCGTCGATTTCGAGCGGCTCGCGAAGAACAATTCGGAAGCCGACGATGCGAAGAAGGGCGGCGATCTCGGCTTCAAGTCGCCGTCGTCGCTGCCGTCCGACGTCGTCGACGCGGTGTCGAAGCTGCGTCCCGGCCAGGTCAACCCGACGCTCGTCCGCGTGCCGGACGGCTTCGAGATCGTGCGTCTCGTCGACCGCCGCGCGAGCCAGAGCGTGTCGGCCGCGTCGCCGAAGATCGTGCAGACGCACGTGCGCCACATTCTGCTGCGCGTCGGCGAAGGCAAGTCGGAATCGCAGGCGCGCCAGCAACTGATCGACATCCGCCGGCAGGTCGAGGCGGGCGGCGATTTCGAGAAGTTCGCGCGCACCTACTCGCAGGACGGCTCGGCGTCGCAAGGCGGTGATCTCGGCTGGATCAGCCCGGGCGAGACGGTGCCGGAATTCGAGCGTGCGATGAACAGCCTGCAGGATGGCCAGGTCAGCAACCCGGTGCGCACCGAGTACGGCTACCACCTGATTCAGGTGCTCGGCCGCCGCGACGCGGAAGGCTCGGTGCAGCAGCAGATGGACATCGCGCGCCAGGCGATCGGCCAGCGCAAGGCCGAGCAGGCGTACTCGGACTGGCTGCGCGAGCTGCGCGACTCGTCGTACGTGCAGGTCAAGCTGCCCGTCGTCCAATAAGCGCGTAGCCGAAACATGTCCGCCAGCCCGCAGCCGCTGCGCATCGCGATCACGACCGGCGAGCCGGCCGGCGTCGGCCCCGAGCTGACGGCCCGTGCACTCGCCGACGCGGCGGCGCGCTGGCCCGACGCGCGCTTCACGGTGCTCGGCGACGCGGGCCTGATCGCCGAGCGCGCAGCCGCGGTCGGCGTCGATTGGGCGCGCATGACGGCGAGCGGTGCAGACGCGCATGTCGCAGACGCGCATGTCGCAAACGCGCATGTCGCAAACGCGCATGTCGCGGTCGCGCATCGCGCGCTCGCCGCACCCGCCGAAGCGGGCAAGCTGAATCCGGCGAACGGGCGCTACGTGCTCGATCTGCTCGACGCGGCGATCGACGGCGCGGTCGCCGGCGCATTCGACGCGATCGTCACCGCGCCGCTGCAAAAGAGCACGATCAACGATGCCGGCGTGCCGTTCACCGGCCATACCGAATATCTCGCCGAGCGCACGCATACGCCGCACGTCGTGATGATGCTCGCGGGCACGGGCGAGCGGCCGCTGCGCGTCGCGCTCGCGACGACGCACCTGCCGCTCAAGGACGTGTCGGCCGCGCTGACCATCGACGGCCTCGCCGATACGCTCGCGATCGTCGACCGCGACCTGCGCCGCAGCTTCGGTCTCGCCGCACCGCGCATTCTCGTGACGGGCCTCAATCCGCACGCGGGCGAGAACGGTTATCTCGGCCGCGAGGAAATCGACGTGATCGAGCCGGCGCTTGTGCGCGCGCGGGCCGCGGGCATCGACGCGCGCGGGCCTTATCCCGCCGACACGCTGTTCCAGTCGCGCTACCTCGAGCACGCGGATTGCGTGCTCGCGATGTTCCACGACCAGGGGCTGCCGGTCCTCAAGTACGCGACGTTCGGCGAGGGCATCAACGTCACGCTCGGCCTGCCGATCATCCGCACGTCGGTCGATCACGGCACCGCGCTCGATCTCGCCGGTACGGGCCGCGCCGATCCGGGCAGCCTCGTCGCCGCGATCGATACCGCCGTGACGATGGCGCGCCATCGGCGCGCGGGCTGAATTTTCGCGTCATCCGTTTTTCTATTTTTCGATGTCGAACAGCAGACAGCACCAAGGGCATTTCGCGCGCAAGCGCTTCGGGCAGAACTTTCTCGTCGATCACGGCGTGATCGACGCGATCGTCGCGGCGATCCGGCCCGAGCGCGGCGAGCGGATGGTCGAAATCGGGCCGGGCCTCGGCGCGCTGACGGGGCCCGTGATCGCGCGGCTCGCGACGCCCGGCTCGCCGCTGCACGCGGTCGAGCTCGACCGCGACCTGATCGGCCGCCTGAAGCAGCGCTTCGGCGACCTGCTCGAGCTGCACGCGGGCGACGCGCTCGCGTTCGACTTCGGCTCGCTCGCCCTGCCAGGCGACAAGCCGTCGCTGCGGATCATCGGCAATCTGCCGTACAACATTTCGAGCCCGCTGCTGTTCCATCTGATGTCGTTCGCGCACGTCGTGATCGACCAGCATTTCATGCTGCAGAACGAGGTCGTCGAGCGGATGGTCGCGGAGCCGGGCACGAAGGCGTTCAGCCGGCTGTCGGTGATGCTTCAGTACCGCTACACGATGGACAAGCTGATCGACGTGCCGCCCGAATCGTTCCAGCCGCCGCCGAAGGTCGATTCGGCGATCGTGCGGATGATCCCGCATGCGCCGCACGAGTTGCAGACCGTCGATCCGGCGGCGCTCGGCGAAGTCGTGACGGCCGCATTCTCGCAGCGCCGCAAGATGCTGCGCAACACGCTCGGCGGCTATCGCGATCTCGTCGATTTCGATGCGCTCGGCTTCGATCTCGCGCGACGCGCGGAAGATGTCGACGTCGACGAGTACGTGCGCGTCGCGCAGGCGGTCGGCGCGCGGCGCGCGGGCGGCTGATCGGCGGCTGACGGGGCAGGGCGCGTCGCGCGATTTTGTCCGGTCGGCGCCGGCGATAGGGGGCGCTTGGGGCGGCTTCGTCGTTGCGCGGATTGCTTCCGGCATCGCTTCTTTTCGGTTGCGGGGCGCGACGCCGTAAGCATGCATCCGCGCGCTGGCCTCGGACGAGGGGCTTTCTCGATCTATGCGCGGTCGATCGTCGATACGCGGCGGTCTTGCCGCGTGGCGGGCCAGGGCGCGGCGACGGCATGGCTGCGCGGTGGCTTTCGCGGTGCCGTCGACAACGCTTCTTCAGGGCCGAAGCCTGCAATCCTCACGCTGCGCGCATCGGCGTATCCGTGCCGACACATCAGCGCATTGGCGTATCGGCACGCCGGCACATGCACGTCGACACGTCGGCGCGCTTGCAGATCCACGCGTGAGCACGTCGGCACGTTGGCACATCAGCCCATCGGCGCAGCGATTTGCGCCGGCCTCCATTTCTCTCGACCAACCCCGCATGCACTTACTTGCCGTCGCCGCGCGGCGGCGCGTTGACGAGCCCGATGCCCGCCAGCACGAGCACGGCCGCCGCGCCGAAGCGCGCATCGACCGAATCGCCGAGCAGCAGCACGCCGAAGCTCACGCCGAAGAGCGGCGCGAGGAACGTGAACACGGAAAGCCGCGCCGCGCTGTAGCGCGTCAGCAGCCAATACCACGCGAGATAGCTCGCGAACGCGACGATCACGCCCTGATACGCGAGGCTCGCGACGGCGAGCGGCGTCACGTGCGCGAGCGTCGTCTGTCCGGTCATGACGGCGAGCCCCAGCAGCACGGCCGACGACACCGTCAACTGGTAGAACAGCGTCTTGCTCGCGGTCGCGCGAGCGAGCGACGTCGAGCGCACGACGACCGTCGTCGCCGCCCACATCACGCCGCCGAGCACGCCGAGCGCGTCGCCCGCGAGTCCGGCGAGCGCCGATGCGCCGTCCGCGGCCGGCCGTGCGAAGCCGTCGGCGAATGCGACGGCGATGCCCGCGAACGCGATCGCGACGCCCGTCCATTGCGTGCGGCGCATCTTCTCGCCGGGCGCGAACAGGTGCAGCCCGAGCGCGGTGAAGCACGGCGCCGTGTAGAGAAAGATCGCCATGCGCGCGGCGCTCGTCAGCGTGAGGCCGAAGAAGAGGCAGACGAACTCGCCCGCGAACAGCGTGCCTGCGGCGACGCCCGCGCCGAACGTGCCGTCCGCGCGAAAGAGCGGCGTGCCGCGCGCGCCCGCCCATGCCCACACGCCGATGGCCGCGATCGCTGAGCGCAGCCCGGCCTGGAGCATCGGCGGGATCGCGTGCGTTGCGCTCTTGATCGCGACTTGCTGGAAGCCCCAGATCGCGCACAGCAGAACCATCACGCCGATCGCGCGCAAATCGAGCGACGGGCGCGCCGGCGCATAGGCGACGGCGCTCATCGGGCGCTCCTGAAAACGGCGGCGTGAGCCGAGAACGGGACGCCGGCCGGGCGCTCGGCGGGCCGGCTCGGTTCGAAGAAATGGGTTCGCACGGTTCGCAGGCCGGTGGGATCGGCGGTCGGAGAGGGTTGTTCGGATCTTCGATTCGTTACGGGACGCCGACCGGGCGGACGTCGTCGCGCAGCGCGGCAGGCAGCGTTGCGGCGCACGCATCGCGAGCCCGCCGCGACGATCTTAACCGATCGCGCCGCGCGCCGCGCATCGCCCCTGCTGCCCGGATGGACGAGGCGCGTGCCGGCGGGAATCGCGCGGGTCTGGTACATTCGCACGTTCAAGCAAGTCCCCACGGAGTACCCATCATGCGTTTGCTTCACACGATGCTGCGAGTCGGCGATCTCGACCGCTCGATCAAGTTCTACACCGAGCTGCTCGGCATGAAATTGCTGCGCCGCGACGACTATCCGGACGGGAAATTCACGCTCGCGTTCGTCGGCTACGGCGACGAGCGGGACCACACGGTCATCGAGCTCACCCACAACTGGGACACGAAGTCGTACGAGCTCGGCACGGGCTTCGGCCATCTCGCGCTCGAGGTCGACGACGCGTACAAGGCGTGCGAGCAGATCAAGGCGCAAGGCGGCAAGGTCACGCGCGAAGCCGGGCCGATGAAGCACGGATCGACGGTGATCGCGTTCGTCGAAGATCCGGACGGCTACAAGATCGAGTTCATTCAGCGCAAGATTCACTGAGCGCAGTCTCACCGCGCGGGGCGCTGCGGCGCTCCGCGCCGGCCTGCGGTGCGCGATGCGATCGAGCATGCGTACCGCGTCGTTGTTCGTTCCCATGATCTTGCTTGGCTTCGGCTGCGCCACGCAGCGGCGCGGTTGCGTTCGCGGGCGGGTGCCGCGCGGGTTCGAGCGCCGCTGCGGGTAATGCGCTGCATGCCGTCGCGCGGATGCGTCGGATGTGCGATGCGGGACGAACGCAGTGCGAGGAAAAGAAGACCGAGCCGGTTGAATCGATCCGGGCCGGCGTCAGTCGGCCGGCAGTCGTGACGATGAAGACCGGCCCGTGTCGGATGCTGCGGCGGCGCTCGGCCGCGGCGAGCGTTTCCCGTTCGAGGTTTGCAAGCCGAATCGCCAGCGAGCGGGCGGCCGCACCATCGACGCGCGGCGCTCAGAGCGCCGGCAGCAGCTCCGGCGGATGGTGCTTCAGCGTATGCCGCGCTTCGCGGAATTCCGGGAAGATCGATTCGACCGTCTGCCAGAACGCCGGGCTATGGTTCATCTCGCGCAGATGCGACAGCTCGTGCGCGACGACGTAATCGACGATCGACATCGGAAAGTGGACGAGCCGCCAGTTCAGGCGGATCTTGCCGTCGCTCGAGCAACTGCCCCAGCGCGTCGCGGCCGACGACAGCGCATACATCGAATACGTGACGCCGAGCTTCTCCGCATACATCGCCAGCCGCTCGCCGAAGATCCGCTTGGCCTCGTTCTGCAGCCAGCCCTGCACGCGATCCTTGATCTGCTGCTCGCTCGCGTGCGCGGGCAGGCCGAGCTCGAGCGTCGCGGCGGCCGCATCGAAGCAGAGCGCGCCCTTCGCCGACGCGAGCGCGATGCTGACGGGCTTGCCGAGATACGGAATCTGCGCGCCTTCCTTCCAATCGATCTGCGGCAGCGCGCGCTGCTCGGTTCGCGTCTGCCATTCGGCGAGCTTGTTGAAGATCCAGCGGCGCTTCTCGGCGATCGCCGCTTCGATGTCGGCGAGCGTCACCCAGCGCGGCGCGGTGATCGTGAGGCCGCTGCCGTCGATCGCGAAGCCGATCGTGCGGCGCGCCGAGCGCTTCAGCTTGTATTCGAGCACGCGGCCGTCGAGCGCGAGCGTGCGGCGTCGGGAGCGGTCGGCGTCGGGTGGCGCAGCGGGTGCGGCGGGCGCAACGGACGAAGCGGGCGGAACGGCGGAAGGGGAAGCGGGGGACGGCGAGGCGGCCGGCCCGTCGAAGAGCGGCAGGTCGAGCTGGCGGTGATCGAGCGCCACGACGGCCGGCCGTGGCCTGGGACGCTTCGGCATCAGTTCGCTTCGTTTGGCGGTGCGCAATGGGTGAAACTCGCTTGACTTCAGGTACGCGCGGCGTCGGACGCACGGTCGGCGCCGCGTGCGCCGTCGCGCTCGTGCCGGTAGGCGTCCGGGTCGATGCGGCGCATTTCCGCTTCGATCCAGTTTTCGACGCGTTCGTTCAATTGATCGGGGGTGAGGCCTTGCGTGTCGATCGGCTTGCCGATCGACACCGTGACGGTGCCGGGATATTTCATAAACGAATTGCGCGGCCACACGCGTCCCGCGTTGTGCGCGATCGGCACGACGGGCGCGCCCGCGCCGATCGCGAAGCGCGCGCCACCCGTCTTGTACTTGCCCTGGTTGCCGACCGGCGTGCGCGTGCCTTCCGGAAACATGATGACCCACGCGCCGTCCGCCATCCGTGCGCGGCCCTGGCGGATCACCGAGTCGAACGCGTTCTTGCCGTCCTTGCGGTTGATGTGGACCATGTGCAGCATCCCGAGCGCCCAGCCGAAGAACGGCACGTACAGCAGCTCGCGCTTGAACACGTAGCAAAGCGGCTTCGGCATCAGCGCGGGCAGCGCGACCGTCTCCCACGCGGACTGATGCTTCGGCAGCAGCACCGCGGGACCGTCGGGCAGGTTCTCGAACCCTTCGACGCGATACCGGATGCCGTTCAGCCAGCGTGCGACGAAGAGCGTCGACTTGCACCAGCCGGCCGCCATCCAGTAGCGTGCGTTCGGGCGCAGGAACGGGAACGCGATGAAGCACGCGGTCGCGTACAGCGCCGTGTAGACGATGAAATAGACGAAAAGCAGCAGGGAGCGGACGAAGCGCATCGGCGTGACGTTACGGTGAGGGAGGATGCGCGCGGGACGGCATCACTCGTGATCTTCGGAAAGGAAATCGAGCGCGAACGCGCGCAGGTCGTCGTGCACGCGCGTGCCGTCCGGCAGCCCGCCCGCAGCGAGCGTCTTCTTGCCCTTGCCCGTCAGCACGAGGTGCGGCCGAAAGCCGAGCGCCGCGCCTGCCAGCAGGTCGCGCAGCGAATCGCCGACGACGGGCGTGTCCTCCGGATCGATCTCGAAACGCTCGGCGATCAGCTTCATCATGCCCGGCTGCGGCTTGCGGCAGTCGCAGTGGTCGTCGGCCGTGTGCGGGCAGAAGAACACCGCGTCGATCCGCCCGCCGACCGCGGCCGCCGCGCGATGCATCTTCAAATGCATCGCGTTCAGCGTCGCCATGTCGAAGAGGCCGCGGCCGATGCCCGACTGGTTCGTCGCGACGACGACGCGGTAGCCCGCGTGATTGAGCCGCGCGATCGCCTCGAGGCTGCCGGGCAGCGCGACCCACTCGTCGGGAGATTTGACGAATGCGTCCGAATCGACGTTGATGACGCCGTCCCGGTCGAGGATGACGAGCTTCTTGCTGAGACTGGTCGGCATCGCATGGTTCCTCTGGCTTATGCGGCGAGCTTCGAGATGTCGGCGACGCAGTTCATCTGCTGATGCAGCGCGGACAGCAGCGCGAGCCGGTTCGCGCGCAGCGCGGGATCCTCGGTGTTGACCATCACGTCGTTGAAGAACGTGTCGACGGGCGTGCGCAGCGCGGCGAGCGCGGACAGGGCGCCCGTGTACGCGCGCGCCTCGAGCTGCGACTGCACGCGCGGCGTCACTTCGGCGAGTTGCTCGTGCAGCGCCTTCTCGGCCGGTTCGACGAAGAGGGTCGGCTGCACCGCGCCGTTCGCGCCGCTCTCCGACTTCTTCAGGATGTTCGCGATCCGCTTGTTCGCGGCCGCGAGCGCTTCGCTTTCGTCGAGGCGCGCGAACTCGCGCACCGCGTCGAGGCGCGCGACGATGTCGTCGAGGCGCGTCGGGTTCAGGCTCAGCACCGCATCGACTTCGCCCGCCGAGTAGCCGCGCTCGCGCAGCAGGCCGCGCAGGCGGTCGATGAAGAACGCGTAGATCGCGTCGGTCGATTCGACGACGCCCGGCACCGCCGCGAAACGTTCGTACGCGGTACGCAGCAGCCAGACGAGATCGAGCGGAAGCTGCTTCTCGAGCAACAGGCGCAGCACGCCGAGCGCGTGGCGGCGCAGCGCGAACGGATCCTTCTCGCCCGTCGGCGCGAGGCCGATGCCCCAGATGCCGACGATCGTCTCGAGCTTGTCGGCGAGCGCGACCGCCGTGCTGACGGGCGTCGCCGGCAGCGCGTCGCCGGAGAAGCGCGGCTGATAGTGCTCGGTGCACGCGATCGCGACGTCTTCCGGCTCGCCGTCGTGGCGCGCGTAGTACGTGCCCATCGTGCCTTGCAGCTCGGGAAACTCGCCGACCATGTCGGTCAGCAGGTCGGCCTTCGCGAGACGGGCCGCGCGGATCGCGACCGTCGCGTCGGCGCCGATCGCGGGCGCGATCTCGCCCGCGAGCGTCTCGAGGCGCTCGATGCGCGCGAGCTGCGAGCCGAGCTTGTTGTGATAAACGACGTTCGCGAGGAGCGGCACGCGGTCGGCGAGCGGTTTCTTCTTGTCCTGCTCGAAGAAGAACTTCGCGTCGGCGAGGCGCGGGCGCACGACGCGCTCGTTGCCTTCGATGATCTCGCTCGGCGTCTTCGTCTCGATGTTCGACACGATCAAAAAGCGCGAGCGCAGCTTGCCCGCCGCGTCGGTGAGCGCGAAGTACTTCTGGTTCGTCTGCATCGTGAGGATCAGGCACTCCTGCGGGACCTGCAGGAATTCGTCCTCGAAGCGGCACGGATAGACGACGGGCCATTCGACGAGCGACGTCACTTCGTCGAGGAGCGCCTCCGGCATCACGACCTCGTCGCCTTGCGCATGCGCGTCGAGCTGCGTGCGGATCGCGTCCTTGCGGCCCGCGAAGTGCGCGATCACGCGGCCCTTCTCGCGCAGCGTGTCCGCGTACGCGCTTGCGTGCTGGATCGCGACGAGGCCGTCCGACAGGAAGCGGTGGCCGAGCGTCGTGTCGCCCGCGTCGATGCCGAATGCGGAGACGGGCACGATGCGTTCGTCGTGCAGCACGGTCAGGCGGTGCACGGGGCGCACGAACTGGACGTCGGCGCCGTCCGGGCGCTGATAGGTCATCACCTTCGGGATCGGCAGCTTCGCGAGCGTTTCGTCGAGCGCGGCCTGCAGGCCGTCGGCGAGCGTCGCGCCGGGCGCCGCGTAGTTGACGAAGAACGCTTCGGCCTTGCCGTCGTGCGCGCGCTCGAGATCGGCGATCGACAGGTTCGGGTGGCCGAGCGCGGCGAGCTTCTTCGCGAGCGGCGCGGCCGGCTTGCCTGCCGTGTCGAGCGCGACCGACACCGGCAGCACTTTTTCGCGGACCTGCTTTTCCGGCGCGACGGCGCGCACGTTCTGCACGACGACGGCCAAGCGTCGCGGCGTCGCGTAGCGTTCGAAGGCGAGCTCGCCTTCGATCAGGTCGCGCGCGGCGAGACGTTGCGCGATGCCTTCGGCGAACGCGTCGCCCAGGCGCGCGAGCGCCTTCGGCGGCAGCTCTTCGGTCAGCAGTTCGACGAGCAGGGAAGCGGGATGGTTTTGCGTCATGGTGTAAAGAATCTCGTCAGTCCTGATCGATCTTGCGTTCGGCCTTCAGCGGCGGCGCCCATGCGGGCTGCGCGGCCTCCTGCGCGTCGGTGGTCAAGCCCGGCACGCCCGGCACCGGGTTGCCGATCATCGGGAAGCCGAGCTTCTCGCGCGAATCGTAGTACGCCTGCGCGACGAGCCGCGACAGCGCGCGAATGCGGCCGATGTACGCGGCGCGCTCGGTCACGGAGATCGCGCCGCGCGCGTCGAGCAGGTTGAACGTATGGCCCGCCTTCAGCACGAGCTCGTACGCGGGCAGCGCGAGTTGCGCTTCGATCATCCGCTTCGCTTCGGCTTCGTAGCTGTTGAAGAACGTGAAGAGCAGGTCGACGTTCGCCTGCTCGAAGTTGTAGGTCGATTGCTCGACTTCGTTCTGGTGATAGACGTCGCCGTAGGTCAGGCGGCGCAGCTCGGGGCCGTTCGGGCCCGGCTCTTCCCACTCGGTCCAGATCAGGTCGTAGACGTTCTCGACCTTCTGCAGGTACATCGCGAGGCGCTCGAGGCCGTACGTGATTTCGCCGAGCACCGGCTTGCAGTCGAGGCCGCCCACTTGCTGGAAGTACGTGAACTGCGTGACTTCCATGCCGTTCAGCCAGACTTCCCAGCCGAGGCCCCACGCGCCGAGCGTCGGGTTCTCCCAGTCGTCCTCGACGAAGCGCACGTCGTTCTGCTTCAGGTCGAAGCCGAGCGCTTCCAGCGAGCCGAGGTACAGGTCGAGGATGTTCTCCGGCGCGGGCTTCAGCACGACCTGGTACTGGTAGTAGTGCTGCAGGCGGTTCGGGTTCTCGCCGTAGCGTCCGTCCTTCGGGCGGCGCGACGGCTGCACGTACGCGGCGCGCCACGGCTCGGGGCCGATCGCGCGCAGGAACGTGTGCACGTGCGACGTGCCGGCGCCGACTTCCATGTCGATCGGCTGGAGCAGGGCGCAACCCTGCCTGTCCCAATAGGACTGGAGCGTCAGGATGATTTGCTGAAACGTAAGCATGAGAGGCCTTCGTGGCGCTGGGCGCTCTGCTTCGGGCTGCCGGCGCGAGCGAGGTTCGCGCCGGCAGCTCGCGCGGCGCGCGGCTTGGGTCTGTGCTAAAACACGCAATTTTACCGGATCGGCGGACGGGTGCGGCCGGAACGGGGTGGGGCAGCCCTCCATACGCGTTCGCGGGCGCGAAAATCGCGGGAAAACGTGCGGCTGCGCGGGGCGGCGCGCACGGCGCGTCGACGCGATTCCCCGGCGATCTCGACACGTTCCTTGCCGCCGGCGATGTCGAGGACGTGAGCCGCGTCCCGGCGCGCGGCGGCGCTGCGCCGAGCGCGCGGCGTGCGGCGCATGACGTTCGACGCAGCGCGCGGCAGACGGCGCTCGGCGGGCGCTCCGCGACGGATCGTGTGTCGGGCATTCGCTCGGGCGCGCATGCCGGCCGGGCGACGCGGCGAAGCCCTCGTCGCATTTTCGAGATGCCGGGCGATGTCGAGCCGGTAAGATGGAGCGCTTCCGGCGCCGCGAGGTGCGCCACGCTGTCACCGTGACGATCGCTTATGTCTTCAGCCGCATCCAGTCCGAATGTTCCGCTCGTGCCGCCGCTCGTCGCGATGCTTCGCCGGTCGCTCGACGCCAGCGGCGACGCCCGCGCGATCTGGCTCGAGGCCGCCCGCCTGCTGCATCCCGTGGACGACGCAGCCATCCCGCAACTGACGATGGCGCTCGTCGGCGCAGGGCGCACGGACGACGCAGTCGAACTTGCGCGCCTCTACGACGCACTCGCGCCGACGTCGCCCGCCGCCGCGTTCAATCACGGCTACGCGCTGCAGTATGCGGGGCGGCATGCGGATGCGATCTCGCCATACCGACGAGTGTTGGCCGTCGCGCCCGCGTGGCCGTCGCTGAAGAACAACCTCGCGGTTGCCGTCCGAATGGCGGGAGGCGACGCGGCGGAGGAACTTGCGCTGCTAGAAGGGGCGGCGGCCGACGCGCCGTCGGCGCCCGACGCGTGGATCAATCTCGTCATCGCGCGGCTGCGCGGCTGCGATCTGCCGGGCGCCCTCGAGGCGTCGGCGAAGGCGCTCGCGCTCGCGCCCGACAGCCCACTCGCGCTCAACAACGCGGCGATGGCGTACAAGGAAGCACAGCGCTGGGACGACGCCGAACGCATCGCGGCGCGCGTCAGCGAGCGCGATCCCGATAATGCGTCGCATCGCTTCAACCTCGCGCTGATTCATCTCGCGCGCGGTGACTATGCGGCCGGCTGGCCGGAGCACGAGATGCGCTGGAGCGGCGCGCCCGAGCTGCGCGGCAAGCTGCCCGCGCTGCCCGGCCCGCGCTGGCGCGGCGAGCCGCTCGCAGGCAAGACGCTGCTCGTGTGGGGCGAGCAGGGAATGGGCGACCTGCTGCAGTTCGCCCGCTTCGTGCCGGCGCTCGCCGAGCGCGTGCATCGCGAAGGCGGGCGGCTCGAGTGGAATTCGTTTCCGCAGATGGGCGATCTGCTCGTGCGCAGCCTGGGCGCGCACGTCGACGGCTATCGCGCGGGCGGCGGCGTCGCCGCGCTCCAGCCGTTCGACTATGAGATTCCGCTGATGAGCGCGCCTTGGATGCTCGGACTTGGCGACGCGCTGCTCGGCGACACCGTGCCGTATCTGCGCGCGGACGACGCGGCGATCGCCGGATGGCGCGAGCGCTTCGCCGCGTCGGCGCCGGTGGACGCAGCGCCGCTGCGCGTGGGGCTCGCGTGGACGGGCAGCCTCACGCATCAGCGCAATCCGTTCCGGCGCGTCGGCCTCGACCGGTATGCCGCCGCGTTCGGCGGGATCGGCGGCGTGACGTTTCATTCGCTGCAGCCGGGCGCGGCGGCGGATGTCGAGGCGGCGCGCGCGGCGGGCTTTCCGATCGTCGACGAAACCGCCGAGCTGAGCACGTTCGACGACACGGCGGCCTACGTCGGCGCGCTCGATCTGGTCGTGAGCGTCTGCACGTCGGTCGCGCATCTGAGCGGCGCGCTCGGGCGGCCGACGTGGGTGCTGCTCGACGTCAATCCGCACTGGGTGTGGCAGCTCGAGCGGCGCGACAGTCCGTGGTATCCGACTGCGACGCTGTATCGTCAGCGCGCGTTCGCGCGCTGGGAGCCGGTGATGGAGGAGGCGGCGCGCGATCTGTGCGAATGGGCGCAGCGCGCACGCTGATGCGGGAAAGCAGGCCGGCCGTCTGCGCGGGCGGCCGACGATGGCTGCGCGCCCACACCGGCGGCGTCAGCCGCGCCGGCGCAGCCCCGGCCCGAACGCGAAGCCGAACGAGAGCAGCAGCAGCGACAGCGCGAGCACCGTCGCATTGCCGCTCGTCACGTACGGCGTGCGGCCGGCGGTGCCTTCGATCCGCACGTCGAGCGAGCCGATCGTGTACGGTTTCAGCTGGCCGAGCACGCGCCCCTGCGCGTCGATCGCGGCCGTCATTCCTGTGTTCGTCGCGCGCAGCATCGGCCGGCCCGTCTCGAGCGAGCGCATCCGCGCGATCTGCAGGTGCTGGTCGAGCGCGATCGTGTCGCCGAACCACGCGAGGTTCGTCACGTTGACGAGCACGCCGGGCGACACCGGATTGTCGCGGATCGTCGCCGCGATCTGTTCGCCGAAAATGTCTTCGTAGCAGATGTCGGCCATCACCGGCTGGTTGCGCACGATGAACGGCTGCTGGACCGGCGCGCCGCGCGCGAAATCGCCGAGCGGCATCTTCATCAGGTCGACGAACCAGCGAAAGCCCCACGGGATGAACTCGCCGAACGGCACCAGATGATGCTTGTCGTAGCGGTAGATGTCGCGCGAATGCGGCGTCACGCCGTACAGGCTGTTCGTGTAATCGACGATCCGGCCATCGGCCGTCACCGTGCCGCCGACCGCGCCGAACAGCACCGCCGTGTCGGTCGTGTCGCTGAAATTGCGCACCGCGCGCGCGAACGGCTCGGGCAGCTCCTGGATCAGCACCGCGATCGCCGTCTCCGGCGTGACGATCAGATCGGCGGGCTTGTCGGTGATCATCTTCTGATACATTTCGATCGCGGCCGTGATGCCCGCTTCCTCGAACTTGATGTCCTGCTTCACGTTGCCTTGCAGCAGGCGCACCGTGAGCGGCGCGTTCGCGGGCACGGTCCACGGCACGAGCGCGAGCAGCGGGCCGATCGCGACGAACGCGACGGCTGCGAGCGCCGGCGCCGCGACGCGCGGCGCGCGGGACGACCGGGGTGCGCCGCCTGTCGCGTTTGCATCGGCGCTGCCGTTTTCGCGGCGGTCGCCGTCGCCGCGCGCGCGCGCGACCGCCTGCACGGCGAGCGCCGCGACGAGCGCGAGCACCCAGCCGATCCCGTAGACGCCGACGATCGACGCATAGCCGGCGAGCGGCCCGTCGACCTGCGCATAGCCGCTCGCGAGCCACGGAAAGCCGGTGAGCACGGTGCCGCGCAGCCATTCGCCGACGGCCCACGCGCTCGCGAATGCGAATGCGCCGTGCCAGGTCGGCGAGAACGGGCGCGGATCGGCCGTGCGGCCGTTTTGCGCGTGGCCTGCGCAGAACGACCAGAGGCCCGCCGAGAACGCCGGATAGATCGCCAGGTACAGGCAGAACAGCACGAGCGCGCCGCCCGCGAGCGGCGCGGCCATCTCGCCGTACACGTGCATGCTGATGTAGAGCCACCAGATGCCGGTGATGAAGTTGCCGAAGCCGAACGCGCCGCCCGTGGCCGCCGCGTGCTTCCAGCTCGTCGTGCGCGTGAGCTGCGCGAAGAGCCACGCGAATACGACGAGCTGCAGCCAGCCGCCGTGCGGCGTCGGCGCGAACGTCAGCGTGTTGGCCGCGCCCGCGAGGAGCGCGGCCGGATAGTGCCAGACGGGCAGCGCGCGGCCGCTCGCCGAAGAGGAGACGCTCGGTTGCGAGCGGGTCGAGATCGGTTCGGCCATGCGTTGCGTCGGGAGAGCGGGTTGGGGAAACGGGCGGGCGGCGCGTCAGTCTTCGCCGGCCGAGCTGCTGCGCCGGCCCGCGAGCGGCGCGCGGCGCACGAGCAGCACGTGGATCTGGCGGGCGTCGCCGCGCTGGATCTCGAACAGCAGGTCGCCCAGGCGCACCTTCTCGCCGCGATGCGGGACGCGGCCGAAGTGGTGCGTGATGAGGCCGCCGATCGTGTCGACTTCATCATCGGAGAAATCGGTGCCGAACGTTTCGTTGAACTGCTCGATCTCGGTCAGCGCGCGCACGCGGTAGCGGCCGTCCGGCGCGGCGATGATGTTGCCGGCTTCCTCGTCGAAATCGTATTCGTCCTCGATGTCGCCGACGATCTGCTCGAGCACGTCCTCGATCGTGATGAGGCCCGCGACGCCGCCGTATTCGTCGACGACGATCGCGAGGTGGTTGCGGTTCACGCGGAAGTCGTGCAGCAGCACGTTCAGCCGTTTCGATTCGGGGATGAAGACGGCGGGGCGCAGCATCCCGCGCACGTCGAATTCCTCTTCCGCGTAGAAGCGCAGCAGGTCCTTGGCCAGCAGGACGCCGATCACGTTGTCGCGGTTGTCTTCGTACACCGGGTAGCGCGAGTGCGCCTTCTCGAGCACGAACGGGATGAAATCCTCGGGCTTGTCGGCGATGTTGAGCGCGTCCATCTGGGCGCGGGGCACCATGATGTCGCGCGCGCACAGGTCGGACACCTGGAACACGCCTTCGATCATCGACAGCGAATCGGCGTCGATCAGGTTGCGTTCGTGCGCGTCCTGGAGGATTTCGAGGAGCTCGGCCCGCGAATCGGGTTCGGGCGAGATGAAGTCGGTCAGACGCTCGAGCAGCGAGCGTTTTTCATGCGGTTTGTCGGAGGATTTTCGACTGGGATACGAATCGTTCATGGTGGTGCGCCCCGCGAATCGGAGGCGCGCTGTCACGGAATTGGCAAGGATACACCAAGGTCATGGCGCGACCGTGTCGACGGGCGTCCGCGCGAGCCGAAGCGGCTTTTCGCGCGATTCCGGCCAGACGGCGCGGCCTTGGGCGTGCCCTCATCGTAGCGCAGAAACAGGCGCGCGGGCGGCGGCGGAAAAAAAGCGCCGGATGGGACGAGATGCCGCGGCGCGCCGCGGAGCGCTCGCCGGCGCGCCGGGATGTGCGTCGGCGCGGCGATGTCTATGGTCGGTCGGATGGGCGCAGGACGGGCAACCGGGGCGCTCGGCAGAAGGGGGTGTGGCCCGACGCGGCAGGAAGCCGTGCGGCGAGGCAGGCTGCCAGGCCGGCGCGAAGGGGCGCGGCGCGGCGAGCCGAATTGCATGGTCGATCGCTCGAGAAGCCGGGCGGGACGTGAATTTCGCGAGGCAGGCGGGCGATGCGGGTTCGTGGAGCCGGTCGGCGAGACGTGGCGGGGAGACCGCGCGTGCGACCGGCATCGGCGGGGCATACGGCCGGGAGCACGATCCGTAACGGCGCGCGATGCCCGCCGGTTTCTCGCGCCGATCCGGCAGGATGCCGGCGGCGAACTATGGGCAGCGAACTACCGGCAGCGCGCGAGCAGCGCCTCGAGCGCCCGGTCGGGCATTCCGCTGTCGCGCAGCGCGTCGACGGTGCGGCTCACGTAGTCGAGCGTCGTGCCATAGCGGCCGCTCGCGCAGCCGAATACGGCCTTCACGACGTCGTCGGTCAGCTTGCCGGTGTAGGTCGGGACGTCACGCCGCATCACGAACGCGAGCGCGCTGACCCGCTCGCCGCCCGCGAGCGCGCACGGCAGCCACGCGGGACGATACGAGCCCATCGCCATCTCGCGCCGCCACAGCGCTTCGAGGTGCGGCATCGCGGTGCGGCCGGCGAGCCGGAACGCGAGCCCCATGCACGAGCCGCCGCGGTCGAGCGCGAGCACGAGCCCCGGCTGCTCGGGCGTGCCGCGGTTCACGCGCGACCACAAGTAGAGCCCGCGGTGGTAGCCGTGGACCTTCCCGCGCACCGCCTCGACGGCCGGCATGCCCGGGTTCCAGATCAGCGAGCCATAGCCGAACAGCCACAGATCGCTCGTGCGATCCCAGCCGGCGAGCGTCGCGCCGAGCGACGCCGCGAGTTCGCCGTCGCTCAGGTAGCGCGCTTCGCCGAGCGACGGAGGGTAGGGGCGGCGGGTGGGGGCGGGTGCGGGGCGGCTCACGGCGGGCGGGGCGATGCGAATCAGCGGTACGGATTCGGAAAGCCGAGCTTCGCGAGGATGTCGATTTCGAGCGCTTCCATCTCGGCCGCGTCTTCGTCGCCGCGCTCGTGGTCGTAGCCCTGCGCATGCAGCGCGCCGTGCACGAGCAGGTGCGCGTAATGCGCGACGAGCGTCTTGCCCTGCTCGCGCGCTTCCTTTTCGACGATCGGGCAGCACAGCACGAGGTCCGCGACCGTGACGCCGTCCGGCTCCTCGCCGTACGCGAAGGTCAGCACGTTGGTCGCGTAGTCCTTGTGCCGATAGCTGTTGTTGAGCGCGCGCCCTTCGTCCGCGCCGACGAAGCGCACGGTGAACTGCGCATCGGAAAAGATCGCGGGCTCGAGCCATTCGGCGATCACCTTGCGCTTCGGCAGCGACTTGCGCTGCGCGTCGCCGACCTCGTCGCCGTACTGGACCGCGAGATCGAGCTCGGGCTCGTGCGCCTGGGCTTCGCCGTCGGCTTCGTCGTGCGCGAAGTCCGGATTCTCGTCGGCGCCGACCTCGACGGTCACGCTGTCGTAGTGCTCGGGGCGCAGCGCGATCGTCGCGCGCAGCGACGGATCCGTGTGCTGCGCGACGATCGCGACCGCCGCGTCGCCCGAGCTGCCGGACAGGTCGAATATCAGGCTGCGGCCGTCGGCGAAGTCGACGCGCAGCGCCTGTGCATCGACGGTCTTGACTTTGCCTTTCGCGTCGAGCAGCGACAGGCGAGGGAACGCGGGTTGCGCCGCGTCGGCGCGTACGGGCTTTGAGGAACGGGACGATTTCATGACGCTTGCGTCGGTTTGAACGCGGTTGAGGATACACCAAACGGACAAGCCCCCGGAGCGCCGTTTAACAGGATCGCCGGAAGCGGGGAAGGTGCTGGCGCGCGGCGGTCGGGCGACTCGAAGGGGCGGTGTACGGCCGGCGCTCGGCGACGGGTGAGGGCCTGAAAACGGCCGGCTGTTCGGTCGGCGCTTCGCCGATGCAAGGTGCGCGGATTCGGGCGATCGTCGCACGGTGCCGCACCGGCCGGTACGCGAACGGCGCTCGATCGTCGCCGGATCGGCCGACGTGGTGTCGCGAGGTTGGGATTTCGATCGACATGCGCGCGGCCGAGCGCCGCTGCGGTCTATGCTGCCGAACGAACGAACGAACGAACGAACGAACGAACGAACGAACGAAGCGAACGAACGAAGCGAACGAACGAAGCGAACGAAGCGAACGAAGCGAACGAAGCGAACGAACGAAGCGAACGCTGCCCGGACAGGCCGCGTTTGCCGCCCGTCACCCGAGACGTGTGCAATCGCGCAAGCGGCCGCCGATCGAACCGATTCCACCGAGCCCGTTCGCCCCGCTTACTCGTCCTTGTGCTGCGCGTGGAACTCGTCGTAGGCCTCGACGATTCGCGCGACGAGCGGATGCCGGACGACGTCCGCGCTCGTGAAGCGCGTGAGCGCGATGCCGCGCACGCCGGAGAGCACCTGCTGCGCTTCGACGAGCCCGCTCTTGTGCCCGCGCGGCAGGTCGACCTGGCTCGTGTCGCCCGTGACGACCGCCTTCGAGCCGAAGCCGATCCGCGTGAGGAACATCTTCATCTGCTCGGGCGTCGTGTTCTGCGCCTCGTCGAGGATGATGAACGCGTGGTTCAGCGTGCGGCCGCGCATGTACGCGAGCGGCGCGATCTCGATCATCTGCCGCTCGAACATCTTCGCGGTCTTGTCGAAGCCGAGCAGGTCGTACAGCGCGTCGTAGAGCGGCCGCAGGTACGGATCGACCTTCTGCGCGAGGTCGCCCGGCAAAAAGCCGAGCCGTTCGCCCGCCTCGACGGCCGGCCGCGTCAACACGATGCGCTTGACCTGGTCGCGCTCGAGCGCGTCGACCGCGCACGCCACCGCGAGATAGGTCTTGCCGGTGCCTGCCGGCCCGACGCCGAGCGTGACGTCGTGCGACAGGATCTGCTTCAGGTATTCGCGCTGCGCGGGCGTGCGGCCGCGCAGGTCTGCGCGGCGCGTGTAGAGCTTCGGCGCTGTCTCGTCGACGTACGGTTCTTCGCCGATGCGCACGACGGGCTCGTCGAACGGATGATCCGGATCGCCGCGAAAGCGCACGTCGATTTCGGGCTCGCCTTCGCCATTGCCGTTGCGGCGCGAATTGCCCGGGTGGCGGGCCTCGACGAGCGCGAGCTGGATGTCGTCGACCGACAGCGGATCGCGCGCGCGGTTGTAGAAATCTTCGAGCGCCGCGAGCGCGGTTTTCGCGGCGCGGCCGCGGATCGAGATCCGGTGGCCGCGCCGCGACAGCGTCACGTCGAGCGCCTGTTCGATCTGCCGCAGATTTTCGTCGAGCGGGCCGCAGAGGTTCGCGAGGCGTGCGTTGTCGTCGCGCGGCGCGGTGAATTCCAGTGCTTGAGCGGTTTTCAAAGTGGCGTCGGGTTCCTGTTGGGCGTTCAGTGCGTGGCGGCGCTCGCGTCGTCGCGCGCGAGCACGAGCTCGCCGCGCAGCGAGTGCGGATACGCGTGATTGATCTTCACGTCGATCATCTGGCCGATCAGGCGCGGGTGCGACGCGAGCGGCGCCGGGAAGTTCACGACCCGGTTGTTCTCGGTGCGGCCCGCGAGTTCGTTCGGATCCTTGCGCGACGGCCCTTCGACCAGAATGCGCTCGACCTTGCCGACCATCGACTGGCTGATGCGTACGACGTTCTCCTCGATCGTCGCCTGCAGATGTTGCAGGCGTTTGAGCTTGAGCTCGCGCGGCGTGTCGTCGGCGAGGTTCGCGGCCGGCGTGCCGGGACGCGGACTGTAGATGAACGAGAAGCTCGTGTCGTAGCTCATCTCGTGGACGAGCGCCATCGTCTTGTCGAAATCGGCCTCGGTCTCGCCGGGGAAGCCGACGATGATGTCCGTCGACAGCGACAGGTTCGGCCGGATCGCGCGCAGCTTGCGGATCACCGACTTGTACTCGAGCACCGTGTAGCCGCGCTTCATCGCCATCAGGATGCGGTCGGAGCCGTGCTGGACGGGCAGGTGCAGGTGGTCGACGAGCTTCGGCACCTTCGCGTAGACGTCGAGCAGGCGCTGCGTGAATTCCTTAGGATGCGACGTCGTATAGCGGATCCGCTCGATGCCGGGAATGTCGGCGACATATTCGATCAGCGTCGCGAAATCGGCGATGTCGTGCGCCCCGAAGGAAGCCCCCTTGGGGGGCGAGCCGGCCGTCAGCGCGCCGCGGTATGCGTTCACGTTCTGGCCGAGCAGCGTTACTTCGCGCACGCCCTGGTCGGCGAGGCCGGCGATTTCGGTCAGCACGTCGTCGAGCGGACGCGAGACTTCGTCGCCGCGCGTGTACGGCACGACGCAATAGCTGCAGTACTTGCTGCAGCCTTCCATGATCGACACGAACGCGCTCGGGCCTTCGACGCGCGCGGGCGGCAGGTGATCGAACTTCTCGATTTCGGGGAACGTGATGTCGACCTGCGCGCGGCCGCTCGCGCGGCGCGCGTCGATCATCTGCGGCAGGCGGTGCAGCGTCTGCGGGCCGAACACGAGGTCGACGTACGGCGCGCGCGCGACGATCGACGCGCCTTCCTGGCTCGCGACGCAGCCGCCGACGCCGATCAGCAGATCCGGCTTCGCCTCCTTCAGCTCGCGCACGCGGCCGAGATCGGAGAACACCTTCTCCTGCGCTTTCTCGCGCACCGAGCAGGTGTTGAACAGGATGATGTCCGCGTCTTCGGGGGAGTCGGTCTTTTCGAGGCCTTCGGACGCATTGAGCACGTCGACCATCTTGTCGGAGTCGTACTCGTTCATTTGGCAGCCGAAGGTCTTTACGTAAACTTTCTTGGTCATGAGGATTCGCCGTTCGCAGTGGTTGACCTGGGGGCGTCGTTCAAAGTGGATCGGGGGACGGATCGGCGCGCCGTCAGCCGCGCGAAAGCGCGGGGCGCGTACGGAGAGATGCCGCCGGGAAAGCTCTCCATTATAGCTTTTCGGGCTTCGCGGGGCGGGCGGCGGCGCGTCGCGCGGGGAGGACGGCGCTTGCTTGGTTGCGCCGAGGACGGTGACCGGTAGGCGGCGTGTTTGCGCGACCGAGGGGATGTCCACGGCGGCGCGCGGTCCTCGCGCTGGAAGCGTGAAAGCAGGAAAGCGAATCCATGAAAGAGGCGCGAAGCCGAACGCACCCGCGTCACCGGCATGCGTTCAGCAGATCCTCAAGCGCCGCCTCCTCCTTCGCGAAGCGCTCGACGAGGAAGTCGAGCAGCACCCGCACGCGCGGCGCCATGTAGCGCTTGCCGTGATAGATCGCGTGCAGCGGCGCGTCGTGATGCCGCCACTCGGGCAGCAGCACTTTCAGCCGGCCCGCGCGGACGTCGGCGGCGATGTCCCAGATCGATTTCAGCGCGATTCCGTAGCCGCGGATCGTCCATTCGCGCGTCAGGCCGCCGTCGTTCGTCTCGTGCGCGTTCGCGAGCGGCACCGTGTAGGTTTGCGTGTCGTCGCCGCGCGTGAAGCGCCAGACGTTGATCGGCCCGGATGCGATCGTAATCACGTTGCACGGAAAACGGGCCAGATCAAGCGGGTCCTTCGGCGCGCCGTGCTTGCCGACGAACGCGGGCGATGCGCACAGCACGCGCCGGTTCGCCGCGAGCCGTCGCGCGATCAGCGCGCCGTCGGGCGGCGCGGCGAAGCGGATCGCGAGATCGATCTCGTCCTGCCACAGGTTCGACGACGAATCCGACGCCGTCACCGCGAACGTCACGTCCGGGTAGCGCGCGTTGAACTCGTCGAGCCAGTCGAGCAACTGATTGCGCCCGAAATCCGACGTCGACGACAGCCGCACCTTGCCGCTCACGACGTTGCGGCCTTCCTGCAGCATCGCGTCGGCGTCGTCGAGCGCCTGCAGCGCCTGCCGGCAGCAGTTCAGATATAGGCGGCCCTCGTCGGTGAGCCGCAGCCGCCGCGTCGAGCGCTCGAAGAGGCGCGTCGACACCTTCGCCTCCAGCTTCGCGAGCCGCGCGCTCGCGGCGGCGGGCGTCAGGTTCAGCTTGCGCCCGGCGGCCGACAGGCTGCCGAGCTCCGCCGCCTCGACGAACAAGCGGATGTCACCCAATCGATCCATGTGATTTTCACAAAATTTTTGAAAATGGTTCAAATGCTACGCTAATTATCAAAAATCCTGTGATTCGAGACAATGCGCGCTCATCAGGTCTTTTGATGCGGTGCGGCATGAGTCGCGCCGCATCCCGCACCCGGAGCGTCTCATGCCCCTACCGTTACTCGCGCTCGCGATCAGCGCGTTCGCCATCGGCACCACCGAATTCGTCATCATGGGCCTGTTGCCCGACGTCGCGCGCGACCTCGCGGTCACGCTGCCGTCCGCGGGCCTCCTCGTGAGCGGCTATGCGCTCGGCGTCGCGGCGGGCGCGCCGCTCCTCGCCGTGCTCACGAGCAAGATGCCGCGCAAGGCGGCGCTGCAACTGCTGATGTCGATCTTCATCGCCGGCAACGTGCTGTGCGCGGTCGCGCAAGGCTACGGGATGCTGATGATCGCGCGCGTCGTCACGTCGTTCGCGCACGGCTCGTTCTTCGGCATCGGCGCGGTCGTCGCCGCGTCGCTCGTCCCCGTCGACAAACGCGCGAGCGCGATCGCGCTGATGTTCAACGGGCTCACGCTCGCGAACGTGCTCGGCGTGCCGTTCGGCACGTTCGTCGGCCAGATGTTCGGCTGGCGCGCGACGTTCTGGATCGTCGCGGCGCTCGGCGTCGCGTCGTTCGCCGGGATCGCTGCGCTCGTGCCGAACCGGCGCGACGCGGCGGGCGCCGCGCTCGGCCGCGAGCTGCGCGTGCTGAAGGAGCCGCAGGTTTGGCTCGCGCTCGCGATGACGGTGCTCGGCTTCGGCGGCGTGTTCGTCGTGTTCACCTACATCGCGCCGATCCTCGAGGACGTGGCGGGCTTCTCGCCGCATTCCGTGTCGTTCGTCCTCGTGCTGTTCGGCGCCGGACTCACGGTCGGCAACACGATCGGCGGCAAGCTCGCGGATCGCGCGCTGATGCCGTCGCTAATCGCGATCCTCATTGCGCTGATCGTCGTGATGGCGGTGTTCGCGAAGACGAGCCATCTGCCCGTCGCGGCCGCCGTCACGGTGTTCGTCTGGGGGATCGCGGCGTTCGCGACGGTGCCGCCGCTGCAGGCGCGCGTCGTCGAGAAGGCCGCGCATGCGCCGAATCTCGCGTCGACGCTCAACATCGGCGCATTCAACGTCGGTAACGCGGGCGGCGCGTGGCTCGGCGGCGTCGCGCTGTCGCACGGGATGCCGCTCGACGCGCTGCCGTGGCTCGCGGCCGCCGTCACGCTCGCGGCGCTCGTGGTCACGATGTTCGCCGCGCGGCTTGATACGCGCGTCTCATCGGGTGCGGCTGCAACGGCGCAATGACGCATCGCAAAACGCTGTCCTCTGCGATCCTGATAACAGTGTGAAGATAACTTTGTTTGACGGGCCCCGAGCGGATGTTAGTCTTGCCTTATCTGAAACCGCTGGGCTCGCTGCAGCCCTGGAGGCAACGTCATGCATTCTCCGTTGGCGCTCGTGCGCGATGTGTCTTCACTGGATGCCGCTTCCGCGGCCGACGCCGACGCATCGCACGAGTCGTTCGATGGGCTCGAGCGGCTCGTCGGCGTGAACCTCGCGCGCTTGCGTGCGGAACGCCAGTTGTCGCTCGACGCGCTCGCGCGGCTTTCCGGCGTGTCGCGCGCGATGCTCGCGCAAATCGAATCGGCGCGCAGCGTGCCGTCGATCAAGGTGCTCTGCAAGGTCGCGGCCGCACTGAAGGTGTCGGTCGCCGCGTTCCTGCGGCGGCACGCGGTCAACGGCTTCGAGCATCTGTCCGCCGAGCGCGCGGTGCGCGTCGTCGGTTCGAACGGACGCTTTTCCGCGCGCGCGCTCTATCCGGAAGGCGAGCCCGCGGTCGCCGAATTCCACGAGCTGCGGATCGCGCCGCTGCACACCGAGCCCGGCTCGCCGCGCGCGCCCGGCACGAGCGTGAATCTTGTCGTCAGCGAAGGCACGCTCGAAGTCAGCATCCACGATCGCCGGCAGCTGCTCGCCACGGGCGACGCGATCGTGTTCGACGCGGACCAGCCGTACACGCTGCGCAATCCCGGCGATACCGAGGCGCGCGCGTTCCGCGTGACGGTGAACGCCGAAGTGCCGCCGCGCTGGCACGTGCCGGCGTGACGCCGGGCTGCGGTGCGCCTTTGCGCGTCGCGCGGTTTAGACGGCTTCGTCGGTAGGGTCTTGGCGGGTTCTCGCTGCGGCGGGCCCGCAGGTGTTGTATGCTTCACCCGCCGGTTCGTCCGGCAATCAGTGCGTCTTCAGGGCGGGGCGGAAATCCCCACCGGCGGTAGGTCGGCATGTTGCCGGCAAGCCCGCGAGCGCCCGCGCGATGCGCGGGGTCAGCAGATCTGGTCCGATGCCAGAGCCGACGGTCATAGTCCGGATGAAAGAAGATGTGCAGATGGTCATGTGCGCAGGTCTTGTCCGCTGCGCGCGCGGTGTCGTCCGCGCGGCGCGGGAGCGGCGTCGCGCTGTCTGTTTGCTAAGCCCTGAAACGTTTTTCGCCCAATTCTATCCGCGAGGAGCGTTTCATATCATGTCGTTTCCGTTGCCTTCGAAGTCGGCGCCCGCCGACGCTTTCTCCGACCTCCCGTTGCTCGCTGCCGAACCGGTGCCGCCGCGCATCGCCGCTGCGCTCGCCGCGCTGCGCGAAGGGCGCGCGGTCGTGCTGCAGGACGACCACGACCGCGAGAACGAAGCCGATCTGATCGTCGCCGCCGAGCGGCTCACCGACGAGACGATGGCGCTCTTGATCCGCGAGTGCAGCGGCATCGTGTGCCTGTGCCTGACGGACGAGCGGGTGCGCGCGCTCGAGCTGCCGCCGATGGCCCAATTGAACGAGAGCAAGAACGGCACCGCGTTCACGGTGTCGATCGAGGCGCGCGTCGGCGTGTCGACGGGCGTGTCGGCCGCCGATCGCGTGACGACGATCCGCGTGGCGATCGCCGACGACGCGAAGCCGCACGACATTGTGCGCCCCGGCCATGTGTTTCCGCTGCGCGCGGCGCCGGGCGGCGTGCTCGCGCGGCGCGGCCATACCGAAGGCACCGTCGATCTCTCGATCCTCGCCGGGTTGAAGCCGGCGGGCGTGCTGTGCGAGCTGATGAACCCGGACGGCACGATGACGCGCGGCGCGGACGTCGAGCGCTTCGCCGCGCAGCACGGGCTGCCGATGCTGACGATCGCCGAACTCGTCGCGTTTCGCGAACGGCTCGCGGCGGCGCGCGAGCGCGAACGCGACGCGTGCTGCGAGGACGCCGCCTGATCGATTCCGTCCGATTCTGCCGGGAGGGGCGCGTACGGCGCGCAAGCCGCGCCGTACGCGAGGCGATTTCGCGCGGCTACGACTGCACGTCGCCGAATTCGCCGCGCCTGCCCGCCTCGACGAGCGCGGGCAGTTCGTCCATCGAGCGCATGATCCGCGTGATGCCCATCTTGCGCAGCGCGTCTTCATAGCCGCCGGGGATGTGGCTCGCGCCGACGAACGCGATCGTCTTCATGCCGGCCGCGCGCGCCGCGTTCAGCCCCGACACGCTGTCTTCGACGACGACGCAGCGCGCCGGCTCGACGCCGAGCGTCTTTGCCGCGTGCAGGTACACGTCCGGATAGGGCTTTGGCCGCGCAACCTGCTCGGCGCTGAACACGCGCTCGCCGAACACGTCGGTGAGCGCCGCGCGCTTGAGCGAGTTGCGCACGCGCTCGAGCCGGCTGTTCGACACGACGGCCGCGGGCAGCGCGATCTTCGTCAGCGCGTCGCGCACGCCCGCGATCGGCGCGAGCCATTGCGCGAGGCCGATCTCGATGTTGTGATCGATCGTCTCGAGGAAATCCGCCGGCATCGCGATGCCGTGACGCGTTTCGAGGCCGGCGAGAAAGCGCGACGTCTGCTGGCCGAACGCGGCTTTCGCGTCGGCCGCGAAATCGATCGTGGGGAACGCGGCCGACAGCGTGTCGAACAGCACGCGATCGGCGATCACTTCACTGTCGACGAGCACGCCGTCGCAGTCGCAAATGAGGTGGTCGAGCATAGAAACAACGAAAATGGGATGAGGCGACGAAGCGCCATGATACGTGCTTTGCCGGCGGCGGGCGCGCTTCGTCGGCGCCGGCGCGCGATGCGGCGTGTCGCGCTGGCGGGCGGCGCTCGTTCGCTCGCGCCGACGCGGGTGCAAGGGGGGCGGCGTGATGGCGAAGCCGCGAGGATGTCCGCGGCTACACGGGTGTGTCGCTCGCGAGCGACAGGAGGTGAAGCGCAAAACGAAAAACCCCCTCGCCCGGCGAGGCGCGAGGGGGCTTGCGACCGTAGTCGACGCGCGGCCTGGATGCGAACGCGGCGCGGCGCCGCATCGCGGTCAGTGCGTCGTATGCAGATACAGATACAGGTTCGCCGCGAGCACGCCGCCGACGAGCGGCCCGAGCACCGGCACCCACGCATAGCGCCAGTCGCTGTCGCGCTTGCCTGGAATCGGCAGGAGCGCGTGCATGATGCGCGGCGACAGGTCGCGTGCGGGGCTCATCGCGTAGCCCGTCGGGCCGCCGAGCGAGATGCCGATGCCGAGCACGAGAAGGCCGACAGGCAGCGCGTCGAGCGAGCCGAGGCCGACTTGCGGCGACGCGAGGTACAGCACGCCGAGAATCAGCACGAACGTGCAGATCGCTTCCGTCAGTACGTTGTGCGTGACGCTGCGAATCGCGGGCGCCGTGCAGAACACGGCGAGCTTCAGATCGGGATCGGCTTCCTTTGCGAAGTGCTGGCGATACGCGAGCCACACGAGGAACGCGCCCGCCATGCCGCCCAGCATCTGCGACGCGATGTAGCCGCCCACTTTCGCCCAAGCGAACTTGCCCGCGAGCGCGAGGCTGATCGTGACGATCGGATTCAGGTGCGCGCCGGAGAACGATGCGGTCACGTAGACCGCGACGAATACCGCCATCGCCCAGCCCATCACGATGACGATGAGGTCGGCGCCCTTACCCTTGGTTTTCGCGAGCAGCACGTTCGCAACAGCGCCGTTGCCGAGCAGCACGAGGAGAGCCGTGCCGATGAACTCCGCGATATATGGTGACATGATGTCGTCTCTCTACCGGTATGGCGGGCTCGCGGCTTGCGTCGCGCGGCCCGCCTGATTGTTGTGAATATATGTATTGAATTGAGTTGCTGCGGATGCCGAACGAACCGGCTCAGTGCGTGTCGTCCGCCCACGCCTTCGCCGCGCGCACCGCGCGCTGCCAGCCGGCGAGGCACGAAGTGACCTGCTCGCTCTGCATCGACGGCGCGAAGCGGCGTTCGAGCTGCCATTGGCTGTGCAGCTCGTCGACGTTCTCCCAATAGCCGATCGCGAGGCCCGCGAGATACGCGGCGCCGAGCGCGGTCGTCTCGGTGACGCGCGGACGCACTGTGTCCACGCCGAGCAGATCGGCCTGGAACTGCATCAGCAGGTTGTTCGCGCTCGCGCCGCCGTCGACGCGCAGCTCGCCGATCCGGATGCCCGAGTCGGCTTCCATCGCCTTCAGCACGTCGAGCGATTGATACGCGATCGAGTCGAGCGCCGCGCGCGCGAGGTGCGCGGACGTCGTGCCGCGCGTGACGCCGAAGAGCGACCCGCGGGCGCGCGCGTTCCAGTGCGGCGCGCCCAGGCCGGCGAACGCGGGCACGAGATAGACGCCGTCCGTGTGCGGCACGCCGCTTGCGAGCGTTTCGATCTCCGATGCGCTCTTGATGATCCCGAGCCCGTCGCGAAGCCATTGCACGACCGCGCCCGCGATGAAGATGCTGCCTTCGAGCGCGTAGTTGACCTTGCCGCCGACCTGCCACGCAATCGTCGTGACGAGGTTGTTCTGCGATTCGATCGGCTTCTCGCCGGTGTTCATCATCAGGAAGCAGCCGGTGCCGTAGGTGTTCTTCACCATGCCGGACGTCGTGCACATCTGGCCGAAGAGGGCGGCCTGCTGGTCGCCCGCGATGCCGGCAAGCGGGATCTTCGACGCGAACACCGTGGTCTTCGTCGGCCCGTAGATCTCGGACGACGCACGCACTTCCGGCAGCATGCTGCGCGGGATTTCGAGCGCGTCAAGGAGCTCGTCGTCCCAGTCGAGCGTATGGATGTTGAAGAGCATCGTGCGCGACGCGTTCGTCACGTCGGTCACGTGCAGCTCGTGCTTCGTGAAGTTCCAGACGAGCCAACTGTCGACCGTGCCGAACGCGAGCTTGCCCTGGCGCGCCTTCTCGCGCGCGCCCTCGACGTTGTCGAGAATCCAGCGGATCTTGGTGGCCGAGAAGTACGAGTCGATCGGCAGGCCGGTCTTCGCGCGGACTTTTTCGCTCAGGCCCTGCGCTTTCAGCTGGTCGCAGAAATCGGCGGTGCGGCGATCCTGCCAGACGATCGCGTTGTAGATCGGGTGGCCCGTTTCGCGATCCCAGACGATCGTCGTCTCGCGCTGGTTCGTGATGCCGATCGCGGCGATCGCCGTGCCGTTCAGGCCCACGCGCGTGACGGCTTCCGCCGCGACGCCCGCTTGCGTCGACCAGATCTCCTGAGGGTCGTGCTCGACCCAGCCCGGCTGCGGATAAATCTGCTCGAATTCCTTTTGCGCGATCGACACGATGTTGCCTTGTCGATCGAACAGCATGGCGCGGGAGCTGGTCGTGCCCTGGTCGAGCGCGAGGATGTATTGATCCTGCATTTGTCTCATCTCCATCCGTACGTAGCGTACGTCGTTGTGATTGGCGCCGCGGGTGCGGCGCGTTTCCGGTGTTTCCTGTCGTCGTCCGTTGCCGCCGGCGTCGATGCGCGTCGGTCAATGCGCGGCGCTCGCCGCTTCGCGCGCGGCGCCGAACCAGGCGTCGAGCACGGCCGTCACGGTGTCGAGCGTGCCCGGCGCGACATGCAGGCCGAGCTTCGAACGCCGCCACAGCACGTCGTCCGCGCAGGTCGCCCATTCGGCGTCGCGCAGATAACGCAATTCCGCTTCATGAAGGCCGGGCGCGAGCTCGGCGCCGAGCTCGGCGAGCGACTTCGCGCGGCCGATCACGCGCTCGGCGCGCGTGCCGTACGCGCGCGCATAGCGGCGCGCGAGCGCGGCGGGCAGCCATGGATGGCGTTTCGCGAAGGTTGCGGCGAACGGCGCGAAGCGCGCATCGGCGATGTCGCCGCCCGGCAGCGGCACGCCCGCCGTCCATGCGCCGCGCGCCGCGCCGAGCGTGCCGCCGAGCATGTCGGTCGCCTCTTCGGCGAGCTTGCGGAACGTCGTGATCTTGCCGCCGAACACCGACAGGAGCGGCGCGCTCGCGCCGTCGTCCATCTCGAGGCGATAGTCGCGCGTGACGGCGGACGGGTTGTCCGCGTTCTCGTCTTCGAGGAGCGGGCGCACGCCGGAATAGGTCCAGCACACGTCGGCGGGCGAGATCTTACGCTTGAAATAGCGATTGATCGACTCGCACAGATAGCGCGTTTCGTCGCGATCAATGGCGACGCGCGACGGATCGTCGTGGTATTCGACGTCGGTCGTGCCGATCAGCGTGAAGTCGCGCTCGTACGGAATCGCGAAGATGATCCGCTTGTCCGGATTCTGGAAGATGTACGCGTGGTCGTGATCGAACAGGCGCCGCGTGACGATGTGGCTGCCCTTCACGAGGCGCACGCTGTGCTGCGCGCCGCGGCCGAGCGCGCCGTGCAGCACTTCCCCGACCCACGGGCCCGCCGCGTTCGCGATCGCGCGGGCGCGCACGTCGAGCGTCGAGCCGTCGGCGCGCCGAAGCTGCGCGCGCCATTCGCCGTCGCGGCGCTCGGCCGACACGAGCTTCGTGCGGGTGAGGATGCGCGCGCCGCGTTCCTGCGCGTCGAGCGCGTTCAGCACGACGAGCCGCGCGTCGTCGACCCAGCCGTCTGAATAGACGAAGCCGCGTTTGATCGAATCGATGAGCGGCGCGCCCGCCGGGTGGCGGCGCATGTCGATGCCGCGCGAGCCGGGCAGCAGTTCGCGCTTCGCGAGATGGTCGTACAGGAAGAGGCCGATGCGGATGAGCCATGCGGGACGCAGGTTCGGCATGTGCGGCATCACGAAGCGCAGCGGCCAAATGATGTGCGGCGCCGCGCGCAAGAGCGTCTCGCGTTCCTGCAGCGCCTTGCGCACGAGCCCGAATTCCTTGTACTCGAGGTAGCGCAGACCGCCGTGGATCAGCTTCGTGCTCGAAGAGGATGTGTGCGACGCGAGGTCGTCCTGTTCGCACAGGAGCACCGACAGGCCGCGGCCGGCCGCATCGCGCGCGATGCCCGCGCCGTTGATCCCGCCGCCGACGACGAGCAGATCGTAACGATTCTGTTGAGTCACCCGCTGATCCTATCGTTCATATAACAGAAAATGAGCGAACCTGAAATGTTCGAATTCGAAATTTAACGAACATAATCGAAAAAGTAAAGTTCGCTATTGAGGGCCGGGTGGCGCAGCGCACGATCCCGGACGATACTGGCGGAGGATCAACGAGCGAGGTGTACACATGCGTACGATGATCGCGGCCGGCGCGTTCGCGCTGCTGGCCGGATGTGCGGGCGTGCCGTCCGAATTCGGCGGCTGGGGCGGACCATCGTTTGCCGAGCTGCAGCGGACCTGCGGCGAGGTGCGCGATTATGGCGGCGACGCGCAGTCCGTCTATTCGGCGATGTTCGATGCGTGGGTTGCGAAGCGCCACGGCAAGCTGACGGATGCGCGCTTCTGTGCGTTCGAAAACGAACTTGCGCGGCGCCACGCGGCGCTGGGGACGAGCGCCGACCCGGCCGGGCGGGGCCGCTGGGTGAGCTATCTCAACGACGCGCGCGCGCAGGCGATCAGCTGGCGAGCAGCCGTCGATCCGTCGCTGCGCGGCGGTTGAGAGGCGGGAAAGGGATGGGCCGGAGGGGCGCGGCCTGGCACTGGCTGCGCCCCTCCGGCCAGTACATCACGAATATCGGAGCTTGATCGATCGCAATGCCGCGTCGCCGATTTCGGTGACGCAGTATTTCTTGCCGGAGCCGAGCGCCTCCAGCTTCACGAGCTGTCGCTCGAGCAACGCGTCGAGTTCGTCGCGGTCCATGTCGGCTTGGTCGGGAGCATCCTTCACAAGCAACAGCGTGGCGAATTCATGCGGACTTAGCATCGTTCTCTCCATGACAACCGTACTGTCCCGGGTGCAAGTGTCCGGTCGAGTGACCCAGCAAGGGAAGGCGTGGGGGGAAAAGCCGCTGTCCCGGCCTTGGCGTTATTGAGACGCCGCCCCGGTTGCGCAAAGTACGCGCAACCGCGCCGGGGATTTGGAGTGTAGTCAAGCGAGCCGGCATCTACAAATCACACCCTGATAATTTTCTGATTGACATCAAGGAATTCGTCAGGCGGTTTTACCGGTGCGGCAATTCCTTGATTTCACTTGAAGTTTTGGGTGCGGTGCAGCAGCGCGACCCGTCGCTCGGGCGGCGGTCCGGTCAGTCGGCGACGTACACTTGCGTGCCCGCCTGCGCGATCGTCTCGGCCATGTCGCCGGGCAGCGGCTTGTCTGTGAAGAGCGCATGGATCTGGCTCAGATGCCCCTGCCGCACGAGTGCCGGGCGGCCGAACTTCGAATGGTCGGTGACGAGGTAGACAGTGCGCGCGTGCTGGATGATCGCCTCGGCGACGCGCACCTCGCGCGTGTCGAAGTCGCGCAGCGTGCCGTCGTTTTCGATCGACGACGTGCCGATGATCGCGTAATCGACCTTGAACTGGCGGATGAAGTCGATCGCGAGCTCGCCGACGACGCCCTTGTCCCACGGCCGCACGATGCCGCCCGTGATCAGCACCTCGCACTCCGGATAGCCGCTCATCATGCTCGCGACGTTCAGGTTGTTCGTGATCACGCGCAAGCCTCGATGCCGGTTCAGCGCGCGCGCGACTTCCTCGGTCGTCGTGCCGAGGTTGATGAAGAGCGAAGCCTGATCCGGGATGTGCGAAGCGGCGAGCGCCGCGATGCGCCGCTTCTCGTCGTGGAACATCCGCTGGCGCGCGGTGTACGACAGGTTCTCCGAGCTCGTCGGCAGGCTCGCGCCGCCGTGGTAGCGGCGCAGCAGGTTCAGATCGGCGAGCCAGTTGACGTCGCGGCGGATCGTCTGCGGCGTCACGTCGAAATGAGCGGCGAGATCGTCGACTGTGACGAAGCCGTCGCGCTGCACCCATTCGAGCAATTCCTGCTGACGTGCGTTCAGGGTGAGGCGGGGGTCTCGTGTCATGTTCAGGGGTTTCGATTCGGCTCGATGGAGCGGGGAACTGGGGACGGCAATCCGCATTGTAAGGGCTGTTCGGGCCGATTCGTCCGGCGTGCGGCATACATGCCCGCGCACCGGCGCGGCATTCGATTTAGACTTGATTCATGCTTCCGGCGCATCAATTCATGTGACAAATAAATTTGTCGGGGCCGCCCATTCGCGTTGGAATGTCTGTTTCGATCCCGTTTACAGTCTACTTGCGATGAATCTTCACTCGAACATGCCCGGCGCGACCTTCTCGTGGCGCAACCCGTATCCGACGACGCGCGTGCCGGTATTCGCGCGCAACGTCGTGTCGACGTCGCATCCGCTCGCCGCGCAGGCGGGGCTCAGGATGCTGTGGAAGGGCGGCAACGCAGTCGATGCGGCGATTGCCGCGGCGGCTGCGATCACCGTCGTCGAGCCGGTGTCGTGCGGCCTCGGCGGCGACGCGTTCGCGCTCGTCTGGGACGGCGCGAAGCTGCACGGCCTGAACGCATCGGGCGTTGCGCCCGCTGCGTGGAGCGTCGACTACTTCCGCCGCCGGCACGGCGAAGCGGGCAACGGCCTCGCGCGGCAGCCGACGCGCGGCTGGGACACGGTGACGGTGCCCGGCGTGATCGCCGGCTGGGAAGCGCTGCATGCGAAATTCGGCTCGCTGCCGTTCGCCGACCTCCTCGAGCCGGCGATCGAGCTCGCGGAGCGCGGGCATGCGGTCGCTGCGATCGTCGCGCACAAGTGGGCGGCCGCCGTGCCCGAGCTGAAGAACCAGCCGGGTTTCGCGGAGACCTTCATGCCGTGCGGCCGCGCGCCCGAGGTGGCCGAGCTGTTGCGGCTGCCGGGCCATGCGAAGACGCTGCGCACGCTCGCGGCCGAAGGCGCGCGCGCTTTCTACGAAGGCGGCATCGCCGAGACGATCGCCGCGTTCTTCCGCGAAGGCGGCGGCGCGCTGAGCGCGGACGACCTGCGCGCGTACCGGCCCGAGTGGGTCGAGCCGATCGGCAAGGACTATCGCGGCTACACGGTGCACGAGATCCCGCCGAACGGGCAGGGGATCGCCGCGCTGATCGCGCTCGGCATCATGGAGCGCTTCGATCTCGCCGACCTGCCGCTCGATTCGGCGGATTCGCAGCACGTGCAGATCGAGGCGATGAAGCTCGCGTTCGCCGACGTCCACCGCTACGTCGCCGATCCGCGCGCGATGGCAGTCACGCCCGCCCAGATGCTCGACGACGCGTATCTCGACGCGCGCGCGAAGCTGATCGACGTCGAGCGCGCGACGCACTTCACGTTCGGGATGCCGCGCGCGGGCGGCACGATCTATCTGTCGGCGGCCGACGAGCGCGGGATGATGGTGAGCTTCATCCAGTCCAACTACATGGGCTTCGGCTCGGGACTCGTCGTGCCGGGCACCGGGATCGCGCTGCAGAACCGCGGCTGCGGATTCTCGATGGACCCGGCGTCGCCGAACGTCGTCGCGGGCGGCAAGCGGCCGTTCCATACGATCATCCCGGCGTTCGTCACGCAGCAGGCGGACGGGCGGCAACAAGCCGTGATGAGCTTCGGCGTGATGGGCGGCGACATGCAGCCGCAGGGCCATCTGCAGACGATCGTGCGGATGCTCGGCTACGGCCAGCAGCCGCAGGCCGCATGCGACGCGCCGCGCTGGAGGGTGAGCCGGTCGTTCACGCTCGATGTCGAGGCGGCGCTCGATGCGTCCGTCGTCGATTCGCTCGCCGCGCGCGGCCATACGATCCAGGCGATCGACGATCCTTACATGGACTTCGGGTCCGGCCAGTTCATCTGGCGGCTCGACCGCAGCGAACCCGACCGCGGCTACGTCGCGGCGAGCGACAGCCGGCGCGACGGTCTCGCGGCGGGTTTCTGACGCGCACGGGATGCGCGCGCCGCGCATGCGTCTTGCGCGCGGCGTTCGTTGCAGGCGAAACGATATCGAAAGGCATTTCAAAAAAGGCTTTCGCTTTCGATATCGCACGCCTTTTCGAATTACGGGTCTAATATTGCGTGATAATCGCCGTGGAACTGCGATTGCCGGTTAAGGTCAGTGCTCGAAGCACGATCAAAAAAGTCCGGCTAAGATGGCCGGACGTGTCGAATAACCGATTTCAACGCGCCGCAACCGGCGGGATCGCGAGCCGCGCGCGGCGCGGCCCGTCCGGACGCGAAGCGGCGTTTGGGAGCGCGAAACATGCTGGCTGATACCTCGCACGAGATGCCCTGGCGCATCGAAGACATCGACCTGACGCGAATCGACCGTCAACGCGCCGCAGCGAACGAAGATCTGTTGCTGCTGCTGTGCGCAGCGTCGTTCATCGAGAGCGGCTCCGATCTTTACACGAGCAACCTGAGCCAATTCTTCGACGACGATCGCGAAGTGTCGGCGTGGCTCAACACCGAATGGGAACACGAGGAGTTGCAGCATGGCCGCGCGCTGAAGGCGTATATCGCGCACGTGTGGCCCGAGTTCGACTGGGATCTCGCATTCGCGAATTTCTTCGACGAGTATTCGAAGACCTGCTCGCTCGAAGCGTTCGAGAAGACGCGGGCGCTCGAGATGGTCGCGCGCTGCGTCGTCGAGACGGGCACGGCGACGCTTTATCGCGCGATCAACGAGTGCTCGGACGAGCCCGTGCTCAAGGAGATCACCGACAACATCCGCACCGACGAAGTCCGCCATTACAAGCACTTCTTCCGCTATTTCAAGAAATACAACGAGGTCGAGGGCAACGGCCGGCTCGCGGTGCTCGGCGCGCTGACGCGGCGCGTGCTCGAGATCAAGAACGAGGACTCCGAGATCGCGCTGCGGCACGTGTTCGCGATCCGCTATCCGGACCGCGCGGGCGATTCCGCGTATTGCCGCGAGCGCACCGCGCGCGTGAACGCGCTCGTGCGGCGCAACCTGTCCGCGGACATGTGCGTGAAGATGCTGCTCAAGCCGCTCGACTTGCCCGCGAAGATCCAGCCGGGCGTCCACTATCCGCTGACGAAGCTCACGCAGCACGTGTTCTTCCGGTAAGCGTCGGCGCCGCGTCGCGCGGTATGCTGCGGGTTTCGTTCGACACGACGCGCAGCAGGAGAACACCGTGACCGATCCGGACCGACGCACCCTCGAACGGACGATGTATGACGTGTGGCCGAGCGCTGCGCTCGCGCTGTTCGACGGCGACGATCTCGCGCACAAGGCGGGCTTCACCGCCGCGCTCGTCGTCGTCGAGCGCGACGTCGATCCGCCGCAGCCGCGCTCGACGCTGCTGAGCGCGGGCGAGCTCTACGCGCCCGATGCGCAGTCGCTGCGCTTCTCGCTATGGCCGCAGTCGCGTGCGGCGCGCGCGCTCGCCGCGCATCCCGACGCGACGCTCACGTTCGTCGCCGACGACGCGTTCCATCAGGCGCGTTTGCGCATCGATTCATCCGATTCGACCGGCGACGGGCTCGCGCGCTTCATCGCCACGCTCGTCGGCGGCGAAGCGCAGCGAGTCGGCTATGCGCGTCTGACGGCGGGCGTCACGTTCGAGCTTGCCGACGCCGATGCGCGCGCCGTGCTCGCGCGCTGGGCGCGGCAGATCGCGCAGCTCAAGCGCTGAAGGACGCGCAAGGGCGCGCTCGCTCAGAGAGAAGGGGGCGCCGCGCGCCGCTTCGATGAGCGGCGCAGCGGCGCGTGACGCTCAATGGCCGCGCTGACCGCTGCGCGACGAACGATTGCGATTCGCATGCGCGCCGCCGCCGTTCGCGTTGCCGTTGCCCGTCGGTCGTCCGCTGCCGCCGCGTGCTTGCTGCGGCTTCGCGGTTTTGGGCTGCACTGCCTTCGATGGCGCAGCCTTCGCTTTTGCGCCGCCGTCGCGACGCGCGGCGGGTTGGCCCGGCGCTTGCCCTTGATTCGCGGCCCGCGGCGCGCGATTGCCGCCGCCGTTGCGGCCGCCGTTGCTCGCGCCGCCGCCGTTTCCGCCGCTATTCCCGCCGCGCTGCGCGCGCCGTTGGATCGGCTCCGGCTTCGTGTTCGGGTCCGGCTCGAAGCCCGAAATCACTTCCTGCGAGATCTCGCGCTTGATGAGCCGCTCGATGTCGCGCAGCAATTGCTTCTCGTCGACGCACACGAGCGACACCGCCTCGCCGTTCGCGCCCGCGCGGCCCGTGCGGCCGATCCGGTGCACGTAGTCTTCGGGCACGTTCGGCAGATCGAAGTTGACGACGTGCGGCAATTGATCGATGTCGATCCCGCGTGCGGCGATGTCGGTCGCGACGAGCACCTGCAGCGTGCTGCTCTTGAACTCGGCGAGGGCGCGCGTGCGCGCCGACTGGCTCTTGTTGCCGTGGATCGCCATCGCGCTGATGCCGTCCTTCGTCAACTGCTCGGCGAGCCGGTTCGCACCGTGCTTCGTGCGCGTGAACACGAGCACCTGGAACCAGTTGTGCTCGCGGATCAGATGCGTGAGCAGCTCGCGCTTGCGGTCGCGGTCGACCGGGTGGATTTTCTGCGCGACCGTCTCGGCCGTCGTGTTGCGGCGTGCGACTTCGATCAGCGCGGGCGAGTCGAGCAGGCTGTCCGCGAGCGACTTGATCTCGTCGGAGAAGGTCGCCGAGAACAGGAGGTTCTGGCGTTTCTCCGGCAGCTTCGCGAGCACGCGCTTGATGTCGTGGATGAAGCCCATGTCGAGCATCCGGTCGGCTTCGTCGAGCACGAGGATGTCGAGGCTCGACACGTCGATCGTCTTTTGTTGCATGTGATCGAGCAGGCGCCCCGGCGTCGCGACGACGATGTCGACGCCGCGCTTCAGCGCATCGATCTGCGGATTGATGCTGACGCCGCCGAACATCACGGTCGAGCGCAGCTTCACGTACTTGCTGTATGCGCGCACGCTTTCCTCGACCTGCGCGGCGAGCTCGCGCGTCGGCGTGAGGATGAGGGCGCGCACCGCGCGCCGCGCGCCGCGGTTTTCCGCATAGAACGTGTGCAGGCGTTGCAGGATCGGCAGCGTGAAGCCTGCCGTCTTGCCGGTGCCCGTCTGCGCGCCGGCGAGAAGATCGCCGCCGCCCAGCACAGCGGGGATGGCCTGGACCTGGATCGGCGTGGGCTGCGTGTAGCCCAGCTCGGTGACGGCCCGCACGAGTGGTTCGGCGAGGCCGAGAGATGCGAAAGACATAGATACTCTTGATTTATTGGTAAGGCGACGTCCTCGCGCGGCCCGCGCGGGAAACGGACGTCACCGAAAAAGCAAAAGGGCGCGGCCGCGGTTTCCCGCAGCCGCGCCCCGTTCGCGTCAAGTGCCGATTAATCGAGCGGCGCGGAACGCAGGTCGCTCACCTGTTGCGGTGAGACGGGCGATCCGTTGTTGCCCCACGACATCCGGATGTACGTAACGACTGCCGCGACTTCCTGGTTCGACAGCGACTGTGCGAACGGCGGCATTCCATACGGACGCGGATTCTTGGACGTGCTCGGCGGATAGCCGCCGTTCAGCACCATGCGGATCGGGTTCACGGCCGATTCCATCATGATCGAGCGGTTCTGCGCGAGCGGCGGGTACGCAGTCGGCTTGCCTTCGCCATGCGCGCCGTGGCAGGTCGCGCAGTTGTCCGCGTAGATCTTCTTGCCCTGCTCGAGCAGCGCGCTGCCGAACTGCTGCGACGGCTCGTACTGCATGTTCTTTGGCGCTTCTGCCTTCTGCGGGATCGACTTCAGGTAAGTCGACATCGCGCGGGTGTCCTCATCCGTCATGTACTGCAGACTGTTGTGGACGACGTCCGCCATCGGGCCGAACACCGCGCCCTTCTTCGAGACGCCCGCTTGCAGCAGATCGGACAGTTCCTGGACGTGCCACTCGCCGAGGCCGAGTTCCTTGTCGTTCGTGAGCGACGGCGCGTACCAGTTCTGCAGCGGAATCAGGCCGCCCGCGAAGGCCGCCGAACTCACCGGGCCGCCCATCATGTTGATCGACGTGTGACACATGCTGCAGTGGCCGAGGCCTTCGACGAGATACGCGCCGCGGTTCCATTCGACCGACTTCGTCGGATCCGGCTTGTACTCGCCTTCCTTGAAGAACAGCGTGCGCCAGCCGATCAGCAGGTTGCGGTTGTTGAACGGGAAGCGCAGCTCGTGCGGACGGCTCGCCGTGTTGACCGGCGCGACCGAGCGCAGGTACGCGTAGATCGCGTCCGAATCCGCGCGCGTGACCTTCGTGTAGCTCGTGAACGGGAAGCCCGGGTAGAGCAGGCTGCCGTCCTTCGAGCGGCCGGTGTGCATCGCGCGGTAGAAGTCGTCCGACGTCCACTTGCCGATCCCGTATTGATCGTCCGGCGTGATGTTCGGCGTGTACATCGTGCCGAACGGCGTCGCCATCGGCAGGCCGCCCGCGAACGACTTGCCGCCGCGCACCGTGTGGCACGCGATACAGTCGCCGACGCGCGCGAGGTATTCGCCCTTCTTGATGAGCGCGGCCTGGTCGGCGGGCGTCGCGGCAACGGCGGCGTTGCCGTGCAGCGTGTCGTTGCCCGGCCACAGGACGGGCACGAGGGCCGCTGCCGCGACGATCGCGACAGCCGAGAGTGCAAACAGGGACTTGCGTTTCATTTAGTCTGTCTCCCTTGCCTTATTGCGGTTCGCTGCCGCAGGCGAGCGGAGTCTTCATCGAGCGGGCCGGGGCCGGCACGGGGTTGGCGGGCGCCGGTTGCGCGGCGAGCCACGCGGTCACGGCGGTCACGTCCTCGTCGGACAGTTTGCTCGCGACTTCGTGCATGCAGTCGGGCGCCTTCGCATGACGCGTGCCCGAACGCCACGCGCCGATCTGCGCGCTCAGATAATCGCTATGCAGGCCGACGAGACCCGGGATCGCGGGCTGCATGCCGGTCAGCGTGGTGCCGTGGCACGCGACGCACGCGGGCAGCTTGCGCGCCGGATCGCCGTGCAGCGCGAGCTGCTTGCCGCGCTCGACGACGGCGGCGGGCACGGTCGGCTTCGTCGGCGCCGGGTACGGCGGACGCTGCTCGGAGAAGTGCTGCGCGATCTCGTGCAGGTAGTCGTCGTTCAGGTACGTGAGCAGATAGTTCATCGGCGGGTACTTGCGGCGACCGTCGCGGAAGTTCACGAGCTGGTTGTACAGGTATTCGGCCGGCTTGCCTGCCAGACGCGGAAAATAGTCGTTGTCGGTGCCCTGCCCGTGCGTGCCGTGACAGGCCGTGCAGCCGCGCACGCGCTCAGCCATCGTGTCGGGCGCCTTCAGGGGCGCCTTCGCGGCAGCCGGCTCGGTGGGCTTGGTCTGCGCGTGCGCAGTGCTCAGAAGGCTCGCTGCGCTCATCAACACAACGGCGAGCAGCGGACGGAAAAGGCGTCTAGAAGACACACGGGACTCCATTGTTATTCGTCGGGGACCTGACCGGGCTCCGATCGGCTCGGCGTGACGGCAAGAACTAACGAGGGCAGACAGCCGGGCTGCTGCGACGCGGCATTCTATCATCGATGGGTAATGGCGGCTATTTGACGCGGAGGGCACGGTTCCAAGCCGTGGTCGGGTTGCGACAATTTGACGCGCGGATGATGGTTCAAACGTCGGACAAGCTGCGCAGCCGACGGCGAAGCCCGTACACTTCGGGGGCGCGGCGTCAGGGCGGTCCGCCGCGCCGCCCCGATTTCCTTACTTCCATGCGAGTCGATGAAGTCCTCTTTTTCCTGTTTGCCTGAAAACAACAGTCGATCCTTCCGTTTATCCGGCGTGCGTGGCGCAGGCGGTGCGCGATGAAGATCGACAGCCTCTGGTTCGGCCAGGCGGCGCTCGCCGCGCTCGGCGACGTCGCGTTCGCGGTCGCCGTCGGCTCCGCGCTGATCGGCGCGTGGCTCGCGAACGACGGCGCGAAGAGCGTCATCGCGCCGTCGCATCCCGCCTGGCGGCAATCGCTGCGCTCGCTTGCCGTCGCGGCGGCCGTGCTCGTCCTCGCCGACGTCGGCTGGCTCGTCTACGAGGCCGCGTCGATGAGCGGCGCGGGCCTGCGCGGCGCATTCGGCGCGATGCCGGCCGTGCTCGCGCAGACGCACGTCGGGCATGCGTGGAGCGTCGCGTGCGGCGGCGCGCTGCTGCTGCTCGCGGTTGCGCTCGCACGGCCGAGCGGCCCTGCCTCGGGCGCGCTTCTCGCGCTCGCGACGCTCGTCGTCGCGGCGGGCAAGGCGTCGCTCGGCCATGCTGCCGATTCGGGCGCGTTCTCGGCCGCGGTCGGTGTGCAGACGGTGCACGTCGCCGCGACGGCCGCGTGGGGCGGGCTCGTGATCGCGGGCGGGATGGCCGTGCTGCCGGCGCTCGGCTCGTCGATTGCGCGCGGCGCGATGATCCGCATCGCGCAGCGGCTATCGAGCGCGTCGATCGCCGCGCTCGCGTTCGTGGTCGTCACGGGCGCGCTCAACACGATCCGCGGCACGGGCGGCAATTTCGCGGCGCTCGACGGCAGCACGTGGGGACGCATATTGCTGCTGAAGCTCGCGCTCGTCACGCTCGCGCTGGTGCTTGCGGCGCTCAACCGCTTCTCGGCGCTGCCCCGGCTGCGCCGCACCGCGTCGACCGAGGACGCGCATACGTTCCGCAACGTGCTGCATCTCGAAGCGCTCGCGATGATCGGCGTGTTCGTCGCGGCGGCGGTGCTGTCGTTTACCGCGCCGATCGCGGCGGGCTGACGCGCGAGGGTTGCGCGCGGCGGCTGGCGGGCCCGGGTATGGACCGGGCGGGCCGTCGCGCGGGCGGCGGCCGATCGTTCGGGGCGGCAGGGCGCGCGGCGCGCGTGACGTCGTGATGCCGTCATGCGTGGCGTCATGCCGATGCTGGCCGAGCGTAGCGACGAACGGTGGCGTGCCGGCTGCGTCGCGGCCGCTCAGCCGGGATTGTCGGCGCGCACTCGCGCGCGTGCCGCCGCGCGGCGCTTCGGGCGGCCCGCCTGCAGGCGGCGCGCGTTGCGAATCGCACGTGCTTTTCTCCCGTTTTCTTCCGAGCCGATTGCTCGTTTCGCCCGCCGCGCCGGCGCGTTCCCGATATCGGGCGGCGGGTGCGCGGCCCGCCGCCCGCAAGGCTCACCACTCGGCGACGCTGCCGTCCGCGTGCCGCCACACCGGATTGCGCCAGCGGTGCCCGATCTTCGCCATCTCGCGCACCTTCTCCTCGTCGACGTCGATGCCGAGCCCCGGCCCCTGCGGGATCGAGACGAAGCCGTCCGCGTAGCGGAACACCTCCGGATTGCGCAGATAGTCGAGCAGGTCGCTGCCCTGGTTGTAGTGGATCCCGAGGCTCTGCTCCTGGATGAACGCGTTGTAGCTGACTGCGTCGAGCTGCAGGCACGCGGCGAGTGCGATCGGCCCGAGCGGGCAGTGCAGCGCGAGCGCGACGTCGTAGCTCTCCGCGAGCGTCGCGATCTTCCGGCATTCGGTGATCCCGCCCGCGTGCGACGCGTCCGGCTGCACGATGTCGACGTAGCCGCCTTCGAGCACGTGCTTGAAGTCCCAGCGCGAGTAGAGCCGCTCGCCGAGCGCGATCGGCGTGCTCGTCTGGTTCGCGATGTCGCGCAGCGCCTCGGCGTTCTCCGACAGCACCGGCTCTTCGATGAACATCAACCTGTACGGATCGAGCTCCTTTGCGAGCACCTTCGCCATCGGTTTGTGCACGCGGCCGTGGAAGTCGACGCCGATCCCGACGTGCGGCCCGACCGCTTCGCGCACCGCCGCGACGTTCGCGATCACCTTTTCGACCTTGTCGAACGTGTCGATGATCTGCAACTCCTCCGAGCCGTTCATCTTCACCGCCTGGAAGCCGCGCTCGACGACCGCGCGCGCGTTGTTCGCAACGTCGCTCGGACGGTCGCCGCCGATCCACGAATAGACCTTGATCCGGTCGCGCACCGGGCCGCCGAGGAGCGCGTGGACGGGCGCGCCGTGGTGCTTGCCCTTGATGTCCCAGAGCGCCTGGTCGATGCCCGCGATCGCGCTCATCGTGATCGGCCCGCCGCGATAGAAGCCCGCGCGGTACATCACTTGCCAGTGGTCTTCGATGCGAAGCGGGTCCTGGCCGACGAGGTAGTCGGCGAGTTCGTGCACGGCCGCTTCGACCGTGTGCGCGCGGCCCTCGACGATCGGCTCGCCCCAGCCGACGATGCCCGCGTCGGTCTCGATCTTCAGGAACAGCCATCGAGGCGGAACGACGAAGGTTTCGAGGCGGGTGATTTTCATTGCGGGTGTCTCCTGTCGTCTGCATGAATCATGCATGAATCGTACAGCGGCGCAGCGCGAAAGTAGTATCGATCGCGCCGTTGCGCACATAGTGAGCGCCGCTGCCGGGTTCGCGCCGTCCGCGGCGGCGGACGCGTGGCCGGATCGAGCCGCGCGTTCGGCACGGATGTCGGCGGGCGAGTCGGGTCGAAAGCGATTTCTTGCTTCGCTCGCTCGACATTCGAGGGACGCCGCCCGGCGGTTGCGGTCCGCCCGGCCGAGCGTTACCGTACGCCACCGGCCGGGCATGCGAACGCGGCGTCGCCGCGTCGCCGAGCCGGACATGATCGAAGGAGGCGACGATGCTCTACACCGGCAGCTGCCATTGCGGCAGAGTCAGGTTCGAGGTGGAAGGGGAGATCGACGGCGCCTGTGCGTGCAACTGCTCGATGTGCATGCGCAAGGGCTCGCTGCTGTGGTTCGTGCCGCGCGACGCGTTCCGCTTGAAAACGCCCGACGGCGACATCGCGACCTATCTGTTCAACAAGCACACGATCCGGCATCGGTTCTGTCCGACCTGCGGGATCCATCCGTTCGCGGAGGGCACGGATCCGAAGGGCAACGCGATGGCGGCCGTCAACATCCGCTGCCTGGACGGCATCGATCTCGACGCGGTGCCGGTCCGGCATTTCGACGGACGCGCGCTCTGAGCGCGCATGCCTGATTCGGGATCGCGCAGCGCGCGAGGTCTGCACGGCGCGCGCTTCGCGCCCGTTCCGACGCCGTCCGGCTCAGCGCGGCTGCTGCCGGACGATGCGCTTCAATACCCAGTGAATCGACGAACCGTCGGCGGGCGGATTCGACACTTCGTACTCGGCGATCTCGAACTGGTATTCGTAGTCCGGGCGGTAGTCGAAGCCTTCGGTGCCGCTGTACCGGAGCTGCCATGGCACGTTCGGGCTCGTGCGCACCTGCAGGCAGTCCATCGGCGCGACGCCGACGCAGCGCGCCGTCTGCGCGGCGACGTAGACGGTCTTCGTCGCGGCTTGCGGTGCGGCCGGCTGCGTGGCCGGCGCGTTCGCCGCGGTGCTCGTCTCGCAGCCGGAGAGGCCGGCCGTAACGGCGAACGCGACGGCCGCGAGGGCGTGGCGGATCTTACTGAACATGGGAATCCGCGTCGATGAAACCGCGATTGGACCGGGACTTGCCGGGCGGGTTCGCCGCGCGCGGGCGCGCCGTTTCGCGATTCCCGAACGGTCGCGTCGAAGTGTGACGTCGAAGCGCGACGGTCGCGCGGCCTCGGCCTCGGCCTCAACTTCGATTGCGCCGCCGCGCCGTAGCACCGCGGAACCGCGCCGAGATCCGGTCGAAGCGTGATCGAAGCCGACTCGCCGGCGCCCCGGGCGCGCGCCGATTCCCGCCGTGAAGCCGATGTGAGCGCAGCGCAGCGCGCTGACATCGTCGCGTCACGCATCTCGGCATAAGGTGTCGGCGCCGGCGTGCGCGGCCGAGCTTCGATGCCGGCTGCCGCGCCGCCGCGCCGCCGCGCGCGGCGAATGCCGGTCGCTTTCATTCCTTTCCCACGACTTTCCCACGATCGAACGAAATCATGTCGAACAAGCCAGCTCCTGACGTGCCGCCGACCGAGCAGCCTTCCGCCGTCTCTCGCCGCGGCTTCCTCAAGTTCGCCGGCGTGTCCGGACTCGCGACCGCCGCGAGCGGCCTCGCCGCCGCGCGGGCGGCGGCTGCCGTGCCGGACGGCACGCCCGAGCAGATTCATCTGACGTGGGGCGACGCGGACGCGAACGAGGTCGTCGTGTCGTGGGCGACGCTCGCGGCCGCGGCGAACCCGCGCGTGCGCTTCGCGGGCCCGAACGAAGCGTGGCGGACCGCGCACGGCGTGCAGCGCACGTACACCGACGGCCTGAACGGCGAAGTCGTGTTCACGTATCACGCGCGGCTGCGCGGACTCAAGCCGGGCTCCGTCTATCGCTACGAAGTCACGGCCGACAACGACAGCAACGCGGCGAAGCCGTTCGCCGCCCGCTTCGACGCGGCGCCGCGGGGCCGCGCGCCGTTTCGCTGGACGAGCTACGGCGACCTCGCGACGCCGAACACGGGCTGGGTGCTGTCGTCGCCGCAGAGCCGCTTCGCGGTGCAGGCGGTCGAGCGCTTCCAGCCGCTCTTTCATCTGCTGAACGGCGATCTCTGCTACGCGAACCTGAATCCCGCGCACCAGACCGACGTGTGGCGCGACTTCGGCAACAACAACCAGACGTCCGCTGCGAATCGGCCGTGGATGCCGTGCCCCGGCAATCACGAGATCGAATTTCACAACGGCCCGCAAGGGCTCGACTCGTATCTCGCGCGCTACACGCTGCCGGAGAACGGCACGCGCTTCCCCGGCCGCTGGTACAGCTTCCACGTCGGCGCGGTGCTGTTCGTGTCGCTCGACGCGGACGACGTCGTCTATCAGGACGCGGCCGCGTTCGTCGCGGGCCCGAATCCGCTCGTGCCGGCGGCGAGCACCGGCAGCGAGCCGATTCCCCCCGGCACGTCGTTCTACGTGCGCGGCTACAGCCGCGGCGAGCAGACACGCTGGCTCGAAGAGACGCTGCGCCGCGCGTCGCACGATCGCGACATCGACTGGATCGTCGTGCAGATGCACCAGGACGCGCTCAGCTCGTCGAAGACGGGCAACGGCTCGGACAAGGGCATCCGCGAAGCGTGGCTGCCGCTCTTCGACCGCTACGGCGTCGACCTCGTGCTGTGCGGCCACGACCACGACTACGAGCGGAGCTTCCCGGTGCGCGGCTGCAACCATCGCACGGGCGTCGACTCGGCGACGGGCGAGGTCGTCGATACGATGCAGCCGCGTCCCGTCGTCACGTCGGAGCCGACCGACGGCACGTTCGACACGTCGCACGGCACGATCCACATGATTCTCGGCGGCGGCGGCACGAGCGCGCCGCTCGACGTATACGGCGAGAATCCGGCGACGGGCCTGCCGCAGGCGCGCGTGTTCACGAAGCCGAACCGGCCGGTGCCGGGCACGGCGCCGAACACGTTCGTGCGGCACGGCGCGGATGCGGTCGAGGATGCGATCTGGTCCGCGCGGCGCGATACGGGCACGGGCTACGGGATCGCGGTGTTCGACTACGATCCGGGCGAGCACGGCGGCCATACGTCGATCACCGTGAACTACTATCACGCACCGGGCGCCGATCAGACGCCGACCGCCGAGTACGCGCTGTTCGAGACGATCGTGCTCAGCAAGGCGCGCCGCGCGTAAGCGGCGACGCGGGCGAAGCGAGCGGGGCGGCGGCGTGCGCCGTCTTGCATGCGGCGCCTGCATCGTGATCGAGCGCGCCCGCGCGCTCGATCGAGTCGGTCTTGCGCCGGATCGGCAGCGTGATCGTAAACGTCGTGCCGCGGCCGACGCGGCCCTCGACGTCGATGCGCCAGCCGTGGTGCTCGACGATGCCGTGCGAGATCGACAGCCCGAGCCCCGTGCCCCGGCCGATCGGCTTCGTCGTGAAGAACGGATCGAAGATCCTGCCGATCACGTCGTCGGGAATGCCGACGCCCGTGTCGGCGATCGAGATCGACACGGAGTCGGCATCGTGCGTCGTGTGAATCGTGATCGTGCCGCGCGCCTCGATCGATTGCGCGGCGTTGACGAGCAGGTTCACGAACACCTGGCTCAGTTGCGCGGCGTTGCATTCGACGAGCGGCAGGCCGCCGTATTCGCGCACGACCTCCGCCTTGTACTTCAGCGCGTTGTGGACGACGTTCAGCGTGCGCTCGAGCCACGCGTGCAGATCGGCGAACGCCCATTCCTCTCCGCTCGGCCGCGAGAAGTCGCGCAGGTCGCAGACGATGCGCCGCACGCGCATCGCGTCGTCGATCGATTCGTCGATGAGCGCCATGATGTCGCCGCGCACGTAGTCGAGGTCGACGTCGCGCGACACCGCGGCGAGCGGCGCGCGCGTCGGCGGCGAGCGTGCTCGTCAGCGCTTCCTGCACGGCGATCACGTCGAGCAGGCCCCGGACCCAGCTCTTCAGCGTATCGAGATTCGCGTTGACGAAGCCGATCGGATTGTTGATCTCGTGCGCGACGCCGGCGGCGAGCTGGCCGATCGACGCGCGCTTTTCCGACTGCAACAGCTGCACGTGCGTTTCCTCGAGCTGGTGAATCAGCCGGCGCTACTCGTCCTTCTCGTGTTCGAGGCGCGCCTGCGCGGCCTTGCGTTCGTCGATCTCCTGCTCCATCTTCCTGCGCGTGCGCTGCAGCACGTGTGTCGTGTTCGTATTGCCGCAGCGCGCCTTCGAGCTCGCTCGTGCGCTTCCTGACGCGCTCTTCGAGCGCGTCGGTCATTCCGCGCAGAAACGCGGTGCGCGCGCCGAAGCGCGACGCGACGAGCGTCGCGCTCAGGATCGTCGCCGTGAAGAGCGCGATCGTCGCGCTGAGCCACGCGCCGCTGATGCCGTTTCTCGCCATGCAGACCGCATTCGCGTAAAAATGCGCGGCTGCCATCCCGGTGTAATGCATGCCGGTGATCGCGATGCCCGTCCCGCCCGCCGCGGCGATCCGCTCCGCGATCACATGCGGCTGGTTTTCGTCGCACGGGCGGTGCGCGATCCAGAGCGCGGTCGTCGATGCGCCGATCGCTATCGCGATCGACGCGACGAAGAGCGTTCGGTCGTATTCGATCGCCGGACGCATTTGCAGCGCGTTCATGCCGGTATAGTGCATCGCGGCGATGCCGAGTCCCATCAGCACGCCGCTCACCGCGAGGCGCTCGCGCGTGAGCGCGCCGCGCGTCACCGCGTTCAGCGCGAAGTACGAGACGACCATCGCGATCGCAAGCGACAGGAACGTGAGCCGGAACTCGCAGCCGAGCAGAATCGGCAGCGAGAACGCGAGCATGCCGACGAAGTGCATCGCACAGATGCCCGTGCTCATCGCGGCCGCGCCGCCCGCGAGCCATGCGAGCCGCATCCGCGGCTTGTCGAGGGGCGAGATGAGCGCGCTCGGATCGAGCGCCGTGTAGGACGCGAGCGACAGCAAGACGAGCGGGAAGTCGAAGGTTCCGTGCATGGGCGTCGGCTCGTCGCGTCGCGCGCGACGGTGAGGGCGGCGCGCGTCAGCGCCCGCGCCCGGAGGCCGCCGGGGCTTCGATCTTCGGCGGCGGCGTCTGGATCAGGACCGTGAACGGCGTGGCTTCCTGCGCTTCGTAACACCGCACGAGCGCGACCTGATGCGGACACGACGCTGCCATTCGTCGTCAGCTGCACGCCGCGGCTCGTGCGCAGATCGTCGGCGAGCCGCATGCCTTCCAGCAACTGGCCGCCTGTGATTTGCGCATACGGCGTGTTGCAGCCGAGCGTCGCCGGATCCTTCGCGAGCGCGGCGAAACGATCGACGACTTGCGGGTCGTAGCGCATGCCGGCCTGCGACTTGATGAGCGCAATCGCCTGTTCGGACTGCATGCGTTGGTTGACGCCGCCGCCGCGCTGCAGCCCTTCGTAGTCGCGCGCGACCGCGAGGATGCGCGCGCCGAGCGGGATGTCGTCGCCCGTGAGGCCGTCCGGCGCGCCGCGGCCGTTGAAGCGCTCGTACTGGTGGCGAATGATGTGCGCGACCTGATTGAGCTGCGCGACGGGCGTGAGCACCAGCTGCGCGCGCAGCGGATGCTGATGGAACTGCCGGCTTTCTTCCGCGCTCATCCGGTCGATCGATTTGTGCAGCAGCTCGTCCGGCAGCAACAGCTTGCCGATCCCGTGCAGCAGGCCGGCGAAATGGAGATCCTGCGCCGATCCTGCGCCTGCAGCGCGCTCATGTCGAGCGCGAGCTGCTTCGCGAGCTCGCCGATACGCCGCGATTCGCCGCCCTTCACGCCGCAGCGCAGCTCGATCATGTTCGCGCCGACCTGGATCATCGTCATGAAATTGCGCTTCAGGTCGCGCTGCGCGTCTTCGAGGAACAGCACGGTCTGCTGGATTTTCGCGGTGCGCGCGTGCACCTGCGCTTCGAGCGCGGTGCTGAGCGCGACGAGCTCCTCGTTTTGCTTCTACGTGAGCGCGAAGAGGCGCGCGGTCTCCTGGCGCAGCCGCCGCTGCTCGAGCGCCTGCTTGACCGCGAGCAGCAGGTCGTGGTCGTCCCACGGCTTGTTCAGATAACGGTACACGCCGTCCTCGTTGATCGCGCTCACGACCGCGTCGATTTCCGAGTAGCCCGTCAGCACGATGCGCATCGCATCCGGATGGAGCGTCTGCGCGCGAGCGAGACATTCGGCGCCCGTCGTGCCCGGCATCCGTATATCGGAGATGATGAGATCGACTTCGCCGGCTGCGAGCACGTCGAGCGCGGCCGCGCCGCTCTCGACCGTGACGACCTGATAGCGCGCCGTGCGCAGCAGACGCTTGAGCGCCGACAGGATGCTCGGCTCGTCGTCGACGATCAGGATCGCGGGCGCGGCCGGCGCATTGCAGGATGCGCCGGCGAACGCGTGCGATGCATCCGGCGCGATGGACGTTATCGATTCCTCGGATCCGGTATTCACGAAGCCTCCGCTTCATTTTTTTCATATTGGATTCCTTGCGATATCGGCGCTCAGCCATTCGTTTTTGAGCGAAAAAGCGGGGCGTTAGCGTATCTACCTAGATAGCGCAAGCGGTGCCGCGGCCGGCGTTACGCGCGTTCGGTGCGCGTGCCTCGAAAGAATCGTCGCGAATGTTTCCGAGCGTGTATCGGCGATCGCGCGATGTCGATGCGAATGCCGCAAGCGAGGCCCGCGTGCGCCGCCGCTCGCGCGACGAGCGAACCGACGCGTCGACGCGCTAATAACAATGATTGGATTCGATCGGGTTTACAGCGCCGTGTAAAAGATGCGCGTATCGGCGCCGCCGCTTTCCATCGCAAGAAAATTTTGCCCGATGGGCGCGCGCATATCGCGTCGATAGCGAACGCAAAGAGCACGCACACGATGTTTGCGCGCACGTTGCACAGGCTCGCGCGGCCTATTGTCTTACCTCCCGTTACACAAGCGACACCATCGTTTCACCTCGATTGCGACGTGCCTCCTAGAATGGATTGGACGGGTTGCGCCGCATCCGAGTCCATGGCCGGTGTGCTCGCGGCGAAGGCATCGAACGCATCGAACGCTTCGCCGCCCCCGGCCCGCAGCACCGCAGCCCGGTTCGTCGATCCGTTGATGAATTTCAACTTAAGGAGAACGTATGACTCGCCGCTCTACTTTATCGCTCGTCGGTGCATGTGCCGCCGGTCTGTTCGTCTTCGTGGCCGCCGCATCCGCGCAGACGACTCCACCGACGCAGCCGCGCCCCGAGGCAGCCGCTGAAACCGGTACGAGGCTGCATGAAGCCGATCAAGCCTTCGTCACCGACGCGACGAAAGCCGTATCGACGCAGCGCGATGCCGCACGCATCGCGACGTCGCGCTCGAGCGATCGCGCCGTGAAGGCATTCGCGGAACGCGTCGCGAGCGACAACGAGAAGCTGTCGCAGACGCTGCGCGCCGCGAGCCCGCGCGGCGTCGACGTGCCGCACAACGATCCCGATCCCGCCGTGCTCGACAGCATCAAGAATCTGCGCGGCGACGCGTTCGACAAGGCGTACATCGAGCAGGTCGCACTCGACGGCAACCGCAAGTCGCTGTCGGTGTTCCAGGCCGAAATCGCGTCGGGCCGCAACGAGCAGCTGAAGAATGCTGCGCGCAAGGGCCTGCCGGTGATCCAGGCGCATTATCAGCAGGCTCGGGAGCTCGCGGGCCGCAAGCACCTGCCGGGCGACGCATCGCAGTGACGGCGGTCGTTCGCGCGACGTCGTCGCGCTTGCGATAGCGAAAGCGCGTACGGCGCATCCGTTCGATGCGCGCTGCATATGCGGCGCATCGGGCGGCAAACGGATAGGCGGCGCGTAAGCGCCGCCTGTTTCGTATCGAGCGTGCGCCGATTCTCCCGCGCCGTCCCGTTCAGAACGTCTGCCAATCCGTCTCGGCGACCGCCGCGACGGATGCAGGGGCGGCGCCGGCAATGCGCTCGCGCTCGCGAACGATGGAGCCGGCATCGCACGCGTCGCCCGCCGGTTCTGTTTGGCGGTCGTGCGAACTGCCGCCGCGGGCGCGATTGCCATTTGCGCCGGGCGCGCATCGCGCGGTCGCGCGGTCGCGCTCGCATTCGACCGGAACACGGCGACCGCATCGACGAGCCGTTGCGTCCGGTTCTTCAGATCGTCGGCGGCGGCCGCGATCTCGTCGAGGTGCTCGGGACCGCCGCGGTTCTCGACCTTCGCGACGACCTGCGGCGTCGCGCCGCCGATCAGCGCACGGATCGCGCGACGTGCGCCGCCGATTCGACGAAGCTGACGCCGACGAAATCGACGCCCGTTTCCTTCGCGAACGCAATCATCTCGCGGTCGCGCGGCGTAACGAGATCGTGGCCGAGGTCGATCTCGGGCACGTCGATGCCCTTGCGGCTCTTCAGCGTGCCGGCCGTCTCGGCGATTACGCGCACGTCCTGGCCGCGCACCGCGTCGACGACGAACGACAGCGCGCCGTCAGCCCAAGCAATTGCCGGTACAACTCCACGCTGTCCATCGCACGCCTCCCTTGCAGAACATGCGCGCCAGCGTACTACCGACCCACAGGAATGTCTGAAGAACCTTTTTATTTGGTGATAAACGAATCGGCCGGTACGTGGGCCGCGCCTGCTAGCGCGCCAGCCGGTCGAGCAGCGGCGACGAAAACACGCGCTGCGGATCGTAGCGGTCGAGCGTGCGCAGCGCCGCATCCCAGTTGTCGGCGGGCGACAGCCCCTGCCGGAACAGATCTGGAATCGTCGTTCCGATCATCGTGTCGTCGCTCCACGCGGCGGCGTCGGTGTAGCCCCAGCCCTTCGACCATTCCGGCCGCACGGTCGCATAGCCGCCGCTGTAGTTCGACAGCATCCAGCGCTCGATTTCGCGATAGAAGCGGTTCGCGTCGGGCGTGCCCGGCAACGTCAGGATGTCGAACCAGATCGCGGCGTTCCAGTCCGGATGGTCGGGCCGTGGCCGGATCGCGGACAGCGACGGCGCCGCCGCGCCCGGGCCGACATCGTCCGGCGAATCGACGCCCGTCACGCGGATCTCGACGGGACCGTTCATCGGATAGCTGCCAGTCTGGCGGTAGGCAGCGACCCGCTGCTGATAGAACTCGACGAACTCGTTGATCGCACGCTGCGCGTTCGCGCGGTTCGTCAATACGGCATAGCCGTTCGCGGTCACGCGCAGCGTCGTCGGCCGGACATACTGCAGCACCGAGCGCGACCAGCCCCAGAGATTCGTCAGCGGCTTGAAGATATTCGTCAGGCCGAGATAGGTGATCGCGTATTGCGTTTTTCCGAATAGCGGAGCCAATTGGATTTCGCCGTTCAATAAAATGCGGGTCACCAGGTCGGACAGTTCTTTCGATATCGAATCGGAAAACGGATAGTTGTAAGGCTGATCGACGGCGAGCGCGCCGGACGGCTGGTTCGGCCGAACGGTCCATACCTTCAGCCAGGGCCTGTCGGTGAACGGAAACCAGATCGCCTCGATCCGGCCCGAGCGCTGCAGGAACGACTCGACGGTCCGGCCCGGCGAGCCGGCCGGCGCGAACAGCTCCGACGAAGCGATGTCGACGAAGCTCTCGCATTGCAACCGTTGATTCGCGCCGACTTGCAGCGTTGCCTCGATGATGAACGCCCGGCCGAGATGCGTGAGGAACGGGCCGATGTCGGGATCGGTTCGCGCGAACGTACGGAGTGCGTAGCGGCCCGACGAAGCGTCATGGACGACCGCGGTCAGCGACACGACCGAGTTGCTGAGCGAACCGTACGTGTGTCCCGCCGGCCGCGTCTCGCCCGAGGCCGGCAGCGCGGTGCCGTGCGCGCCGATCGCGAGCGCGCCGCCGAGCGTGATATCGCCGGGCGCGGGGACGGCGGTCATCCCGAGCCCTTGCCGCTCGAGCGTCGCGAGCAGCGTGTCCATCGACACGCCCGCTTGTGCGGTGACGCGCGCGGGCTTCGTCGACACGTCGATCGACACCGACGTCAGATGCTTTGTCGTGTCGACGAGAATCGCGCGGACGTTCGCATCCTGGGCGGCTACCGTGAGCGGCGACCAGTTGTGCATGTAACCGCGCGGTCTCACGCGATAGCCGTTCGCCGCCGCCCAGCCGACGATCGCGACGACGTCGGCGGGCGTCGCGGGCGCGGCGGTCCACAGGTCCGCCACGGCGATCTCGCCGCTCCAGTTCTGGAACGCCTGCTTGTAGAGCGGAATGCTCGCCGGGAAATTCGGCGGCGCGGAGACGGAAGGCCGTGCATGCGCGGGAATCTGATAGATCGGCGTCCATCCGGCGACGACGCCCGCACCGGCAAGGCGCGCGATATCGCCGAGAAACGCGCGGCGACGATGACTGGGAGAATTGCCTCCGGTGGTCTTTTTCATGTTTTCTCTCGAAATATTATTGATTCTGCAACGAAGGAATGAAGCATTCTGTTTTGTTGAAATGCATTTCCCTATTTTTGCTGCGTGCTTATATTCGAGGATTGTTATTGTTTATTAAAAATATGTTATTGAATAATAAAAATTAATTAGATGATAAGCGGCGATGAAATCGCGTCAAGCAAATTGATTTTTCAGGCCGGGAGGAACGAAAGGCGGCGGGGCGGCGGAATCGCGCGGCCGCTGTGTCGCGGCCGCGCGAAGTGACATGGACGACGTGCGGCTGCGCGTTCGGCGGTGGCACGCGTGTCGACGGGAAGGGACCGGTGCGGGTGGAAAGCGCGCGGCGTGCGCCGCAAGCGAGCACGCGAAAGAGCGCGGCTCGCGCAGTCTGTGTTCAATCTTCACTTGTTTATTTACTTTTGGTGAAAGCTCATCAGATCGGCGACCTGACGTTCTTCGTGCTCGTCGCGCGCCACGGCAGCCTGTCCGCCGCCGCGCGCGTGCTCGACGTACGCTGCCCGCCGCGACGAAGCGGCTCGCCTTGCTCGAGAACCGGCTCGGCGCGCGGCTCGTCAATCGCACGACGCGCAGCTTCAGCCTGACGAGAGAAGGCGAGACCTACCTGCGCTACGCGACGCGCATCGTCGCCGACATCCGGCGGATGGAGGACGCGGTGCGCGCGAGCCGCCCGCCGCCGTGCGAGGCGGCCGCCGCGCGTGAGATAATTGTCGTTCCACCGCCAGCGATGATGCGGCCCCGCCGCACCCGATACGTTGAATCTCCTGCCCGTTTCCCTCGACCAGATCGACGATTTCGACGAGATCGTCGACGTCCGCACGCCGCTCGAATACGCGGAGGATCACATTCCGGGCGCGCTGAACGCGCCTGTCCTCAGCAACGAAGAGCGGGTGATCGTCGGCACGATGTACAAGCAGGTGTCGCCGTTCGAGGCGACGCGCGTCGGCGCGGCGATGGTCGCGCGCAACATCGCCGCGCATCTCGGCACGACGTTCGCCGACCGTCCGCGCAACTGGCGGCCGCTCATTTACTGCTGGCGCGGCGGCAAGCGCTCCGGGTCGATGACTGTCTGGTTCAACATGATCGGCTGGCGCGCGAGGCAGCTCGACGGCGGCTACAAGTCGTATCGCCGCTCGGTTGTCGATGCGCTCGGTCAGTTGCCGCCCGAATTTCGTTACGTCGTCCTGACGGGCAATACGGGGAGCGGCAAGACGCGGCTGCTGCATGCGCTCGCGCAGGCGGGCGCGCAGACGCTCGATCTCGAAGCGCTCGCCGCGCATCGCGGCTCGCTGCTCGGTGCGCTGCCGAGCAGCGAGCAACCGTCGCAGAAAGCGTTCGACACGGCGCTCGTCGGCGCGCTGCGCGGCTTCGGCCGCGAGCAACCCGTGTTCATCGAAGCGGAGAGCCGGCGCATCGGCGCGATCACGCTGCCGCTCGCGCTGCTGACCGGCATGCATGCGGCGGATTGCGTGAACGTCGAGACCGAACGCGACGAGCGCGTCGAGTTGCTGCTGCAAGACTACGGGCATCTGTTCGATCAGACCGCGTTCTTCAAGATCCAGCTCGAGAAGCTCGTGCCGATGCACGGCCACGCGCGAATTCGGAAGTGGCACCAGATGCTCGACCAAGGGCGGCGCGGCGAGTTGTTCGAAGAACTCGTCGACGTTCACTACGATCCCGCCTATACGCGCAGCAGCCGAGCGCATTTCGTTCGCCTGCCGCAGGCCGAGCACTTTCCGTTCAGGCCGACCGCGAGCGACGTCGTCGAACAGGCGAGGGCGTTGCTCGCGTATCTCGACGCGGCGGGCGCGAGCGCGTGTGGCAAGCGGGCTTGATGCGCACGTAGCACGCAGGCCGCTTGCACACGGTGCACGGCACGTGCTGCACGCGCTGGCGTCGTCGTGCGCCGCGCTTCGCGAGTCTTTTCTCCAGCGGCCATCGATGCCGCATGCGCGCCCGAGCGATCGGCTATCCTGACCGGCGGCATTCTATGCATGTTTCGAACACTCGCCTGAGCGATGCCTCGATGCGCATCCGCTCGATCGCGTCGCGCACGCATGCCAGCCCTTTCCGACTGTAGGCGGCGCCGATCAACGCTCGATCGTATCGCCGCCGTCCGGCGATGCCGGCTGTCCTTGCGCGTCGCTGCCGTGCTGCGCGGCAGGCGGCGCTGCGCGCTTGCCCGGATGATCGACGACGTGTTCGACCGCATGTTGCGCGGCCGGAACGGCCACGGTCGGAAAGATCACCGCGAGGGCGACCCACAGCACCACACCTGCAATCATGATCGATCTCCAGAAGATTCGTGCGGCGACGCGCGCATCGACGCGTGTCGTGCCATACGCTGCCGCGTGCGAACAGCGCATGCCGATGACGAGCAGCGATCGGCCGCCGTCACACGCGTCGCGTGGAGCCGCCGCACATGCTTTGCGCCGCGCAAGAGCGCTTCGATGCGTCCGCGAATCGCGCGCGCGATCAATCCGCTCGCGTCAGCATCACGCGAGCCGTGCGTACAACGGCGTGGGAACATGGGCTCGTTCCGCGCAACGCGCATGACGAGGGACTGCGATCACTGTACGAGCAACGTCGCCACGCTTCTTGATCGAACGCAATCGAAGCGGAAACGCTCGGAGTGCAGATCAATTCGAGAAGACGTTAGGCGTGTGCGTCGCCTTCGCCCCGGCGGAACACGCGTGCGTCGTCGTAGTAGTCATACAGACCGGCGAAGCGTCCCCAGTCGATTGCGACGCGCAGCGTATTCGCTGCATCGAAAGGATTCAGCCGGTCGAGCAGCTCGAGCTCGAAGCGCTCGCGGGGCGCCTGGTGGCCGGCGCGCTCGTCCAACACCTGACGGATGTGCGCCGCAAGCGGCACGAAATGTTCGAGATGCTCGCGAAAAAGCCGCTTGCGTTCGCTCGCGCTGCCCTGCGCATAGACGCGGCCCGCGGCCGTCAGCCGCAGCGCGCCGTCGTGCAGCTCGGCGAACTCGAGCACGTGCAGCGCGACCGCGAGCGGCAGCAAGTCGTTCATCGGCATCGCGAGCGCCGATGCGAGCCGCGGCAATTCCGCGCAGCCGTCGCGCGCATGCAGGACGAACGCATCGACGAAGCCGTCGAGTTGATGGCTCGACACGTTCGGCAGTCGTTGCGCGGGAACGCCTGGTTTGCCGTTTCGCGCGGCGACCGCATCGGCGATGCGCGTCGTGAGCGCCGCATAGATATCGTCGACGATGCGCTGCAGCTCCGGATCGAGCCGATTGCGCGGATAGCCGAGCGGAATCGGCACCTCGGCGAGGATGCGGCCCGGATGCGCGCCGAGCACGAGAATCCGGTCGCACATCAGCACCGCTTCTTCGATGTTGTGCGTGACCATCAGCACCGCGTCGATCGGCAACTGGCGCGCGTGCCACAGGTCGAGAAAATCGGTGCGCAGCGTGTCGGCGGTCAGCACGTCGAGCGCGGAGAACGGCTCGTCCATCAACAGCAGCGCCGGGTCGCCGACGAGCGCGCGCGCGAAGCCGACGCGCTGTCGCATGCCGCCCGACAGCTCGCGCGGATACGCGGACTCGAAGCCATCGAGGCCGATCAGCTCGATCGCCGACATCACGCGCTTGCGCGCTTCGTCCGGCGGCACGCGGATTGCATCGAGCCCGAGCTCGACGTTTTCGGCGACAGTGAGCCACGGATAGAGCGCGAAGGTCTGGAACACGACGCCGATGCCGGCGGCAGGGCCGTCGAGCGGCTCGCCGCGATATTCGACGCGCCCGGCGCTCGGCTTGACGAGCCCGGCCGCGATGCGCAGCAGCGTCGATTTGCCGGAGCCCGAGCGGCCGAGCAATCCGAGGATCTCGCCTTCATGGACCGTCAGGTCGATGTCGGCGAGCACGGGCAGCGGTTCGCCCGACGGCTTGGCGAACGACATGCTGATGCCGCGCAGCGCGATCACGGGCGCGCGCGCATCGTCGGCGGAGGCGGGCGGCGAAGCGGGGGCGGGGCGTGTCGGCGTGGACATGGCGGCACCTAGTCGAGACGGGAGCGGCGTTCCGCAAACGCATAGAGCGGCCGCCACATCAGACGATTCATCGCGATCACGAGCAGCGACATCGCGGCGACGCCGAGCGCGATCCGCGGATAGTCGCCCGCCGCGGTCATCCGCGCGACGTACGCGCCGAGTCCGGACGCGTCGAGCGTCGTGTGTCCCCAGCCGACGAGCTCCGACACGATGCTCGCGTTCCACGCGCCGCCCGACGCGGTGATCGCGCCCGTCACGTAGTACGGCAGGATGCCGGGCAGCACGACCTCGCGCCACCACGTCGGCGTGCGTACGCGCAGGCTCGCCGCTGCTTCTTTCAGATCGTCGGGGAACGCGGTCGCGCCGGCGATCACGTTGAAGAGGATGTACCACTGCGTGCCGAGGATCATCAGCGGACTAAGCCAGATCGCGGGTGTGAGCTCGAAGTGCGCGATCACGAACACGGCGAGCGGGAACAGCAGGTTCGCGGGAAACGCGGCGAGGAACTGCGCGATCGGCTGCACGAACGCGGTCGCGCGCGGCCGCAGGCCGATCAACACGCCGATCGGCACCCAGACGGCCGACGCGACGCCGATCAGCACGAGCACGCGCGCGAGCGTCAGCGCGCCGTTGCGCGCGACGTCGGCGACATCGGCCCACGCCAGCACGGGCGCCGCGAACCGGAAGAGCCCGATGCTCGCATAGACGATGCCTGCCGCGCACAGTGAAATCCAGATGACGCGGCCGATGCGCCGAGACAGCGAGCGCTCGTGCGCGGACAGCCGCACGCGAAGCGACAGACGGGTGCGCGCCGCGCGATGCAGCATCGCGCCGAGCGGCGTGCCGACGCGCTGCGGCAGGCTCGCGCGATGCAGCAGATCGAGCAGCCAGCTGCGCGGCGCGGGGCCGCTCACGGTCTGATCGCAGCGGAACTTGTGCGCCCATGCGACCATCGGTCTGAACAGCAACTGATCGTAGAGCACGATCGCGATCGTCATCGCGGCGATCGCATAGCCGACGGCGGGGAGATCGCGCTCGGCGATCGCGCGCGCGACGTACGCGCCGACGCCCGGCAACGCAATGTGCAGATCGCCGACCGAGATCGCTTCGGACGCGACGACGAAGAACCAGCCGCCCGACATCGACATCATCGCGTTCCATGCGAGGCCCGGCATCGCGAACGGCACTTCGAGCCGCCAGAAGCGCTGCCAGCCGGTTTGCCGCAGGCTGCGGCTCGCCTCGTCGAGATCGCGCGGCACCGTGCGCAGCGATTGATAGAAGCTGAACGCCATGTTCCAGGCCTGGCTCGTGAAGATCGCGAAGATTGCCGCGAGCTCCGCGCCGAACGTGGAGCCGGGCGTGATCGACAGGAAGAACACGACGGTGAACGACAGGTAGCCGAGAATCGGCACCGACTGCAGTACGTCGAGCAGCGGAATCAGCACGGCCTCCGCCGCGCGGCTCTTCGCGGCGAGGGTCGCGTACGCGAACGTGAACACGAACGACGCGCCGAGCGCGGCCAGCATCCGCAGCACGGTGCGCAGCGCGTAGCCCGGCAGCGCGAGCGGCGATAGCGAGATCGCTTCCGGCCGAGCGACGTCGAGCGGCAGCGCCATCTGACGAACGCCGGAGCCGAGCAGCACGATGAGCGCGAGCACGAGCAGCACCGCGGCCGCGTCGCGCCACCCGAGCGTGCGCAGGCGCCAGCGTCCGCCGGCAAGCAGGTCGACATGTTGCTCCACCTTAACCCCCGTGCGATTGGCCGCGCACCATCGTCGGCGAAAGCGCGGCGCGCGCGCTTGACGTGCATCAAGCGTCGCTGGCTTCGCGGCGTGCGATCCACTGCGCCGCGCATCGAAAAATAATGCGAACGCATGTGTGCGGATGGGGTTATTCGCACTGCAACTTCCGCGCGGAGCGCGTAAATTGAAAGAGACGCGCCGCTGCGTGAGCGACGGCGCGACCGCGGCCGCGATCGTTGATTCAACGCAATGTTCCGGCGAAACCGCGGTCGAGAATGATCGGACCAGCCGCCTTGCGCGGCGTCGCGCGACGGCCCGTCGCGAGCGGCGCGCACGCTCGGACGGCGGTCGTCCGGAGACGATTCATGCATCCTGCGAAGACGCCCTTTCTTGCCGTGCGGGATGCCGCTCGCCCGTTGCACGGCAATTCGGCCGATTTCGACGAATTGATCGACATGACGACCGATGCCGACGTGATGCTGCTCGGCGAGGCGACGCACGGCACGACCGAGTTCTATCGGATGCGCGCGCAGATCACCGCGCGGCTCGTCGACGAATGCGGTTTCGACACCATTGCGATCGAGGGCGACTGGCCCGATGCATGGCGCGTGAATCGCTATGTGCAGGGCGACGCCGCGATCGGCGACGCCGACGCGGCGCTCGCGGACTTTACGCGTTTTCCCGTATGGATGTGGCGCAATCGTCCGATGCGCGAATTCGTCGGCTGGTTGCGCGATCACAATGCGACGCTGCCGCGCGAATCGCGGGTCGGCGTCTACGGGCTCGATCTATACAGCCTGTACCGGTCGGCGGATGCGGTGATCCGCTATCTCGACGACGTCGATCCCGACCAGGCAGAACTCGCGCGGCGGCGCTACGCGGCGCTCGATCACGTGCGCGAGCCGAGCGCATACGGCTATGCGGTCGCAACGGGCGCACGGCCCGCCGCGACCGCCGATGCGGTCACGCAATTGCTGCAGCTTCGCTCGAGCGAAGCGGCTTATCTCGCGCAAGACGGCATCGACGCGCTCGATGCGCAGTTTTTCGCGGAACGCAATGCGCAAGTCGTCGTCAACGCGGAGACCTACTACCGCGCGATGTTCGGGCCGCGCGCGAACATGTGGAATCTGCGCGATTCGCACATGCGCGATACGCTGTTCGCGCTGCGCCGCTATCGCGCGCGGCGCGGCGGCACGGGACGCGCGGTCGTCTGGGCGCACAACTCGCACGTCGGCGACGCGCGCGCGACCGCGATGCATCTGCGCGGCGAATGGACGCTCGGCCAGCTCGTGCGTCAGTCGCTCGGCGAACGCGCGCTGTCGATCGGCTTCACCGCCTATACCGGCCACGTGTCGGCTGCGTCGCACTGGGACGGCGACGTCGAGCAGAAATGGATGCGTCCCGCGCTGCACGACAGCTACGAACACCTTTTCCATACGACCGGGCTCGATCGTTTCTTCCTGTCGCTGCGCGAAACCGTCGCGCAGCCGCTCGGCGAAGCGCTGCTCGAGCGCGCGATCGGCGTGATCTATCTGCCGGAGACGGAGCGCGACAGTCATTACTTCATGTCGTCGATCACCGGGCAGTTCGACGCGCTGTTCCATCTCGACGAGACGAGCCCGCTCGAACCGCTCGCGCCGCCCGATGTGTGGCATCCGCGCGAGAAGCCGGTGCCGGCGTCGTGACGGCGACGCAGGCATGGAGAATGCAATGCAGACGCAAGAAGTACGGATACCTATCGGAAAAGTCGAATTGAACGGCATCCTCGCGACGCCCGAGCATGCGCCGGGAATCGTCGTGTTCGCGCACGGCAGCGGCAGCAGCCGGTTGAGTCCGCGCAACCAGGAAGTCGCGGCGGTGTTGCAGCGCGCGGGCCTCGCGACGCTGCTGTTCGATCTGCTGACGGTGGAAGAGCAGCGGCGCGACGCGGTGACGGCCGAGTACCGGTTCGCGATCGCGTTCCTCGCGCGCCGGCTCGTCAGCGCGCTCGACTGGCTGCACGAGCGGCCGCACGTCGGCGAGCTGCCCGTCGGCCTGTTCGGCGCGAGCACGGGCGCGGCGGCGGCGCTGATTGCGGCCAACTCGCGCGCTCGCGCCGTGCGAGCGGTCGTCTCGCGCGGCGGCCGCCCCGATCTCGCGGGCGACGCGCTGCCGCGCGTGCGTGTGCCGACGCTCCTCATCGTCGGCGAGCGCGATGAGGAAGTGATCCGGCTGAACCGTCTCGCGGCCGGCTGGCTCATCGGCGAGTCGAAGCTCGTCATCGTGCCGGGCGCGACGCATCTGTTCGAGGAGCCGGGCACGCTCGACGAAGTCGCACGCCTCGCGGCCGACTGGTTCGTCGCGCATCTCGGCGGCGACCGGGAGGCGCACAAGCGGAGCCGAAGATGACGAACCCCGCTCGCGACGGCGTGTTGCTGACCGACTTGTACGAATTCACGATGCTGCAGTCGTATTTCGATTGCGGGATGAACGATACGGCGACGTTCGAGTTCTTCGTTCGCAAGCTGCCCGAGCATCGCAACTTCCTGGTGGCGGCGGGTCTCGAACAGGTGCTCGACTATCTCGCGGGCCTGAAGCTCGACGCCGACGAAATCGACGGGCTCGCGAGCACAGGGCTTTTCAGCGACAGGTTTCTCGCGTCGCTCGAATCGCTGCGCTTCACCGGTTCGGTCCACGCGATGCGCGAGGGCACGGTGTTCTTCATCGACGAGCCGATCCTGCAGATCACCGCGCCGCTGCGCGAAGCGCAACTGATCGAGAGCCGCGTGATGAACCTGCTGCATTTCGAGTCGATCGTCGCGAGCAAGGCTGCGCGCGCAGTGCTTGCGGCGCCGGGCAAGACGCTGGTCGACTTCGGGCTGCGTCGCGCGCACGGCGCGGAAGCGGCGCTGCTGTCGGCCCGTGCGAGCTATATCGCGGGCTTCACCGGCACCGCGACGCTGCTCGCCGGCCTGCGCTACGGCATTCCCGTGTACGGTACGATGGCGCATTCGTACGTGCAGGCGCACGACAGCGAGTCGCTCGCGTTCGAGCATTTCGCACGTTCGTTCCCGCGCAACGCGATGCTGCTGATCGACACATACGACACCGAAGCGGCCGCGTACAAGGTGATCGACGTCGCGAAGAAGCTCGCTCGCGACGGCGTCGAGGTGAAAGGCGTGCGGCTCGACAGCGGAGATCTCGCGCAGCACGCGATGCGAGTGCGCGCGATTCTCGATCGCGCAGGCCTGCGGCAGGTGACGATCTTCGCAAGCGGCAATCTCGACGAATACAAGCTGGAAGCGCTGATCGGAAAGGGTGCGCCGATCGACGGCTTCGGCGTCGGGACGCGGATGAACACGTCGGCGGACGCGCCATATGCGGATTGCGCGTACAAGCTGACCGAGTACGCGGGCGTGCCGCGCCGCAAGCGCTCGGAGGGCAAGGCGACGTGGCCGGGACGCAAGCAGGTGTACCGCCGCTGTCGCGACGACGGCGCTTTCGATGGCGACAGTCTCGCGCTGCGTGACGAAGCGCATCCGGGCGTCGCGTTGCTCGAGCCATTCGTGATCGACGGCGAGCGCGTTGCATCGTTGCCGAGCCTGGCCGACGTGCGCGCGCACGCGCGCGGCCAGCTCGACGCGCTGCCCGCGGCGCTGCGCGATCTCGCGCACGCGGCCGATTATCCGGTCGCCGTGACCGACGCGCTCACCGCGCTCGCGCAACGGATCGACGCGCAGACGGCGGGCGATGCGCACACATAGTGCGACGTTCCGTGCGTCGCGCGTCGACGCACATTCCTGCATGCAAGCGCATGCAATCGAACGAGCCGCGGCATCGCGAGGATGTCGATCGCGACGCGGCGAAGGAGGCGTGATGAACGATTATTTTCGCGATCGCGTCGATGCGGGCAGGCAGCTCGCCGCGCATCTCGCCGATTATGCGAACCGCAGCGACGTCATCGTGCTCGCACTGCCGCGCGGCGGCGTGCCGGTCGCGTACGAAGTCGCGAAGGCGCTGCACGTGAAGCTCGACGTGCTGATCGTCAGGAAGCTCGGCGCGCCCGGCAATCCGGAACTGGCGATGGGCGCGATCGCGACGGGCGGCGTCGTGCTGCTCGAGCAATCGGTGCTGCGCGCGATGCACGTGTCCGAACGCGAGCTCGCCGACACGATCGCGCGCGAGCGCGACGAACTTGCACGGCGCGAGGCCGCGTATCGCGGCGATCACGCGCCGCCCGACGTCGAAGGCCGGACCGTGATCGTCGTCGACGACGGGATCGCGACGGGCTCGACGATGCTCGCCGCAATCGAAGCGGTGCGTGAGCGCAAGCCGGCGAAGCTCGTCGCGGCGGTGCCGGTCGCATCGCCGAGCAGCGCAGAGAAGGTAAAGGCGGCGGCGGACGCGATCGTCTGCGTGATGCGGCCGGACTGGCTGATGGGCATCGGCCAGTTCTATCGGGACTTCGATCAGACGAGCGACGACGAGGTGCGGGCGCTGCTCGGCCGCGCGCGCAAGTGGGAGCGGCCGGGCGAAGGAGATGCTTCGACGGCCGGCCCCGACTGAATGCGGCCGGCCGCGCGATGTCCGATCAACCCGCGGCGGCGGCCTTCGCGGTCGCTTCGTTCGCGCTCGGCTCGGCGGGCGCGGTCGTCAGCGGCTGCAGCGCCGGCGCGAGCGATTTCAGCAACTGCACCGCCATCGCGCTCGTGAAATCGTAACGCGCCGCGTACGGCTCGTGGACGTAGGCGGTCAGCACGCCGAAGAATCGATCGTCGAGCGAGAACGCGAACGTCGCGCTCCGATTGACCTTACGCGATTCGATCAAGCGCGCGCCGCGCGCGTACACGTTGAAGCGCTGGTCGCCCGTGCCGGTCTTGCCGTACACGGGCAGCGTCAGGCCGTCGGGGAACGTCAATCCCTGGGCGAGACGGCGGCCCGTGCCTTTCTGCACGACGTCGCCGAGCAGCGCATGCACCTGGTTCGCGATCTCCGGTGACAGCAGCGGTTGCGGCTGCGCGGCCGCGCGAACGAAACGTGTCTCGTACGGCGTGCCGTGCGCAAACTCGAGCGACGCGATCCGCTCGTTCGGCACCTTCGCGCCGTTGTTCGCGATCAGGCCGACGAGCTTCGCGAGCGCGGCCGGCTGATCGCCCGACGCGCCGATCGCCGCCGCGTACGACGGCGTCAGATGATCGAACGGATAGCCGAGCGCACGCCACGATTCGCCGATCGCGTCGTACGCGCGCAGCTCGACCATGCGCTTGATGCGGCGATCCTGCGTCGCGTGATAACGCGTCTTGAAGAGCCACGCGTACGACGTGATCCGCGCGTCGCGGCTCGCCTTCTGCACGTCGTCGAGCGACGCGCCCGGATGCCGGCGCAGATACGCTAGGGTCCACAGCGCGAGCGGATGCACGCCGGCGATGTAGCCGCGATCGTTGAGGTTGAATCGGTCGATCGCATATTTCGCATAGAGCTTTTCGAGCGTGTCGTCCGACAGTTTCGCCGCGGCCGGCGTACCGTGCAGCGCGGTGCGCATCTTTGCGTCGAACCACGCGCGCGGTTGCTCGGGCGCGACGCTGCGCAGCACCGTCGCGACGCGCGGCGGCGACTTGCGCACGTTGTCGAGCATCGCGGCGAGCGCGTCGTCGCCGGGCTTGCCCGCGTACTTCGTGTAGAAGCGCTTCACGTACACGCGGCTCTCTGCGTCGACGAAGCGCAGCAGATAGCGCTGGCGCTGCGCGGGATCGTCGAGCCACGACGCCGATGGCCCGCTCGTGCGGAGCATCTCGTAATGGACGATGTCGCGCATCAGCCGCACGAACACGAGGTTCACCGAGTTCTGGAACGCGACGTGCACGGTCAGGATCCTGCCGTTGTCGGATTTCTCGAAATTCGTGAAGCTCTGTGCGCCGCCGCCCGTGTAGAACGTCTCGCCCGGATTTGCCGAATACTTGCGCTCGACGGCCGCCGCGAGCATCGCCGGCAGCGAACGGTCCGGCGTGTGCGCGAGATAATCGAGCGACCAGCGCGTGAGCGCATCGGTCGGATCGGGCTTCACCTTCGCGAGCTCGGCCGCGCTCATGTCCGCGTAGCGCGTGTGCAGCTCGGAGATGATCTGCAGATACGTGACGATCGTGCGCAGCTTGGCGGTCGAGCCGAGGTTCAGGCGCGCGCCCTGGTTGATGTCGAACGGCTGGTCGACGCTGTCGGTCTGTACGCGCAGCAGGTTCGCGCCGTTGCGGCGCTCGTAGAGCGTGAAGCTGTACAGGATCTTCGACGGATCGTCGCCCGGGCGCAGCATCTCGAAGCCGTAGAGACCGGCCTCGCGCGCGCCGTCGCGCGTCGCCGCGCGCGCGAGGCCCGCGGCGACCGCCTGCTGCACCTTGTCGTTCAGCGTGTCGGTCGCGCGCAGGTCGAGGCGGTCGAGCTGGTAGACGTTGTCGATGCCGAGCGCGCCGAGCAGGTGCGAGCGCGCGGACGTCACCGCCTTGCGCGTGACGAACGACTGCGCTTCGGTTGCGGCGGGCGCCGCGCTGCGCTCGATGTGCGCGGCAAGCGCGGCGTCGCGCAGCGCGGGCGTGATCACGCCGCCTGTCGCGAGCAGGCGCAGGTAGCTGTCGGTGAGCCGCTGCAGCGTCGGGTAGCCGCGATTCAGGAAGTACGACGGCGCGCGCTGCGCGATCATCAGCGACAGCACTTGCCGGAACGCCATCCCTTGTGCGTCGACGTTGTCGGGCGTCGTCGGCGCGGCGAGCAGCCGGTTCGCTTCATCGAAGTCGCGGCCGTACCACGCGGTGAGGCCGTCGCCGATGCCCGTGATTTCGCCGACGCGCGCGCGCGCGGCGAGCGGCACCGAGTTCAGGTAATGGACGACGATCGCTTGACGCGCGGCCATCGTCTGCGGCCCGTTCAGATACGCGCGCACCGATGCCGACGCGATCTGCCGGAGCTTCTCCGACGGCGTCGCGGTGCGGCCGTCGGGCGAGTGGCGGAATTTCTCGAGTTGCGTCGCGAGCGTGCTGCCGCCGGGCGTCGCCTGATGGCGGTTCACGAAGCGCAGCCCCTGGTCGGCGAGCGCGCGGCTGAAACGCCCCCAGTCGAGCGCCGGATTGCGGTTTGGCTGGTTCGGATCGAGCAAATAACGATCCTCGATGAAGAGGAGCGATTGCACGATGAGCGGCGGGATCGTCTCGAAGTCGCGGTAGACGCGGTGCGGATAGGCGACGCCGAAGAGCGGCGAGCCCGTCGAGTCGACGATCGACAGGCCGGCCTGGTCTTTTTCGTCGTACGGCAGGAAGAGGCCGTCGTCGGCGAGCGACAGCATCCGGTCGGACGCGCGCGCCTGCGACGCGACGACGAAGCCGTGCGACAGCAGCCGCTGCTGGAACGACGGCAGCAGCGCATAGCCGAGACGCAGGTCGTATGGGCCGTTTTCGGGGAAGCGGATGCGGTCGCTCGCGCCTTCGTCGACGCTGTAGCCGACGTCGCGCGTCAGTTCAGACAAGAAGCGCGCTTGCAGCCGGGAGGTCTCGATCTCGATCTGGACGAGGCGCGCGACGATCGCGAGCGCGACCGCGACGATCGCGATCAGCGACCACTTGAGCGCTTTCCAGAACGACAGGGTTCCGGTCGGGCGAAGGGGAATCCGAATCAGCGGCCGATTCATGGCGGCGTCTCCCGGCGGGCGCCGGCACTTGCCGAGCCCATTTTGCTTAGTTTAGTACTGAATTGTGGAAATCACGCTACGGATTGACTCGGAAAAACCACAATCCGTGGAAACGTGTCCGCGTTCGCGCGGCATATGGCGCGACATGTGCGGCGATGCTCGGAAATGGTGCGGTGCGGACTGGTCGTACGGATCGAGGTTCGCGACTTGAACCTTCGCTGACCCTTCGTCGACGATTCAGGCGATCGCGTAACGCAGCGTCCATCGGATCCTCGCACTGAACGCACGCGGCGAACGGCGGCATCCGGCGGTGCGCCTTCACAAAATCGTGTAGCTTCGCTCGCCGTGCGGATCGGCGAGCGAAGCTACACGAGCTGCGCGATCCCGCCGCGCGGCGCGCATCGATACAGTTCTCGCCCGTGTCCCGTGAATGCACGACGAGCTGGATGAAGCCGCCGCGCGGCGCGTGCGGCGCAACGAAGCTGTCCATCACGTCAATGAACACCTTCAGGCTGCTCATGACGAACGCCGCTTCGTTCAACGTCAGCGCGACCTTGATGCCGCGCACGAACGTCGGCATCGGCTTCACGGCCATCCAGCGCACGGCGGCCTTGTGATCGAGCTTCACGATGCCGTCGATCGGCGGAACCGCGCTCGACGCGCGCGCCGCGTACTGAACGAGCAGCGATGTCAGCGCGCCGAGCCCCGACGGCTGCTGCGGCAGCGCGTGCGGCGTCATCGCCGCGATCAAACGCCAGAGCGCGCCGTGGTCGCGCGGGAGCCGGCGGGGCTGCGCCGGCCGGCGCAGGATCGTGATTTGGCCCGGCAGATTGTCCTTCTCGTTGAGCAAGTCGCCTTCGGGATCGCCGATCGGCAGCGTCTGCGGATCGCCGCCGTTCGTGCCGTTCAGCTCGACGTTCAACTGAGCGCCGCGAGGCTTGACGGGCGCGCCGTCCGCGTCGATGAGCCTGAGCGACGTGGGTGAGGTCGATTGCGCGCCGTCTGCGCACGGATCGCGCTCGGCGATCCGGTAGACCTGCTCGTCGCGACCACGCCGCCCATGCAGCAGCGAGCGATACGGCGTCACGTCGAGGTTCTCCCCTTGCTCGCCTTCGCGCGCGATGCGCACCGCGTCGATCGATCGCACTTCGATGCCGTTCGACTTCAGTGCCCGCGACGTGACGCGATGTGCGGTCGCAGCGTCTCGCAGCGAGATCGGCATCGCATCCTGGCTGAACAGATTGACGATCGGCGGGCAGAAGAGACGCAGGTTCGAAGCGGAAAGCGTGTCGAGCACGTGCGCATGCGACGAATCCATTGCGAGGTCGACGACGGGCAGATGCAGCGAGATGCGCCTGCCCGTGCCGGTGGCGCGCGCGATACGCGCGACGTCGATGTCGACGAAATCGAATTTGGCCGGGAATGCGAAATATTCCATCAATAGCCGGAACGGCGATGCGCTGTGCGCGGAATCGAGCAGCGCGCTTTCGTCGGCGAATCCCACCGGCGCGAGCGGCGCCTTCGACAGCGGTTTCCAGCGCCCGTCGCCGTCGGGCTCGACGAACGCGGTCGGCACGCGCATCGCGAACGCGTCAAGGCGCGCGGCGACGAGCGGCGCATCGCCGTGCAGGTGCACGCGCAGGCTGCGCGCGCGGCGCAGCGAGCACAGGCTGGGCGGTCAGCGAATCGAACGTGATCGACACAATGCCGGTCGACGACGGCGGCATCCGCGCGGCGGACGGCGCGGCCGACGCCGGGCGATAGCGTGCGTCGACGATCGTCACGGGCGCGAGTGCGACGTCTACGCGGCGCGGAACCGGTTCGCGCCGACCCCGCTTTCGAGCGTGGCGCCGCGCCGGATCGTCACGCCTTCTGTCAACTGGCTGAACGTCGACGCCGCGCCGAATTGCGCGATCGCTCACGCGGGAAACGGACGCAGATAATCGGGGCATGTGATTTCGAGTAGTGCATTCGGTGAATGCCGGGTAGTCGTCGTCGAGCGACTCGCCGATCTGCGCGCCGAGCAGCGCGAACGACTGGAGCATGCGCTCGACGTGCATATCGTCGCTGTGGCCATCGGCGATGCCGAAGCGCGTCGCGATCTTCGGATGGCGCATCGCGAATTCGCGCACCGCGTTGCGCAGCAGCGCGATTTCGCGTTCGTAGTGGGGGAGGAGGTCGTTCATTGGAAAGAGCCGATCCGGGTTCGAGCCGATTCGCGTGATCGCATGCGGGGCGCTGTCACGCGCGCTGCGCGGGCGCGCCGGGGCCGACGGCGTGCCGCTTGCGGCGGATGGCGGCCGGGTTCCCGGAATTCAGGCGAGGATGATTTCGCGTCATTCATTAAGTGCCGGATGATGGCGTTGCCGTCGGGGTCATCGGCCGCGCGGCGCGTTCGAATGCGACGCAAGCGCGTCGTGGCGAATCTCGAAGCAGCGAACGAGAAGTCGCTACCGTCATTTTCCGGATAGGCATCGAGCGGCCACATTATTGCCGCTTTTTCGTTCGAATCGACGTCCGCGGAATTATCGAATGCTAACGGACGATCGCTGCTTGCAGCCGCATCATTAAACCAGGATTGACTGGGGTAACGATGAACATTCGAGGTGATCATGCGACTGCATGATACGAAAGGTATTTTTAATGTTTGAAGCGGTCGGTATGACAATCGCTGAGACGACGTTGTCCGGCCCGCGTCCATGCCCGGCGATTTTCGGTGCAACGGCGGATTATCGTAACCATTCGTTGTCTCGTTCGATATGGCACGCTCGATCCGTTCATCGAATTGAAACATCTGACGGTGGCGGCTGATTGTCGTTTGGTTTGCGTCGGCATGTGCAAACGGCTGCAGCGCGATTCGCCATATTGGCGAGTGCCGGAAGCGCAAGAAGGATCAACCGTATCGGCGCGTGCGCGAGCGCAAAAGCCACCGCTTCTTCGGCGCGCGGTGCCTTGACGGAACGCGCGCTGCTGCCGGATATTCGAGGCAGGTCGCGCGGATGACATGACACGCGATCAAGCTGTCGGCGAAGATGTGACGATCGATGTCGACGCGCGGCGCCAGGCCGCCTTCGGCGCGTGAAGAAAGCACCGAAGACGGCGCCGATTCACCGCTCAACCCGCAAGCGCGGCCGCCCTTCGCCCGGAATCGGGCAGGCGGCGCGCCGGCGCAACTCACGGATTCGCGCAACCATGGCCTCGACCCGGAACCGCATGCGGCGCCACCTGAAGATCCTGTCAGGCCTGATCCTGCTCTGCTTGCTGCTCGCGATCGCGGGCGCGGCGGCGTATCTGCGTTCGAGTCTCCCGCAGCTCGACGGCGAGGTCCGCGCACCGACGCTCGGCGCGCCGATGACAGTCGAGCGCGATGCGTTCGGCGTGCCGACGATTTCCGCGCGCGACCGGTTCGACGCCGCTTACGGGATCGGCTATCTGCATGCGCAGGACCGCTTCTTCCAGATGGACCTGCTGCGCAGGAGCGGCGCGGGAGAGCTGTCGGAGCTGTTCGGGCCGATCGCGCTCGACGTCGATCGCGATCATCGTCTGTTCCGATTCCGCGCGCTCGCTGCGGCCGTCGTCGCGCATTTGCCGCCCGACGACCTGCGCTTGCTGCAGCGCTACACGCAAGGCGTCAACGACGGTCTGGCGGCGCTGCGCGCGCGCCCGTTCGAATACGCGCTGCTGCGCATGCAGCCGCAGCCGTGGCGACTCGAAGATTCGATGCTCGTGATCTGGGCGATGTACTTCGATCTGCAAGGCCGGCTCGCGTCGCGCGAGTTCGCGCGGCACTGGCTGCAAGTGCACTCGACGCCCGAGCAGCTCGCGTTTCTGCTGCCGTCGTCGAGCCGATTCGATGCGCCGCTCGATGCGTCGGGCGTCGCTGCGCCGGTCGCGCGGGTCAGCGCGGCCGCGCCCGCGTGGCTGCGCGAAGCGGGACCCACCGCGCCGATCGACAGCGTGTCGCTCGACGAACGATCGTCGGTCGGCAGTAACAACTGGGTGCTCGCGGGCAGCCGCAGCGTGCGCGGCGCCGCGATCGTCGGCGACGACATGCATCTGTCGCTCGGCTTGCCGAACATCTGGTATCGCGCGGCGTTCACGTCGTCGGGCGGCGCAAGGCCGGCGACGCGCGTCGTCGGCGTGACGCTGCCCGGCTTGCCGGCCGTCGTCGTCGGCAGCAACGGGCGCATCGCATGGGGCTTCACGAACGGCTACGCGAACTGCCTCGATCTCGTGCCGCTCGAGCGCGACGCGCGCGATCCGCGCCGCTTCAGGCTCGGCGACGGATGGCAGACCGCGCGCGAGAGCATCGAGACGATTCGCGTCCGCGGCGGCGCACCCGTCGATCTGACCGTGCTCGAGACGACGGCCGGCCCCGTGCGCGACATCGGCGGCAAGTTCTATGCGGCGCACTGGATCGCGCAGTCGAGCGGCGCGGTGAATCTGGCATTCGCGCGGATGACCGGTGCGGCCAGCATCGAGGATGCGATCCGGATCGCCAACGCGGCGGGCCTTCCCGCGCAGAACATCGTGATCGGCGACAGCACGGGGCGCATCGGCTGGACGATCGCGGGCGCGTTGCCTGACCGCAGAAGCCGGCCGGACAGCGGCGCTTTGTCGTGGCAGGCGGCGCTGCCGCCCGACGCGTATCCGCGCATCGTCGATCCTGCCGGCGGTCAGTTGTGGACAGCGAACAACCGGCAATTGGCGAGCGATGCGTACCGGTTGATCGGCGACGGCGGCGCGGACCTCGGCGCGCGCGCGCGCCAGCTGCGCGACGGCCTGACGGCGCTCGGCCGCACCGACGAGCGGTCCGCGTACCGGCTCGATCTCGACGATCGCGCGCGCTTCATGTCACCGTGGCGCGACCGGGCGCTGCGCGTGCTCGACGATGCGGCGCTCGCCGGCCATCCGGCGCGCGCGGAATTCCGGCGGCTGCTCGTGAACGGCTGGACGGGACGGGCGAGCATCGATTCGGTCGGGTACACGCTCGCGCGCGGCTATTTGCATCGGCTCTACGACGTGATTTTCGGCAGTCTCGACGCGCGGCTGAAGCAGCAGCAGCCCGACGCCGACTACGCATTGGCGAATCCGCGCTGGCCGGTCGTGATCGCGCGGCTGCTCGACGAGCAGCCCGCCGCGTGGCTGCCGCCCGACGCGGCGAGCTGGCGCGACGTGCAACTGACGGCGATCGATCGGACGATTGCCGCACTGACCGGGACGGGCGCGCCGCTCGCCGACGCGACCTGGGGCGAGCGCAACACGCTGCGGATCGCGCATCCGTTCGCGCGCAGCGTGCCGCTCGTGGGACGCTGGCTGTCCGCGCCCGCCGACCAGGTGCCGGGCGACGCGAACATGCCGCGCGTCGCCGGACCGAAGTTCGGGCAGTCGGAGCGGATCGTCGTGTCGCCGGGGCACGAGGAGGACGGCCTCTTCAACATGCCGGGCGGGCAGAGCGGGCATCCGCTCAGCCCGTTCTTTCTGGCGGGCCATGAGGCGTGGGTGAAGGGCGAGCCGATGCCGTTCCTGCCGGGGCCGACCGAGCATACGCTGCGCTTTGCGCCTTAGTTCGGCGCACGAATGATCGACCTCGTTCGACCTCGATCGGCGACGATGCCGGTCGAGGCCGCCGCCGAATCGACCGCATCCGGATGCGGACCCTTGCCGTGCGAAATGCCCGACTATTCGGCGAAAGCGAATAGTCGCGAAGCGGCTTGAATCGGGGCTGCCGCGTGCTCTATTCTGCCCAGTTGACGATTCGAAGGGGGATAGCATGGACCGCATCCAGGCAATGGAAGTCTTTACCCGCGTGGTCGATGCGAACAGCTTCACGCGGGCCGCCGAGACGCTCGGGATGCCGCGTGCGTCGGTGACGACGATCATCCAGAATCTCGAGGCGCTGCTCGGCGTGCGCCTGATGCATCGGACGACGCGTCGGCTGTCGCTGACGCCGGAAGGCGCCGCGTACTACGAACACTGCATCAAGATCATCACCGAGATCGCGGAGACGGACGCGAGCTTTCAGGTCGGCAACCGCAAGCCGAGCGGCGCGCTGCGCGTGCACATGCCGAGCTCGCTCGGACGGCGGCTCGTGATTCCCGCGCTGCCGATCTTCCATCAGCGCTATCCGGACATCGTGCTCGATCTGGGATTGTCCGATCGTCCGGTGGATCCGGTCGAAGAGGGGATCGACTGCATGATTCGCATCGGGCCGCTCGAGGATTCGTCGATGGTCGCGCGCCGGATCGGGATGCTCAAGCGCGTCACCTGTGCGTCGCCCGACTACCTGAAGCGCTTCGGCGAGCCGCAGGAGATCGCGGAGCTGGCTGCGCACCACGCTGTGAATTTTCGCGCGAGCCATGGTTCGCGGCCGGTGCCGTGGGTGTTCGTGATCGACGGCAAGCCGGTCGAGGTCAAGCTGAACGGCGTCGTGACCGTCAATGATTCGGATGCCTACGTGACCTGCGGCGTCGAAGGCTTCGGCATGATCCAGCCGACGCTGTTCATGGTGCTGCCGCACCTGTTCGACGGATCGCTGCTGGAAGTGCTGCCGGGCTTCAATCCGAAGCCCAAGCCGATTTCGATCGTCTATCCGAACAACCGGCATTTGTCCGCGAAGGTTCGCGTGTTCGCCGACTGGATCGCGGAGTTGTTCGACTCGACACCTGCGCTCGAAGGCGGCGAAGACTGGCGCGGCGGCGTGGCGGCGCGCGAACGGAAGGCGAGCCGCGGGCAGGTCGCGGCGTAGCGGTTGCGTCGAGCGGGTTCGCATGCATCGAATGCGCGCCGACGCAACGGTCGCGTGCGCATGAAAGGCCGCGATCGTTTGAGGAGCCGGCCGACGACGCTGCTGAGCGTGTCCAGATGAATCGGCTTGGGGATGAATTCGCCGAAGATCGTCTGATCCCCTTTGAGAATGGCCGATTCGTACACGCTCACGCCGAGTATTGCCGTCTTCCTGCCGGTGTCGCCGGATCCACCTGAATGCCCAGGGCCGTCAGCATCGAGCCCGACGTTTCGCGCGCGTTCTCGTTGTCGTTGACAACTGCGAGGATGCGCCGCAGAAAGCGTCTGACCTGCCGTGCCTCATCGGCACGACGAGCGCGACGCCATGCACGGCGCACTCCTTTAGATGGCCGTCAACAAGCTGCTGGCGTGCTGCTGCATACGACATTCACGAGCGTCACGATGTTGCCGCTCGTGAACGGGGACGCGCCTTGCTGTTTCACCGTAGTGTCCGTATAGCCCCAGCTCGTCACGCCGACCACGGTGTTGTGTGCGGACGCGTTGCCGAAAGCCGTGCCGTTGAGCGCCGGCGGCATGCCAAGATTGACGAGCCACGGGCCGCCGCTCGATCCTCCAGTCATCAGCGATCCGATGATCGTGTTGTTCGAGTAGCTGGATGACACGAAACCTTGCGATTCGTTGCGCTCCATGTAGACGCCATTATCCAGCGCCACGGGGTAACCGAGTTGGTCGATCAAAGCGAGTCCTGACGGATTGTAGCTGTAGCCGTTCCATCCATAGCCATACCATCCGGTGCGATTGCCCGCGTACGATCCTCCTTGCGGAACCAGCACGATCACAGCCACGTCGTCTTGGCAGACGACGCCGGCAACGGCGCATGGATCGGTGCCGTCGTAGTAGGACGTCATGATGGTCGCGGATGCCCCGCTCCACACGCCATAGGGCGCAGTTCCGTTGCTATAGTCGGGAACGAATACCCAGTTCGAGTAGAACTGTCGTTGGCCGAAATTCGCCACGCAATGCGCTGCCGTGACGACAACACCCGGCTTGATGAGGGATGCGGAACACAGATAGGTTGCCGAGCCGATGTTGAAGAACAACTTACCGGCTGGACGGAACGGATAGTAATACTGGGTATTGTCTCCGTATGCGTTCACTTGGCTGGTGGTGTACGGCTGATTAGACGATCCGTACTCTTGCGGTTCGATTCCGCCCTGATTCAAGTTCACGGGGGCCACTAGTTGCACCGGCCGCTGCTTGCCGTCTCCAGCGCCGCCTCGCGCGTAACCAGGCGTGCCGAGAGCCGGCTTGGCGTTGTACATCAGCGAATCCAACATCGTGGGCGGCGCCAGGATCGGTTTCGGCAGCGGCATCGGCAGAGCGTTCTTGAAATCGATCCCAGTAACTTGTAGACCGCGCTCCGGCAACGTGATTTGCGTCACGCCTCCTTGCGTTTTGATTAGCTGGGCAAGCGCGCTGGTCGCGATCAGTGAACTGACCGCGGCAAAAGTGATTTTTTTGATCAAGTTGTTCATTTGAATCTCCTGTCGCATATTTTGAATGATTTCCCGAGATTCGAAATTTATGCAGAATTTTAAAGCGCCCCTCGGTTTGCATGAAAGTTATGCCGGGCGAATTAAATGCTCTGCGAGGTTGTCGTATGGGGTGGTGATCCCAATGAACTCTCTTTGTTGTTCTTGGTTGGTCGAATTGATGGAGTGGCGGGTTGTTTTTTAAATTGGCATTTAATATTTTGCGTCAGATCGGGGTGATATGGTGTTGATTGGAATTGGTTTTTTAAGTGGTGGCCGTATTGTGGTTGAGGCAATGTATTTTTAATGGTGTCGATATGATGCGTGCTTTGTCTTGTTGAAAGGAAGTGTAGATCTGCTTTTCATTTTATTTTCGATGGTGGATATTATATTTTTTCATGATGATTATTATTTTTTGTAATTAGAATTCGATTTCCGTGGCCGCCCAAATTTCCTGCGAGAAATGGTAGTGCCGGCACCCGGCGCTCACGGATGGCAGGCAGGCGGCCCGCCTGATCCTGTGTGGGATCGCGGTATGGAGCAAGATGTATGGTCGAGCGCGGCCGCGACGGCGCGGCATCGTGCAGTCAGGCGAATTCTTCGCGTGGGCGAGCCCCGGCGCGCTGTGCGACTGCGAGGTATACCCGCCGCGCGTGTTCCCGTTCCGTTTGCCGTTGCCGAGGCGTCATGCCACGGGGAAATCATTTGATGCGGCATGAGATGTCGTGCGGCTCGACGGGCGCTTTCAGGCCTTTCTGGCGGATCTGGGCGATGCGCGACAGCCGCTCGTCGAAACCGATCGCGAGGCCCGTGTCGTCGACGCCGATTCGCAGATAGCGGGTGGTGCGCAGCTCCCGAAACATCCTCTTGCGCTCCACGCGGCCAGCCTTGTCGCGCGAGCGTTTCCCGCCGCGCTTTACTTTCCGCGGCTTATACGCGGATTCGTCCGGATTCTGCTGCGCGGCGACGCAGATCGCGGCCGAGCTCGTTCGGCGATGGATGGCGGGCGGCAGGCGACAGTTTGGCGAGCAGCGCGCCGGCCCATTTTTCGAGCGTGTGAAGATCGTCCGTCATGGCGGCCACGCGTCGGCCGCTGTCGATATGCTCGACTGTCCGATCGCCGTTTTCGTCCGTTCCGACCACAATGCTTCCGGGAGCTTCACCTTAATCGCGAGGCCGGCCGCGTTGCTCGACAGAATATCTGCGATGAATGTCATGCCGTTGCGTTGCTCTTCCCGATTCGTGGCTCCGTTGAAATTTGAGTGGGGTGTGCGGCATGCAGGTTGATCGAAGCGAAGTCGAGCTTGCCGGCGATCGGGAACAGCACGGTACGCATGGTGGTAAGTTTGGCGTAACCGCGCGCGCGTCGCTTGGCGGCCTGAAACAGGCCGTTGAGCGCTTCCAGGAAACTGTTGGTCTGACGCGTTTGCGTGCAGGCGGCGATGCCGTCGAAATGCTTGCGGATCATGCGTACAGCGAGGGCCGAGCCGATCTCGGCGCCGGATAGCACGGCAGCGGCGCCGCTCATGGCGCCGGCCGCTGCGCCGACGGCGCTGCAGATTCGCCGCGCGATATGCCGTTGCTCGGTGCGGTACGGCTCGCACGAAGGACACGGTCAGACCGGATCGCGTTTGCCGGGCCGAAAGCGCGGCGATTTCCCTTCGTCGGGCTCAGGCGGCTGGCGCAGCCCCTACGGACGTTGCGACCACGTGCCGTCCCCGTCTTCGTATGGGAAGAACGGGGGAACGCTCGCGCATGGACTGCATGGGGCAAGGCGTCTACCCGCTCGTGTGCAAGTTCTTCCCGGCCGCGGTCGCGCTGAACTACTCGCCCGAGGTGAAACCCCGCCTCGTGCTCAAGGGCCAGTCCGTCATCCGCAACGGCCGCCTGCAATTCGACGCGGGCTGGGTCGATCTGGCCGCGTCGTTCATGGCGATCAAGCAGAGGATGACGAAACGATGTCGGCCCATGCAACTGACCCAGCTTTCGAGGAAACGCATCGCCAATGCGTCGAGCACGACAATGCGGTGATGACGTATGCATTGGCGGAGCAGGGCGTCCGAACGGTCATCATGTCTGCCGCGTGGCAAAACTATCTGAACGAAAGCGTCGGACCGAACGTCAAGCCGACGCTGCACGGGTTCATGCCTGGGCAGCTCGAACGGGAACGGTAATACGATAGAAAGGCTGCAAGCGGCGGGAAAGCGCGTTGTGATGCTCGACGACGTGCTGTGAACGCCGGTCCAAATCCGACACTAAACGACGGCGTTTTGGAATTGAGCGTTTGAAGTGGCCGTGCTTGGAAGATGATGTTTGCGGGGTAGCGACGCTGCGGATGCCTGACGCTT